>CAYYLW010000274.1:0-1551 GCA_964472465.1 uncultured Oscillospiraceae bacterium | reverse complement strand
CCAGCTCAGCCGTACGGGGGTACTCACTTTTGTCTATGGCGTTTTTCTCCAGAGTCTCCCCCATCAGCTTGGTCACTTCATCTTCCATATAGGTCTGGCAGAAGGTGGCCAGGTTTTGGCGGGCCACGCCTTCGTCCAGCAGTTCGTCCTTCACCAGGCGGTAGGCCAGGCGGGGCTCCAGCGAAGTCTTGTTCATCTTGTATTTCGGAATGCCTACATCCTCGGCCTTGGTGCCAAAAATGGGCTCTAAATAGCTTGCTTCTTCACTTTGGTTGTGTTTTCCAAACAACATATCTGCCACACTCCTTTTTCTTTAGGCTGGCGGGCACTTCGGCCCGCCGCCTATGTTGCGAATCGTGCCTTTCTTCGCCGGGTTCCAAGCGCTTTAGGCCCCGGGTGTGCCACCGCCGGGTTTGCCTGCCGTGGTGTTCGTGCTGGGCTGGCTGGCCGCATCGGGCTGTTTTGTGCGCGGCTCGGCAATGGCATGCTCGCCGCGTGCAAACAGGGGAGAAAACTTATTTTGCTCGTGGTGTTTCAGGTGGGTATGCTGGTAGTTCGGGTCGGAATGTTTTTTGCCATAGGCCTCATACAGAATGATGGGCAGCACCAGCGTAATGACGAAGCTGACACCCAAGATGGCCAAATAGGTAACATTCTGGCTGGCTTTGATGGTGGAGGGGGGTACAAAGCTAATGCCCAAAGCCACCAGAGAAACCACCAGCCCCGCCAGCGCGAAGATGTACTTGCCCACCTTGCCACCGGGTACATGGTAACCCCGCTGCAAATCGGTGCGCTTCACCAGCCGTAGATACGAAATGAACATCAGCAGGTAACCCACGATGTAGATGACCACGGTGAGGGACATCGCCACCAGGAAGGAGAGGTTGTTGCCGCCGCCGCCCAGGGTGAGCACCGCCGCCCAGATGGTAACCACAATGCCCTGCACCATCACCAGTTGCACCGGCACATTTTTCTTGTTGGTTTTGGCGAACATAGGGGGAAGCAGGCCTTTCTGCGCCGCCGCAAACATACCGCGGGAGGGGCCCACCACCCAGGACGCCACCTCGGCAATAACACCCAGGGCCAACATGCCGGCAATCACCTTCACGGCCCAGCCAAAATCTTTGCTAAAGTGGGTAATCAGGCTTTGGAAGGTTTGTACAACGCCGGAGGAAAGGCTGAGTTCCTGCTGGGGGATAACGGCTGCCACGGTGGCGCCACCAATGGTGTTTAGCACAATGGCCAGCACAACCAGCATCACCATGGCCAGGGGGTAGTTGCGGTTGGGTTTTTCCAGCTCGTTGATATGGCTGGCCGAAGCCTCAACGCCCATGTAGGCCAGGATGAAGGACACAAATACCACCAAGGTGGAAATCTTGCTGAAATCTGGAATGAAGGCCGCGGCCTCGAATTTGATTTGCAGGGGGTTACCGCCCGCAATGTAGGCAATGCCCAGCACAAACAGCACCACGGCCGGGATGACGATGCCCACAATGAAGCCAACTTTTGCCAGGCGAGCCGTGAACTTGGTGCCGCCCAGTTGCGAAAGGG
>CAYYLW010000273.1:0-1570 GCA_964472465.1 uncultured Oscillospiraceae bacterium | reverse complement strand
GCGCTCTGTACGACGCCCACCTGGACACGGTGCGCAACGCCACCACCATTCAGCAGCTGGACGCCAAGGTGGAGAACAACACCCACCGCATTTTTGCACTGGAGCAGGTCGTCGGCAAATAGCAGCATCCCCGCGCCAACCAGCGCGGGGTTTTGTCTTGTCTTTTTCGTTCCTCTGTGGTATGTTTCTTGAAAAAGGAGGGTCTATTATGGCGAAATGTGATTGGTGCAAGCAGAAACATGGTGGGTCGGGTACCTACTGCGAAACCTGCCTACCCATTGTGAAGGCCCACCGCAAAGCTGCTTTTGCAAAATTGAACGCGCTGGAGGAAACTTCGCGAGACACCACCCGCAGCGACCTCTCCGAGCTGGCCGCAGAGGCGGTAGCTACCGTTGGCGACTTGAAAAAACGCAACATCGCCTATGATGAAAAGCTCATCCATGGCCAGCTTGGCCGAATTCTCGCCAACTGCGGGGAGGAACTTCCGAACGAATACAAGGGCTTTTGGTCGCGCAATTTTCAGCCTCCCGTGGCGGGTAGTAACAAGGCAGAATCTCCGCAAGCCGCCCCCTCTGTGGTCGTGGTCAACACGCCCGCGTCTACAAAACCCAGCTTCGGCGGGATGCATTGCCCTCACTGCAAGGGCAGCAATATTGAGGTTATCCGCAATGATGTAAATATGAAGGGGCAAACCTCTCTCAATCTGAATCCGCTAAAGCCATTCACTGTCTTTAACCATACAAAAAAAGAAAAAACCTCCGCCGGAAAGGTCGCTCTGGGTGCCATGACGGGCGGCGCCTCCCTGCTATTCACCGGAACCAAGAAGAAGAAGCATCTGGAGCTGCTCTGCCGAGACTGTGGCCGCCGCTGGCAATCAAAATAGTTATGTCTGCACCATCCTTGTCCCCACCCGTTTTTCTTCCTGCCTGTTGTAGGGCAGCATAATTCTAGCCAGCTCCCGTCCGTCTATTTCTAGTATCACCGGCTGCCCACCGCCGCTTCCTCTCGGCAATTCCATACCCGCCAGCACCTCTGCCAGGCCCTGCTTGATGGTTTCAAGTGGGGCCTCTATGTTTGTGCCGCGCTTCTGGTCCCCCAGAACCGCGGCAAAGGGGGCATTTGGCGGTATCACGGCACCTTTTGCAAGGTGTGGCAGGTTCGCGCGGTATTTCGCGCTGTTTATGGCCCCGGCCACCATGGCTACACCACCCACAATGGCCCCTCCGGCCAGCATAGCTCCCAGCGGGCTTTGAATCCCCCCCACGGCTATGGCCACGGTTCCCGCCGCAATGGCCAGTGCACCCAGCACGGCAATCACACGTTCTGCCCAGTTCATAATCTCCCAGTGTTTTGCTATCTCCACAACGGCCAATAGCAGCGCACCAATTCCAGCCGCAATCGCCATGCTTTGTATAGAGCCTGTCGAAAAGACTTTTGCAAGCCCCTGGAACGCGGGAATCAAACCCTTTGAAATAAATGCCACAATGTCCTTGCCTTTGTTGTAAAGCCAAAGCCCCGCCAGAAAACTCAAGATAATTTCCGCCATCATCTGCACGGTTTCCGGGTTTTG
>CAYYLW010000272.1:0-1592 GCA_964472465.1 uncultured Oscillospiraceae bacterium | reverse complement strand
GCCGCAGCAGGTGCTGCAACTTTTGAAATAACAAACCCAAACAGCCCCCAAGGCCCCCCGCGAAAGTGGGGGGCCTTCCTTGCAAAGAGTGGCCCTGGGCCGTATAATAGGGGGCAGAAGCAAAGAAACAAACAAGCGGACGCGCACGAAAAATAGAGCAGGGAGGTTTTCCCCATGATTTCTGTGGTGTGGATAGCCAAGAACGAGGAAAAGAAGCTGGGCCGTAGCATCGACAGCGTGAAGAGCATAGCAGATGAACTGATTGTGGTGGACACCGGCAGCACCGACAGTACCGTGGAGGTGGCCCAGGCGCATGGCGCTCAGGTGGAGTATTTTGAGTGGATCAATGATTTTGCCGCCGCCCGAAACTATGGTATAAATAAAAGCCATGGCGATGCCGTGCTGATTATGGACTGCGACGAATGGTTTGACCCGCCCCTGGGCCAAGATTTTGCCCAATTTATTGAAAATGTTTTTTTGCCAAGGGACTACTATGCCTGTGATTTCTTTGTACGCAATATCGACCCAGACTATGGCATGGATATGGGAGGCTCTATTTCTCAGCGTGTATTGAAACGTTCTGCCTTCCCCGAAGAAGGAGTCTATCAAGGTACCGTACACGAGATACCTGCCCCTTTGCCAAATTCCGGCAAAGCATTGCACATTGAAGACTTAGAGATGTTGCACGATGGATATGGCATAGAATTGAGTAGGAAAAAAACAAAACGGAATGTCGAACTTCTGGTAAAAGAGTTTGAACGGTTAGAAGATGACGATATTCAAAAAATGCTGACGGCCATTTACCTGGTGCGTGAGTACTGTGTGGCAGACCCTCTTGTGGCATGTGAGTATTTGGAATGGATAATTGAGCACCCCCGCTTGATGGGAGAGGGGATGCGCAACTTGCCGGATTTGGCCCCCGTTGTGGTGTTCCAGGGAATGAAGCTGATGGAGGATTTCCGGCAAATCAGCAGCCGTGTGCAGGCAAAAAAAGTTTTGTTGCCCGCCATGCGAAAAGTGCATGCCAAGCGCCCGGCTACCCTGCTTTTAGACGCCATTTACGAGACGCGCCTGGGCAGTGGCAGCAACCAAAATCTGCTAAAAGAATTGCCCACTTTGCTGGATAGGGCAGATGCCTTGGTAAATGGGAACGAGATGCAAAAGGAGTATGCTGTAACGGTGCATGTGCTGTGCCAACAAGCCGCCCGTACTTACTACCGCATGGGCGAGCGGGAAAAGGCCTTTGAAATAGCGGCCAGGGGCCTAGGGTATCAGACGGCAGATGTGGATTATGCCCTGCTCTCGCTGTTTTTGTGGGCGGTGAAAGGCCTGCCTGTGCAAGATGTGATTCTGTTTATCAACTCAAAGCTGGATATCAGCCTGCGCGGCAACGCCGAAAGCCTTATTTCCAGCGCCCAGCACGAGGGCTGGCAGCAGCTTTACCTGTACTACGCCACCAAACTGGTGGAAAACAACCAGGCGAAAAAGACAGACTATTACTATATGCTGCTTGTTTCCGGTAAATATGAAGAGGCGGCAGAAGCACTGATGGCAGAAAAGTATGACATGCCACCAGAGGTGTTGGAACGGAT
>CAYYLW010000271.1:0-1611 GCA_964472465.1 uncultured Oscillospiraceae bacterium | reverse complement strand
GAGGGCGACCCCCATGTGTTGATAGAGGCCATGGCCATTGCGGGCTATGCCATAGGGGCCAGCCAGGGCTATGTGTATGTGCGTGCCGAATATCCCATCGCGGTGAAACGCCTGGAAATTGCCATTGGGCAGGCGCGGGAATACGGCCTGCTGGGCAAGAATATCTTCGATTCCGGCTTTGATTTTGATTTGGACATCAAACTGGGTGCGGGGGCCTTTGTGTGCGGCGAAGAGACCGCCCTGATGACCAGCATCGAGGGCAACCGCGGCGAGCCCCGCTCCCGCCCGCCCTTCCCGGCGGTAAAGGGCCTGTTCCAATGCCCCACCGTGCTAAACAACGTGGAAACCTATGCCAACGTGCCCCGCATCATTCTGGAAGGGGCGGCGTGGTTTAGCTCTATCGGCACCGAAAAAAGCAAGGGTACCAAGGTGTTTGCCCTGGGGGGCAAAATCAAGAACACGGGCCTGGTAGAGGTGCCCATGGGCACCACCCTGCGGGAGATTGTAGAGGAGATTGGCGGGGGCATTCCCGGCGGGCACAGCTTTAAGGCGGCCCAAACGGGCGGGCCTTCGGGCGGGTGCATCCCCGCGCAGCACCTGGATACCCCCATCGATTATGACAACCTGCTGGCCATTGGCAGCATGATGGGTTCCGGCGGGCTAATTGTGATGGACGACACCACCTGCATGGTGGATATCGCGCGGTTTTTCCTGGAATTTACGGTGGACGAAAGTTGCGGCAAATGTACCCCCTGCCGCATGGGCACCAAGCGCCTATACGAGATGCTGACCAAGGTGACCGAGGGCCGGGCCACCCGGGAGGATTTGGACAAAATTGAGGAACTGGCGGCTTTTATTAAAGACAATAGCCTGTGTGGCCTGGGGCAAACCGCCCCGAACCCGGTGCTTTCTACCCTGCGTTATTTCCGCGAGGAATACCTAGAGCATGTGGACCATAAGCGTTGCCCCGCGGGGGTGTGCAAGGCCCTGCTGGCCTACTCTATTTTGGCCGATAAATGCACCGGGTGTACCGCGTGTAGCCGGGTGTGCCCGGTGGGGGCCATCACGGGCAGCGTGAAGCAACCCCACAGCATCGACCAAAACAAATGCATCAAATGTGGCGCCTGCATGGATAAATGCCGGTTTGGCGCCGTGGCGAAGGGCTAAGGGGGGGGAAACAAACCTATGGAGAAAGTGAATATCAAAATCAACGGGCGCGATTTTCTGGCGGATAAGGACAGCACCGTACTAGAGGCCTGCCATGCCGCGGGCTACCGCGTTCCCACCCTGTGCTGGATGCGGGAGATGAACGCCATTGCCGCCTGCCGGATGTGCGTGGTGGAGGTAAAGGGCGCCAAAACCCTGGTAACCAGTTGCGTGTACCCGGTGAGCGAGGGCATGGAGGTGCTGACCAGCACCCCCCGCGTGTTGGAAGCCCGCCGCACCAACCTAGAACTGCTGCTTTCGAACCATGACCAAAACTGCCTTTCCTGCCTGCGGAATACCGAGTGCGAATTGCAGGCTTTATGCTTTGACTACGGCGTGAATGGCACCCGTTTTGTGGGCGAGCGCACCCGCTTCCCGCTGGAGACCAGCAGCCTGCACCTGGTG
>CAYYLW010000270.1:0-1648 GCA_964472465.1 uncultured Oscillospiraceae bacterium | reverse complement strand
GCACCCCTTCCTTTAAACAGTTTATCATACTGTCTAACTTTTGGGGTGCAGTTCAAGAAAAAAACAGGGCGGCGTGTTTTATTCTTTGGCGGGTGTGGCCGCCGCTTTGGCCCGGTGATACTTCCAATAGGCCCAGCCGCTTGCCACCAGCGGCACCAGCATAAGCACCAGCAACAACAGCCCCCCATAGGCGCGGCCCAGTGCAAAGGGCGTTTCAAACAAGAACTGCCGCCAAAAGGTGAAGCCCTGTTCCTCCCACAGGCCGGGCGTAAAATATTGGGCTTTTGGGTTGAGCATACGGGAAATATCCAGCATGCCGGTGGTGCATATCACAACCCAAATGGGAAACAGAATCACCGACATAGTCAACAGATGCCCGCCCATACGGCTATACATCTCCGCTTTGGAGGCCCCATCGGAAAAAATCTCGGTCTCCGCATCGGGGCTGGCTTTTGCAAACACTTGTAGCCCGCTTTGGTAGCTGCCCCCCAGGTGCCGCCAGCCGCTATCTGCAAACAGGGTGACATAGTCTAAAAACGCCGCCTTGTTTTCAAACGCCCGGTAGTCCAGCCGCACGTCTGGCGGGGGAACCTGGCATCTTTCAAAATGGTACCGGCCAAAACTCGGGTCGGCCCTAACCAGCCTATACCCCTTTTGTTGCACCGCATCAATCCACCGCTCTTCTTTTTCCACATTGCCAAAGAACAGGTGCAGTTTTGTCATCTTTCTTCCCCCTTCCCTATTGGCCCGCCAGCCCAGCCAGCGCCACCATATGCCGCATGCGCTGGGCATCCTGCTGCAACACATGGCTGCCCAGCGGGCTAAGCACATACAGCTTGCGGCGCGGGTCTGCGCTGGGCAGGGCCTGTATCCAGCCGTTTTTCAGCAGGGTATCCAGCGCACCATACATGGTGCCCGCCGCTATACGCACCGTGCCGCCGCTCAGTTCCTCCACTTTTTGCATCACATGGTAGCCGTGCCCCGGCTGCACCAGCGCCAGCAGAATATAATAGGTGGTCTCTGTCAAGGGCAAGTATTTCTCCCGGTTCACGTTTGGCCTCCTTTATACAGCCAGACTGTATAGTTCCATTATATACAGTCTGGCTGTATAGTCAAGCATTTTTCGCCAATGAAACAGCCGCCCCTGCAAAAAGGCACAGGGGCGGCATGTTGTTGGCACTGGTTTTGGGGCAGCAGGGCCCGTATACGGGGCCCACAAGGGGGCTATTCGTCCAATTTCAATACGGCGGTGAAGGCCTCGCTGGGCACCTGCACGCTGCCAATCTGCCGCATCTTCTTCTTGCCTTCCTTCTGCTTTTCCAGCAGCTTTTTCTTGCGGGTGATGTCGCCGCCGTAGCACTTGGCCAAAACGTCCTTGCGCATGGCCTTGACCGTCTCGCGGGCGATGATCTTCCCGCCGATGGCCACCTGCACCGGCACCTCAAACATCTGGCGGGGGATGTGTTCCTTGAGCTTTTCGGCGATGCGTCGCGCGCGGGGATAGGCCGACTCGGTGTGCACACTGAAGCTCAGCGCGTCCACCACGTCGCCGTTTAGCAACACATCCAGTTTGACCAGATCGCTCCTGCGGTAACCATCGAGTTCAGCCATAGCACACATCACACCACCACATGCACAATTTTTGGCA
>CAYYLW010000269.1:0-1668 GCA_964472465.1 uncultured Oscillospiraceae bacterium | reverse complement strand
GGCAGTGCCGTGGCGGCCGGTATTCTCATAAACATCTTCAAATAAATCTTTCTGCTAGATATTTCCCCCACAGGCGGCAGATGCCTGTGGGGGTTTTGGCGTCTTGTGGTGCGCAGTTGCGGGGTGGTTTTGTACCCCTTTTTGCAGAAACGCATTTTTCCCTTTTTTCACCACGGCAAGTATGGTATACTAATACAGTATACATAAAATAGCGCATGAAAATACTTCACACGATACGGATGTAGGAGACGGAATGGAAGAGATTGAATCACAGTTTATCGGCCTGCGCAGGCAATATTTGGAAGGCCGTTTTTCGGCGCTGAACGAGGTACAGCGCCGTGCCGTGTTTGCCACCGAGGGGCCTTTGCTTATTTTGGCCGGGGCCGGCAGCGGCAAAACCACCGTGCTGGTAAACCGCATTGCCAACTTGATTTTATACGGCGGGGCCTATCAGGCGCAGCAGGTGGCCGGCCCCGTTACCCCGGACTTGCTGGCGGAACTGGAAGAGTGCCTGCACAGTGGTGCGGCGCCATCCCCCGCACTGGCCCGTTTGCTGGCGGTAAACCCCATAGCGCCCTGGAATATTCTGGCCATCACCTTCACAAACAAAGCCGCCGGGGAGCTGAAACACCGGCTTTCTTCCCGCTTAGGTGAAGAGGTGGGCGGGGAAGTGAACGCCAGCACCTTTCACTCGGCATGCGTGCGCATTTTGCGCCAACATGCCGAGAATTTGGGCATTCCCAAAAGCTTTACCATCTACGATTCTGACGACCAGCAGCGGGTGCTGAAAGAAATCTACAAAGAACTGAATATTGATGATAAGTTCCTGGCGGTGCGGGCGGCAGCCTCGGCCATTGGGCGGCTAAAAGACAAGATGGAAGCCCCCGCAGAAGCGGCGGCCTCGGCGAAGGACACACGCTCCCAACTGGTGGCCCAGGTGTATGCCGCCTACGCCAAACGTTGCTTCAAGTCCGGCGCCATGGATTTTGACGACTTGATTTATTTTACCGTGCGCCTGTTGCAAGAACACAAAGAGGTGCGGGACTATTATCTAAACCGTTTCCGTTACATTTTGGTGGACGAATACCAAGATACCAGTGTGGCCCAGTTTTTGTTGGTGCGCCTGCTGTGTGGGCCGGGGCAAAATGTGTGCGTGGTGGGCGACGATGACCAGAGCATCTACCGTTTCCGGGGGGCCACCATCGAGAATATCCTCAGCTTTGAGCAGAATTTCCCCGGGGCCGAGGTGGTCCGTTTGGAGCAAAACTACCGCTCCACCAGCAATATATTGGATGCGGCCAACTGTGTTATCCGCAACAACCAGGGGCGGAAGGGCAAAACCCTGTGGACGGACGCCGGGCAGGGGGAAAAGGTGCAGCATTACTTGGCGGAAAATGAGGCCGATGAAGCCGCCTACATTGCCGCCGTGATAGAAAAGAACGTGGAAGCTGGCGCCAAGCTGAGCGACCATGCGGTGCTGTACCGCATGAACGCGCAGAGCAGCCCGGTGGAAAACTATTTCACGCGGGCGGGCATCCCGCACAAAATTGTGGGGGGCCTGCGTTTTAATGACCGCAAGGAAATCAAGGATATCCACGCTTACATGAGCCTTGTCTCCTCCCCGCAGGACGACCTGCGCCTGCGCCGCATCATCAATGAGCCCTCGCG
>CAYYLW010000268.1:0-1719 GCA_964472465.1 uncultured Oscillospiraceae bacterium | reverse complement strand
CGTGGGCCCTTCCGGGGCGGGCAAAACCACCATTTTAAATATCCTGGGCGGCATGGATAGCCCCAGCCACGGCGATGTGCTGGTGGACGGCGAAAATATCGCCGGGTTTTCCGCCCGCCAGCTCACGTCTTACCGTCGCTTTGACGTGGGCTTTGTGTTCCAGTTTTACAACCTGGTGCAAAACCTCACCGCACGGGAGAATGTGGAACTGGCCTCGGAGATTAGCCGCGACCCGCTGGACGCTGAAGAAGTGCTGCGCGATGTGGGCCTCTCCCACCGGAATGACAATTTTCCCGCCCAGCTTTCCGGTGGCGAGCAGCAGCGCGTGGCCATTGCCCGCGCCTTGGCCAAAAACCCAAAATTGCTATTGTGCGATGAACCCACCGGTGCTTTGGATGACAACACCGGCAAACAAATTTTAAAACTGCTGCAAGACACCTGCCAGCGCACCGGCATGACGGTCATCCTTATCACCCACAACAGCGTTATCACCCAGATGGCACAGCGGGTAATCAAGGTGAAAAACGGGCAGATTTCCTCCATCAAAACAAACGAAACTCCCTTACCCGCCGAGGCAATTGAGTGGTAAAACCAGCTTCCGCATAAATGGTGAACCAGCCCGCACCCTTACGCAAAAAACACAACCAGACGCACCCCGCGGTGTTTCTGGTTGTGTTTTTTATTTTTCTGTGCGGACACATAAGGGGCGTTTATTCCGCCGCCACCCGCCCTGTTACAAACAGGCCTTGCAGGTTTCTTTGCCGCGCCAAAACCCGTAACAGCAGCACCGCCAGGGCAAAATCCACCATGCTGTGCACCACCGTGCCTACACCCACCAACCCCATCACAGAGAGCAAGAAGCCTTTTTCATAGTATAGCCCGCCCATGCCACCTGCCGCATAGAAGGCGCTCACCACCGCCACCTCACAGGCCGCGTGGATAAGGCCGATGAGGAGAGAAAAAGACAGGGTTTGTGCAAACGATGCCAAGATCTTTGGGTTCTTTTTGAGATATAGGGCCCCCAGCACCGCAAACACCACCTGCGAAGCCGCCCGTAGCACCACCACCAGAGGAAACCCGCCCAGGAAAAACCCCAAGGTGGTTCCCGCTGTTACGGCCAAGGCCACCACTGGGGAGATAAACATGGAGATGAAAATGGGCACATGGCTGGCCAGCGTAAAGGAAGCCGGCTCCAATATGATTTTAAGTGGGGAAAACATGGGGATGACAATCCCTATGGCAATCAAAAGGGCCGCTATGGTTAGTTTCTGCACCGAGTATCTCTGCTGCATTTCTCTTCACACACCTTCTATGTTGCTTTGTGCCGCCTGCCTTACACAGGCTGGCCCATGCCAATTGTGGCTGGCCCGTGCCAATTGTGGCCGCCCCGTGCCTGCCCCAAAATGCTTGCTTTTTAGTATAGCACACCCGCATACAATAAAAAAGTGGGGCCGGGGCCCCACTTTTGTTTAGCTCTACACAGCGCTTTACTATTCTGCATTGCTGGGTGTAGAACCTTGAGCCTCCTGCTTCCACACCTGGTTGCCCAGCACGGCGGCCCCCGCGCACAACACCCCCTGCACAACGGCCCCAAAGGCCAGCAGGACAAGCGTTTGCGGCCCAGCCAATGGCTCTTTGGCGGCCAGCCACAGCCCGGCCAGCAGCACCCCCGCGCCCATCAGCCCCAGGGGGATGTGCTTGTCTGTGAACCTACCCCAT
>CAYYLW010000267.1:0-1735 GCA_964472465.1 uncultured Oscillospiraceae bacterium | reverse complement strand
GGTCTTTATTCAGCATTTTGACATATTGGGCCTTGTTCTCCGCAAACTGGCGGTATATAAGCCCCTCGGCCACGGTACGTTTGCCCTCCACATCACGGCGGTGCCAAACGGTGCCCGGCTTATACTGGCTCAATATGGCTTTCATCTTCTCCGGGCTGATGCTCAAATTGTCGGCCATGGTGAAATGCTCGTACAAGTACCCGCCCTCAAAACCCTCTTTGTATGCATCTATGTACTCTTTGTAGATGGGATGGTTTGGGTTGCCGGGGTTCAAATCCCACAGGGTAAAGGCCCATGATGCCGCCGTCTGGCGCCCGAAAGCATTTTTAATGAAGCTTTTGCGGCTGTCGTCACTGTCATAATGCTCTATAATCTCGGTGGCAATCCAAAGACCATAGCTGTTGCCCAGTATCTTTTGGTAGCTGTTGGCCTTGCCGCCCCCGGCGAAGATAACCACCTTCTGCCCGGTTTGTGTGTTGAGGTAGAGCGCGTCATTGTCCTTATACTTTCCCCATCGGCAGCGGCCCCGGAACAGGTATTCTAATCCGAAGCCGTTACAATCCCCAATGTTTAGCTTGGCGTTGGCGCTGGAGGAGCCGCTGGCAAGGTGTATCTTGTCTGGGCATATTTCCAGGTACATGCAGGCAATGATGCAATGGTCAATGGTCTTGCCGCTGCGGATAGCACCCTCTGCACAGCACATGCGGTGTTTGAGGGCCGACTTTATGTACCGCTTATGCTTCTGGCTGAACGGCTGCCATGGAATCGTCTGTGTCAGTTTCATCATTTAGCATCTCCGAAAGTGGGGTAACATCCTCCATATTGGCATTGTCTTGCCTTTCGGCCTTAGCCTCTTCCAGCGCCAGCCGCCGCCTATCGTATTCCCTGCGGTGCCGGTCTGCGGGGTTTTGCTCAAAATAATCAGATAGCCAGCGCATAGCGGCCATGCGGTCAGATAATTTCACACTGGCACCGTCTTTACCCTGCTTCACCTCGCAGAGCAGGGTTCCGTCCACTTCGGTGCTCTCCAAAAAGCGCACCTCGTTTATCTCTTTTGTGAGCGGCTGCTTTTCACCATCCGGGTCATCAGGGTTCTTCACCTCAATGGGGCCAAATGCCCCCATCACCGGAACCTCGGCCCGGCCCCACTCTACAAAATCGGAAAGGTCGGCAAAAGCGATATCCCAGTAAAGTTTGAAAAGGTCGGCGGGGTCTGCCATCAACTGCTGCATCACTATTTTCTTCTGGCGCGCCACTTCTTCCCTGATACAGGGGTTTACTAGAAGCCTTGGCCCCTCCGCATTTGCTGTGCTGTATGCGCATCCATCGAATGCCAGCCGATAGGCCCGTGTTGCATTGGGTCTCTGTGCATACAGCAAACAAAAGCGTTTTTGCTGTTCCGTCAGGTCGGGGTTATCATCTGCCGCCGCTACCATTTTATGCAGCGTTTCATTGCTGGCGTTGCGTTTCATTTTTTGTGAAACGCTTGAAACGTTTCGTTTCGTTTCGCCTGGTTGGCCCATGCGGCTTTTCCATGTGCGTACTGTGGCAGGAGATATGCCAAGCTGCCGTGCTACCTCTGCTGGGGCAACCCCATTGCCAAGCATCTGTAAAGCTTGTGCTTTCGTTTCTGCCACCCATCACCACCCACTTTTTATGTTTTTCGTGCAGAATGGACACGATATTTTATACTCATCAGCTAGTTATACCTTGCTGTTGAATCTGCATAGATTAT
>CAYYLW010000266.1:0-1752 GCA_964472465.1 uncultured Oscillospiraceae bacterium | reverse complement strand
CCTCCTACCCTTTTGCGCCAAATGGCATGTGCTTATTGCTTCAGCTTTTCCAGTAATGCAACAATAGATTCTTTGTCAAAATCGTCAGCCAGTTCAGAAAGACGCGAGGAAAGGCGGGGGCAACTTCCAGAAAGGCCTTGGGCAATCTCCTCCACGGTGTCAAAGTCCCCCTCCAAAACCGCTTGCAGCACCTGCTGGCGGGTGGCTTCCTCCATCTGCTCGTCTCCGGTTTCCGTCTCTTGCCAGGCTTGCTCCTGGGGTGCGCCGAAAATGTATTCAGCGCCCGTCAGTCTTTCTATTTCGCGTGCCAGGGTTTCCACTACCAGCGGCTTTGTTAAGAATAGGTCGGCCCCGGCCTTTAGCGCAGCGTCTTTATCTTGCTGCATGGCGTTGGCCGTAAGCGCCAGAATGGGGGTGTGCCGCCCGGTCTCTTCTTGCCGTATCCGGCGTATCAGTTCCAGCCCCTCCATGCCTTCGTTAGAAAGGTCTGTGCTCAAAAGATGGGGCGCATGTTGCCGCCACTGTTCCAAGGCCGCCAGGTTATCTGTGGCACACAGCACCGTAAATCCCAGCTTGGTCAGCAATTTTTGCAGCAGATCCCGGTTGTCGTCCACCACATCCACCACCAGCACGGTCATGGGCTCTTTCAGCCCTTGAATATTGCCGTAGTGCCCCGTTTCCTGTACGGCCTTGGGCTGCTGGGCGCTCTTGTTTAGTTCCAAGGTAAGGCGGAAGGTGGTGCCACGCCCGGGGGTAGATTCCAGCAGCACCAAGTCGCCATCCATCAAGCGGGCAAAATTCCGGCTGATGGCCATGCCCAGCCCGGTGCCCCCACCCGCTTTACGGCCAGACTGGGTCTGCTCAAAGGCGGAAAACACCTTGTCCATCTCTTCCGGCACAATGCCGCTTCCGGTATCGCGCACATCCGCACAAATGCGGATGCGTCCCTCGTCCTTCTCCTCACTGCTCACCGTAAGGATAATCTCCCCCTGGGCGGTGAATTTCATAGCATTGCTGATCAGGTTGATCAGAATTTGGCGCAGTTTTCCCACATCCCCCACCAAATGCCGGTGGATGCCGGGCGCCTGCACCGTGAACACCAGGCCCTTGGCCTCCATCTGCGGGTGGAACATGCTTTTCACATCCCCCAGTAGACTGGTAAAATCAAAGGGTTCCGGGGTGATTTGAATCTTGCCGGCCTCTATTTTGGAAAGTTCTAGGATATCGTTAATCAGCCCCAGCAGGTGCCCGCCACTGCGCTTGATGGTCTCCACATAGGCACGGTCCTCCGCGCGCAGGCTCTGCCCCATTTCCAGCAATTGGGAGTAGCCCAAAATGGCGTTCATCGGGGTGCGAATCTCGTGGCTCATGTTGGCAATAAAGGTGCTTTTGGCCATGTTGGCGCTATCGGCGGCGGTTTTTAGCTCCACCACCTTGGTCTCGTCAATCAAAATTTCCAACATGCTCACAATCTGGCCGTTTTCGTCCATCAATGGGTTCCGGTATACCCGCCAGTAGCTACGTTTCCCCTCTTTTTCCAAGGTGATTTCCCGCACCGTAAGTTCCTGTATTTCGGTGTCATAGGGGCAGGTGCGGCAGGGCGCGCCGCTATTAAACCAGTGGTAGCAGCAACCGTCATCCTCGGGGTCCAGCGCGATGCTGGCCTTGTTGTAGAACACCACGCGGAAATCGCGGTCGATGATGCGGATGGGCACCGGGATGGACTGGAAATAGCTGAGGATGACATGGAAG
>CAYYLW010000265.1:0-1813 GCA_964472465.1 uncultured Oscillospiraceae bacterium | reverse complement strand
CAGGTCCTCGATGCGCTGCACCATGAAATTGTGCTTGGTGATGGACATGGTGATGCCCACGGTATACACTTCCTGGAAACTGTCTTTGCCTATCAAGCTGGACGCCACGTTCCCGGTGATGGCCACCATGGGCACAGAATCCATAAAGGCCGTGGCAATACCGGTGACAAGGTTTGTGGCCCCAGGGCCGCTGGTGGCCAGCACCACCCCGGTTTTCCCCGTTACGCGGGCATAGCCGTCGGCCGCGTGGGCCGCGCCCTGCTCATGGGCGGTCAGCACATGTTGAATTTTGTCCTTGTGGTGGTAGAGTGCATCGTAAATATGCAGTACCGACCCGCCGGGATACCCAAAAATGGTGTCCACCTGTTGTTCCATCAGCACGTGGGCCAATATTTCTGCGCCTGTCATCCTCATAGTGGTCCTCCTTGTCTGCCGGGCTAGGCCCGTAGTTGCGTTGATTATAGTGAAAGCGCCGGGCCGGCCGCCCCGGCATGCTTTTTTGCGGCTAAGGCTGTTTTGGAATACAAAAAAAGCCTGCCTCTTGTAAGCAAGAGACAGGCGTAAACCTGCGGTACCACTCTTTTTGCTACGCCAAAGCGCAGCCACCTCCACCGGCATCTTTGGTTTTTGTGTAAAAACCCGCCAATACCGAACACCTGTAACGGGGTGTAAACCCGGCTGCACCTACACAAAGGGAGAAACCCCATTCTTCAGGCAGCTACTCAAGGAAGGACCGTGCACCTAGCTCCAGCTCCGCCTCGCACCACCCGGCGGCTCTCTGTGCCCTTTGCTGGGCGCACCCTGTTTCCCGTCATCGTATTTTTCTATTCTCCACTCGGCCAAAGCCCTGCGTCTTTCCCCCGAGTTTAGGCTATATTATAGACCCCCTTCCGGCCGCTGTCAACCATCTTTTTTGCTGCCTTGTGTTTTCCCGGGGGATGCGTTACAATAAACGGTAGATTTTGGCGGCAGGGCCGTTTTGGTAAGGAGCCTTGTGATGAAACGTAAATACCCCACCATTCTGGTTTTAATGGTCATGGTGCTGGTGGGCGCCATGTACTGGCTGGATTTATCCTATTACACAAACCTCACCACCGGTTTTCCCGAAGTGGGTGGGGTTTGGATGCGTTACGCCATTCTGCTGTTGCCCTTAATCATGGCCTTTTTGGGCAGCTACACCATAGGCCCGCGGGGCATTTCGGTGCTGCGGGTGCGAAACCGGCACCTGGCCGGGCTGTTCGCCGTAACCGCTTTTGTGGGGGCGGCTTTTGGCATCACCAACCTGGTGGTGGCCGTGCGGGCCGCCTCGTTTTTGCACATTTTATGGAGCATTCTGTACATCTGGTATGGCGTGTGGATGTTCTTAGCCGCCATGCAGTTGATGGTGCAGGCCGCCGTTACCCCCACCAAAAGTGTGTTGGCCGGGGTGGTGGCCTGCCTGCCCTATTGCGCGCTGGCCGTTTGGCGGGTGATGCTAAACCCCGCCAGCATCATGCGCCCCGGGCCCACCCTCTCCTGCCTCACGGCCCTTTTCATCATGCTGTGGCTGGGGCTTCTGCTGCGCGGGCTCTATATCGCATTGCCCCGGCAGCGTGTACGGTGGATCTACTTCATGGGGGTACTCACCTTCTTGCTGGCCACCTGCCTGGATTTCCCCGCCACGGTTCACAGCTATTTGTTCCGCCCGGGCGGGGCCACCTGGATGGATGTGTTTGAAAGTTTTAACCTGGCCATGCTGGGTATCTGCGCGGGTAGTGTCTCTGTTTCTTTGGCCGGCAAAAGCGATGCCCCTGTGGACAGCGCCGTTTTGGTC
>CAYYLW010000264.1:0-1823 GCA_964472465.1 uncultured Oscillospiraceae bacterium | reverse complement strand
CCGTCGTTCCAAGCATCATCGGCTTGACATTCACCATGCGCGCAACCACTCCCATATTTTACTCGCAACCAAATTCAGCCCCAGGTTCCGGCTTCTACATTTTTCAAAGCACAGCACAGAAATTCACATCTGCGCTATATGCGTAGGAACAGGGGCTGAAAACCCCTGTTTTTGCAGCATATTGCACAAAACAAGACCCGTAAAATTCTCTGTTTTTCTGCTTTTGGGGCACAATAGGCCATAATAGTACAATAATGTATTATACCCCAAGGGTTATCTCTTGTCAACACCCCCAAAGCCGCCTTTTGCGTGCTGCGTACGCCCGGCCCCGTGTATCAATTTTGCAAAACCAACCTCACAGACAGTGAGGGGAGAAAAAGCGAAGACCCGAGGCATCGTCCTCAAGTCTTCGCTTTCTTAACGTTTTATCCTGGGCCATTACGGGCGGCGCCAGGGTGCTTAACCTACACAACCCTTCGCTTCCTCTTCCAGTAAGGTTTGGAAGCTCACCTGGGCCAGCTCTTCATTCATGGCCTTACTCAGGCGCCCTAGTGTGTGGCGGAACACACAGTTGCCCGCCACCCCCCGGTTGCAGTTTTGCCCATTCTGCAAGCAGCGGGATAGGCTGTAGGGCCCATCCACCGCGCGCAGTACCTCTTGCAGGCTAATTTCTGCGGGGGGGCGGGCCAGCTCGTAGCCACCCCGGTTGCCCTTAAAGCTTTTCACCACACCAGCCGCGCTTAGCTTCCCCAAAATTTTTAAAGAAAAACGCAATGTGACCGAAACCTCTTCGCTGATACTTCGCGCATCCATGCGTTGCCCACTTTTAGCTAGGCACAATACAATGCGGGCAGCATAATCCGCCTCTTGTGTTATATACATATCTATCTCCCATAAAACAGTTGCGGTTTTTATGCCCACCGCCTGTTTTGCAGCCATGGTTCAAAGTATACCAAACCACTATATTTTAATAGTATAGCTGCCGGGAAAACAATTGTCAAATCCTGCACTCATTCCCCATTTCGCACGGCCCGCCGCATCTCCACATGGGGGCAGCCCTCGTCCAGTATTTGCCGGCCGGTTAGGGTATAGCCGGCTTTTTCATAAAAAGCGGCCTTGTCTGCCTGGGCGCTAAGAATCAGCTTTTCCGCGCCCATTTTTTCCGCTTCTCGGCGCAGCTCCTCCATTAGGGAAAGGCCCAAGCCCTTTCCGCGGCAATCTGCCAACAGCGCCACCCGCCCCGCGTGCAGCACGCCGGGCGCCTGCCCATATAGCCGGGCCACGCCCACCGCACGTCCGCCATAGCACATCAGCAGATGCCGGGCCACCCTGTCCGTCTCATCAAACTCCCCTGTGGCGCTAAAGCCTTGCTCCTGCACAAATACGGTATGACGCAGGTCTTTTGCCTGCTGAAATAGGGGGCTTTCGTAGCCAAACCAGTAAAAATCCAGTTTTTCCATTAATCTAGGAAGTCTCGCAGTTTTTTGCTGCGGCTGGGGTGGCGCAGCTTACGCAGCGCTTTTGCCTCTATTTGGCGGATGCGTTCGCGCGTTACTTTAAACTCTTTGCCCACCTCTTCCAAGGTGCGGGGGCGGCCATCCTCTAAGCCAAAGCGCAGGCGCAACACCTTTTCCTCACGTGGGGTAAGGGTTTGCAGCACGGTGGCCAGTTGCTCTTTTAGCAGGGTGTGGCTGGCGGCTTCGGCGGGTACGGGGGCGTCTTCATCGGGAATAAAATCCCCCAGGTGGCTGTCCTCCTCCTCGCCTATGGGGGTCTCCAGGCTCACCGGCTCTTGGGCCACCCGCATAATCTCCCGCACCTTC
>CAYYLW010000263.1:0-1835 GCA_964472465.1 uncultured Oscillospiraceae bacterium | reverse complement strand
TGCCTGGCCCAGGTGGCCGTGGCAAACCGCTATGTGCGCCCCGAGGTGAACAGCGGCGACCTGTTTGAAATTGTGCAGGGGCGGCACCCGGTGGTGGAGCAGATGCTGCGGGGCGGCAACTTTGTGCCCAACGATGCGAAACTGGACGGCGGCGACAACCGTATGCAGATTATTACCGGGCCCAATATGGCGGGTAAATCCACCTATATGCGGCAAACGGCCCTCATTGCCATACTGGCGCAAATTGGCAGTTTTGTGCCCGCCCAAAGCTGTACCCTGGGCGTGTGCGACGCGGTATTTACCCGTGTGGGTGCCTCAGATGATTTGGCGGCGGGCAAATCAACTTTTATGGTGGAGATGACCGAGGTGGCGGACATTTTGCAGGAGGCCACCGGCCGAAGCCTGGTGATTTTGGACGAGATAGGCCGGGGAACCAGCACCTTTGACGGGATGAGTATTGCGCAGGCCGTGGTGGAGCATATGGCCTGCCGAGACACCGGCCCCGCCTGCAAAACCCTGTTTGCCACCCACTACCATGAACTGACCGATTTGGAAAATTCGATTGACGGGGTGAAAAACTACAACATCGCGGTGAAAAAACGCGGGGATGACATCACGTTTTTACGCCGGATTGTACGCGGCCCCGCCGACGACAGCTACGGCATTCAGGTGGCGAAATTGGCCGGTTTGCCCGAGGGGATCATCAACCGCGCAAAACAGGTGCTGCGCGCGCTGGAGGCGACCTCGGGTGTTACCACCCCCATCACCCAGCTGGATTTTGACACCTTTGAAAACCTACAAAATGCCAGCGCCCCTGCCGAGATGCTGGAAAAACTGCAAAGCGTAGACCCAGAAACCCTAACCCCCCTAGAGGCGCTAAAGCTGGTGTACGAGTTGAAGGAGAGCCTGCTCTAGTTTTTAAAGTTTATGGTTTGGCAGGTTTGGCTGTATATGGCCAGAGACCAGGCCATAGTTACATAGGCCGATGCAGGGCCAATATTTTACATAAAACAGGGAGGGAAGGCCGGATGCCCATTCAAGTATTAGACGCCCACACGGCGGAATTGATAGCCGCGGGTGAAGTGGTGGAGCGCCCTTCCTCGGTGGTGAAAGAACTTTTGGAAAACGCCATTGACGCAAAGGCCAGCGCCATTCGGGTGGAAATTGAGCGCGGGGGGATTGGCTGCATACGCGTGCAGGACGATGGCTGTGGCATCCCCATGGATGAAGCGCCACTGGCCTTTTTGCGCCACGCCACCAGTAAGGTAAAATGCCAGCAGGATTTAGACGCAATTGCCACACTGGGCTTTCGCGGCGAAGCGCTGGCCTCCATAGCCAGCGTGGCAAGGGTGGAACTGCTGAGCCATGCTGCCGGAGAGGAAAACGCCGGCCTTTATGTGATAGAGGGCGGCCGGGAATACGCCCGCGAGGAGGCCGCCCGCCCCTACGGCACCACCTTTACCATACGCGACCTGTTTTACAACACGCCCGCCTGGATGAAATTTTTAAAAAAAGACGCGAGCGAGGCGGGCTATGTAACCGAGACGGTGACCCGCTTGGCGCTCTCCCACCCGGAGGTGGCCTTTTGTTACCTGCGTGAGGGCAAAGAGGTGTTTGCCACCCCGGGGGATGGAAGCTTGGAGGCGGCCATTTACGCCGTTTTGGGGCGGGAATTTAGAAAAGATTTACTTCCGCTGGAAGGTGTGCGCCCACCCTATGCCCTGCGGGGGTTCGTAACCAGCCCACGTGCGGGGCGGGGCAGCCGCTCGATGCAATTTTTTTACATCAACGGCCGTTTTGTAAAAAACCGCACCATGATGGCCGCGCTGGAACAG
>CAYYLW010000262.1:0-1860 GCA_964472465.1 uncultured Oscillospiraceae bacterium | reverse complement strand
TGCTGATGCACGCGTTTTTTACCAATACCGTAACCAAGCTGGACAAGATGGAATGTGAGCTGGTGGCCGAGGATATGGACATGCGGCTGGGGGAATACCGCAGCATCACCGAGGGGCTGGCCCAAAACGCGAACCTGGCGGAGATGCTGGCGAGTTGCAAAACCCCCGCCGCCTTTAACCGGGACCATAACTTCCCGCTGATTGTGGAGAGCCTGCAGCGGGTGCAAAAAGAGAACACCAACCTATGGGTGTTTAACACCGAGTATGCCTACCAGTTGCAGGGGGGTATGCAAGAAGCGCAGCCCACCCGGCTTTCCGAAAATGACCGCCTGCAAATGGATGTTTTAGATAAAAACATGAACCATACCATCTTTGTGAATTACACCCTGGCAAACGGGGTGCCCACCTACAATGTGGTAAGCCCGGTGATGCGAGAGGGCCAGCTGGTGGGCCTTGTGGGAACCAGCATCGATATGGCGGTGCTGTTGCAGCAATTGCATGAGAAGGCCAGCATCAACAACATGAATACCGTGTGCACCGTTTTGGTGCCAGTGCGAGACGAGAACATGGCGGTAAGCGGCTACACCAAGGTGTCTATGCAAGAAGACGGGCAGTTGCGTACCGAAAGCCGGCCAGCCGATTACCCGGATGGCTATGTGGATGGCATGCAAAAAACAACAGGCGACGGGGAAAAAGGGGAAAAGTATATCAGCCCTGTGGGTACCACCGGCTGGTATCTCTCGCTGTTTGTGGCGGGCACAACCGTGAATAGTGTCTTCTTAGGGGACTATTTTTCCTTTGGGCTGGTGGTTTTTGCGGTGTTCACTGCGGCTGTAATCGCCCTGGTTGCCTGGATGGCTTTCCACGTCACCCGCCCCATCAAAGAACTGGATGCCCTGGTGGAGGATATCCGCCAAGGCCGCCCCTACCAAAGGCTGAAAGGCAACAACGAGGTGACCCGCGCCGCCGATAGCTTGATAGAACTGGTGAACGACAATGAGCTGCTGCTGGAAGATATCAAGGCCCTGGCGGAAAAAATAGCCCTGGGGGAATTGCTAACCCGTTTTGGCAGTGGCGAAAACGACGGCGCCCAGCATGAGATTAAGGCATCCCTCAACCAGATGCTGGATAGCATTGATTACATCTTAGACAATTTACCCTTGGGCGTGGCGGTGCTGGATGAGGATTACTGCCTAATCTACGTGAACGAAGCCATACGCAGCCTACTGGGCATTGAGCCGGAAGAGGTGCGGCAGGGCCTGCACCTCAGCCGTTTGCAACCACTGAGCGAGCCTTGCCGCCGGGTGGTGGCGCGTGGCATAGACGAATGCAAGGCCGGAAGCAAACATGTAAGCGGCAAACTGTTTTGGATGCAGCGCCACCTCAGCATCACCACCGTACGGCTGGAGGCCTCCTACAGAGGTAGCCCCAAACAGGTGTTTTTGCAGGTGTATCTGAACCAGACCGAGGTGATGGAAAAGATACAGGAGCAAGAACAAATTTTTGCCTATTTCGAGCATCTCTCCCTGGTGAAGAAAGAGGCCCTAGAGCGGCTTTCCAAAGGGGATTTTGACCACGCGAACGTGGAGATAGGCCAGCGTCCCTCTGCGCCCTATTTGCAAAATATCTACGACGACCAACTGGACATGAAGCGGGCTTTCCGCGATACGGTGGATAACATTGAAAATATCATCAGCCATATGCAGGAGGCCACCACGGCCTTCGCCGGGGGCAACCTGCACGCGGTGATAGACGCACAGAATGCCAAGGGCCAGTATGGCAACCTGGTGAAAACGGCCAACAATGCCTTCCATGTCATCCTCAGCTATTTCCAGTCCATCCCGGTGCCCATCCGCATCA
>CAYYLW010000261.1:0-1935 GCA_964472465.1 uncultured Oscillospiraceae bacterium | reverse complement strand
TTTAAAACGGCTCGGTGCTGGTGATAACACCGGCAAAGCCCCAGCGGCCACGGCGATCTGCCTGGCCCTGCGCGGAAGCCAAAGACGCAGGCTGGATACTTTGTAGGGTATACTTCCCCTCCCCCACTTGGGCCACAGCCGCCGCAATAGCTGCCACAACCTCGGGGGGGATGCCGTTTTGCACTGCGGGGGCCGGTGCCGCCGCTTGCACTACAGGCGCGGGGGGAGCAGCTTGCTGCTTCGCCTCTTGCCCCTGTGCTTTCTTCTTGGCATCCATGCTGGAAAAAATTTTGCCCTGTGCCAACAATACCAGATACAACAGCACCAGTATGCCAAACACCAGCGACAAACCGGTGACAATAACCACCGGGATAGAAGGACCACCGGACGTGGAACCCGCAGCAGCCGCAGCCGCCAAATAGGGTATCTGCCCAATAGCAGATAATGCCATGAGACTGCCTCCTTTACACCATTGTTTCTTCACTAGACCTTTGTTATTATACGGCAAAACGGAAACCCATGCAAGCAGGCCGGGTTTTCTGCTTTTCACTTTTGAGCAAAATATTGCTATTATTTGCCATTGGAAAATGCTATAATAGCGGTAATAAAGGTGCTAACTTAGGTTTTTTTAGGTGAAATGAGGTGCAGGATATGTTAGAAAAAGCCAAGATGTCTCAGAAAATGGAAAAAGAAGAGTATCAGCGCGAAATTGCCCCCCTAAAAGAAAAATTATCGGCCTTACAACACCGGGTTAAAGACGAAAAACTTTCTGTTTTAATTTTGTTCGAAGGCTGGAGCACCGCCGGGAAGGGCAGTACCCTTTCGGATGTAATTTTAACCTTAGATCCGCGGAATTTCAAGGCCAAAAGCACCCTGCCCCCAACCGAAGAAGAAAAGCGTAAACCCTTTTTGTGGCGGCACTGGAACAGCCTGCCCGAGCGCGGCATCATGGGCCTGTACGATAAAAGCTGGTACCCCGAGGTGGTTACCGGGGCCATGGCCAAAAAAGCCCCCGCCGAATGCCTGCCCCAGCAACTGCACTCCATCAATTTGTTTGAGCGGCAATTGGCCGATGACGGCACGCTCATCATCAAATTTTTCTTACACATCAGCCAAAAAGAGCAAAAAAAGCGCTTGCAGGCACTCGCCTCCAAAAAATCGACGGCATGGCGCGTTAGTAAACAGAGTTTCAAGAAAAACCAGGCCTATGACCGTTACTATACAATTTACGATGATATGCTAGAAGCCACCAACACCGGCTGGGCGCCCTGGCATGTGGTGGCCAGCAAAGACCGCCGCGCCGCCCTGGCCGAAGTGTACCGTGTGTTGGTGGATTCCATTGAAGATGCGCTGGAAAAACAGGCCTCCCCCGCCGCACCCCAGCCCCCTACGCTTCTCAGCGGCGGTGGTTTTACTCTGCTACAAATGCCGGAACTGGGCGAGGTTCACCTGGCCGACAAGGTCTTACAAGAAGAAGAATATAGCGAGAAACTGAAAAAGCTAAAAAAACGCCTTTCCACCCTGCATAATGAGATTTATCTGCGCAAAATACCCGTGGTGATTGCCTATGAGGGCTGGGATGCCGCAGGCAAGGGCGGGAACATCCGGCGGCTCACTTCCGCGCTGGACCCCCGCGGCTACGAAGTGGTGCCCATCGCCTCGCCCACCCCGGTGGAAAAAGCCCACCAGCACCTCTGGCGTTTCTGGACCCATCTGCCCAAAGACGGGCATATCACCCTATTTGACCGCACCTGGTATGGCCGGGTGATGGTGGAACGGGTGGAGGGTTTTGCCACCGAAGAAGCCTGGCACAGGGCCTACCGGGAGATCAATGAATTTGAGGCAAACCTGCGCGACTGGGGGGCCATCATTCTCAAATTTTGGCTGCACATCAGCAAAGAGGAGCAGCTTCGCCGGTTTGAAGCACGGCAAAAC
>CAYYLW010000260.1:0-1961 GCA_964472465.1 uncultured Oscillospiraceae bacterium | reverse complement strand
GCATGGGCTGCGTCATATCCTCCATCTCCAGGGCCACCTCCTCGGTGTAACCGGCCATCCGCACCGCCGAAAAAAACTCCTGCCACCACTGTACGCCGTGCCCCGCGCCCACGGCCACATAGTTCCACGCGCGGCTGGCAAAGGCCTCAATTGGTTTTGTGTCCAGCATCCCGTTCGGGCCGTACATCCGGCGCTCAGGGCGGGAATCCTTACCGTGGATGTGATAGATAGCCCCCGCCTCCCCCAGCAGGCGCGCGGCCTCAATGGGGTCTCCCCCCATCCAAAACAGGTGGGAGGGGTCAAGGTTCATCCCCACGGCGGAACCTACCGCCTTACGCAGGCGCAGCAGGGTTTCTGGGTTGTACACAAGCTGCATGGCGTGGTTTTCCAGCGCAATGCGGGTAACGCCCTGTTCGGCGGCCAGTTTTACCAGTTTTTCCCAGGCCGGCAGGGCCACTTCGTTCCACTGGTAGTCCAAAATATCCTGGGTTTCGGGCGGCCAAGAGGCCGTCACCCACACGGGGGTTTTGTCGCCAGGGCAACCGGCGGGCAGGCCGCTCATCATCACAACCTTTTCCACCCCCAAAAGCCCCGCCAGACGGAAGGTTTTTTCGGTTATCTCCCAGTGCTGGCGGTAGGCCAGCGGGTTGCCCGAACAGTTCAGCGCACAAAGGCTAAGGCCCCGCCCGTGCATCTCATCCAGCCAGCTTTTGCGCGCCGTTTGGGAGGCCAGCAGGTCGTCCAGGTTGATATGTGGCGCCGAGGACCAGTTGCCCGTGCCAATTTCCAGCGCTTGCACCCCCTGTGCGGCGCAAAAATCCAGCATCTCGGGGTAGGGCATATCCAGCGTACAGGTTTTTACCGCAAGTTTCATAAAAGGCTCCTTCGCGTATTCTCATTCCCATTCATATTGGCTGGGCAAAAATACATCCACATAGGTATACTCCCCAAGTTTAGAAACAGGACGATTGCCAGCGCGGCAAGAGAGAGAATTGTTGTGGTTTTTCTCATGGCCAAGGGCATTCAGGCAAGTAAAAGCTGCAAATGGGTTCTTTCCCCATTCCACACCGCCCGCAAGCGGTTATTGGGGTAAATCTCTTCTATATTGGGCGAAAGGTAGAGGTATTGGATGTCATAACGGATTTCTTTTACCAGCACGCCCTCATGGAAAAACAGTAGCCGTTTGATGTGCGGTTCGGGTAGGGGTTTAACGGAAAACTCCACACCATATTTAGCCTTAATGGCCTCCCCATCATCGTAAGTTACCATGTCGTGATAGGCAACATCCCAGGAAAAACCGAAAATTTCCGACAGGGTAAAAGCATCGTGCTTTTTTGCATATTGCTCGATAGGCCAGGAAGTTTTTTGGTACAGGCAGAGGATAACACCCAAAGCCAGGGCCAGCAACAACAAGGCCAGGGCCAGGAGGGGAACAAGTATTTTGGTTCGAATATTCATCTCTCCCCTGCTTTTCTTTACCTGTTATTTTAGGCTGTAATGCAAAGTTTTATAGCCGGGACGAAACCATCCTCGGTTTGATAGGCCTTCAGCATTTCTGTGGCCACCTCCCCCACCCGAAGGGTTTTTTCCACATCGTAGCCAGGGCCAAAATCATAATTGAGGAGGAAAATCACTTTTTCCACAAACGGGTTTTGGAAAAGAAAAGAGAGGAAATTTTGCAGTTTTTTCAGCCTCACCGGGAGGCTCTCGGGAACGTCCCCTTCTTTGCCATCCACCAAAACACCCTGCGGTGCAAAAAGCGCCTCGGCCACATTATCCAAAGGGGTATCCACCAGTTCAAACAGAATGGCCCGCTCTGCGGAAAGCTTATGAAACAGTTCATAAGTCCGCACAGATACATTCCCCCCAAGGCAGATGCCCATCCGCAGTGCATTGGCCTTTTCGGCAGAGGCAAACGCGATGTTTTCCTCTATTTTTACATCTGCTTTATCCAAATTCAA
>CAYYLW010000259.1:0-1970 GCA_964472465.1 uncultured Oscillospiraceae bacterium | reverse complement strand
CAGCGATGTGTATGACAACAAGCTCAAGGCCCTGCTGGACAAGGGCAACAGCATAGATAACAGCGAGCGGCTGGAGCTGGCCAAACCCACCGGAACCGAGCCCAGCGAAGAAGAGCGCAAGGCCGTCGAGAGTAAACGCGGCGAGATTGCCACGAGCTGGGATAACTTCCGCAGCTCCATCAAATCCATCGTTTCCAGCGCCTGCGAGACTGCACGCGGTGAGGAGGGCGCCTTGGACGAGACAAAAGTGGGCAAGTTGGAAGAGCGTGTGACGCTGATGATGTGCGCACCTTACGCTGAAACAGGAGACCCGGCCCTGGCCGCTTTGGAAGGCATGTTCGCCGAGGCGGTGAAAGCCTGCAACGACCTAAAAACCGCCACCAAAGCCATGGATGACAACAATGTGGAATACAACCGCGTGATGATGACAAAGGCGTAATGTTGCAGGGCATGGCCACAGGCAAAAAGCTGTTTGGGAGGCAAGTATGCAAATTGACAAAGAACTGCTGGAAGACAAGGTACTTTACAAACTGGAAGGAGAAATGGACACCAACACGGCCCAGCTTGTGGAGGACGCTATCAAGCCCCATATGGAAACAGGCCCCTCCACCGTCGTTGTAGATTTGACCAAGGTGCCCTATATCAGCAGTGCGGGTCTAAGGGTTATTTTGGTGCTCTATAAGGTGGCGGTAAAAACGGGCCGGCAGTTGGTAATTCACAACCCCAATGCCATGTCTATGGAGCTTTTTCAAATGACCAATTTTACCGATTTTCTGACCATTACCTGAGAGGAATACTTGGGAAATATAGAAGGAAAATTAGCGATAACGTACAATAAGGGACGTGTTGACAGTACCAATCCCAGCGGCTGTGTGATAGACTTTTTTCGTCCATTGCATTTGACCTCCTCTGTTTTCTTTGTGTGGTTGGCGAACCTCACTTAGCATAACAGAGTAGGTCTTTTTTTATCCATAGCTAAAGCTCTTTCGGTTACCACATGTAAAACATGTGGATTAACTTACAAGAAAAAGCCCTATAATTGCAATGAATGGATTGCAATTATAGGGCTTTGAGGAGAAAACCATATGGAAAAAAATTCACTACTCGGAGAAACTTATAGAAAGGTCGCTTTCCAGAATCGGATCCAAGGTTGTGAAGGCAACCGAGCACTCTTACAAAGCCCAAAAGCTATGCGAGGAAAGCAGCCAGCTTGTACGGGACGTACAAACCGAAATAGCAGACCTCTATGAGATTCTAGGCGATCTAAATCAAGCGCCAGCAGAAAAAGAAAGCGGCCCGAAGGCCGCCGCAAAACCCCAAACCCCTCCACCGGAAGACTAAACAACCCGGTGGATTTTTTATATACCTGTACCCTCAAACTGTGGTAAAACACAAGTAACATAGTTCCATTCATGAAGGTCCTTGCCCTTAGCCCTGGGGTACAGGTATAACACATTACACTTTGTTCCAAAGTGCGTGTGCCCAAGGGGAGACCCCTTGGGCACCCTATAAGGGCGTTTTCAATGTTTATTTCCGCTGGATGTCCAAAGTGTAGTATTACGGAAAGACTCTCTGCGATAAAGTGCGATTCTTTCATGCGGATGGAGATAGGCTTGCAGTTCTATGAATGGTAGTAGGCAAATAACGTGGAACTGGGTGACAGATTTGAACCCAAGTTCACTCATGACCACTTAAACCTGACCATTTATCTGTGGTCGTTCCTGAGCTTCTTTACTTTATGGTATCCATGCGCCGATGCAAAAACATACAGGGCTCTGCTGTTTGCCAATTTAACATAAGCTGCAAAAACCCTCCGCTATGATGTTTCCTGCTCAGTGGCAGGCCCCTTGCTTCTGGTGGTGTCCCTCAGCACCAGCTCGCTCTCCATCTCTTCACACAGGGGTCCGGCACTGCTCCCCTGTAGCTTTTGCAGCATCATGGCGGCGGCCCGGCAGCCCATCTCGTACTTC
>CAYYLW010000258.1:0-1978 GCA_964472465.1 uncultured Oscillospiraceae bacterium | reverse complement strand
TGATGGCCCTGCTGTATGGCGGCGCGGTGCTGGCGGGGCTGTATGTGGCCGAGACAGATTTGTATTCCATCCGGGTGGTGGGGGTGCAGCCGCGCTATTTGCTGCCCGCGTTTTTGCTGCTGTTCATGTTGGCCAGCATTTTGCTGGGCAAGGCGGTGGCCCCCCGGCTGGACAGCGCCCCCGCCGCCCTACGCACCGAGACCGTCACCCTGTGGATTGCCTGCGCGGTGGCCTTTGTAACGGTGTTGTTTTTGTTCCAAAGCAACTTTATAGGCCAGTGGCTGCCCAAAAGCGAGGGCGGCTACCAACTGGTAAACCTGTTTGGAAGAAGCTAGAGTAAACTGTCCACTTTCTTAAACTCTTGGAGGTTTCAAATTTGAACGTACTCCTTGGTCTTTTGTCGCTGGCGGGGCTGGGCTTGTTCTTGGGCCGGTTTCTGCGGCGTTCCTCGGCGCTGGGGCCGCTTTTGGCGGTGGGGCTGTGCATGCTGTGGTTTACCCTGCTGGGCTGCGCGGGCCTGCTGGTGGCGGCGGGCTGGGCCTGGTATGCTTTGTGTGCCCTGGCGCTGGTTTGGGTGCTGGTAAAGGAAAAAAAGAAGACGCTGGCCCTGCTGAGCCCCGGTTTTTGCTTTTTTGTGCTGGGGGGGCTGGCGCTGGCGGTGCTGTTCTGGCTTTCTAAGCCCCTGTTCATCGAATGGGACGATTTCACCTTTTGGGGCACGGCGGCCAAAACGGTGTACCAAAATGGGGCGCTGTATACCCAGGTGCCCGGTAATTTGCTGGCCACCAGCTACCCGCCGGGCCTGATTGTATACAGCTATATGCTGCAATTTTTTGGCACCGGCTTCACGGAATATGGCATGATGGCGGGCTATTCTTTTTTGTGCCTGGCTGCCTTTTCGGCGGCGGCCAGCTTTTGGCAGGAAAACAAGGCTGCGGCCACGGCCTTCCTCTGCGGGCTGTTTTTGTTGCCCTTCTTCTTCGAGCCGGGCGCGGTGCTGGGCCAGCCCTCCTGGGCCTACCTCAGCGTGATGGCCGATTTGCCCCTGGCCCTGCTGTTTGGCGGCGCGCTGGCCTTTTATTTCACGGGTGGCGAAAAGGATTGGCGCTTGCTGCTTCCCTTTGGCCTATTGCTGGCGGCCCTGACCAATATAAAGGACATCGGCCTGGCCCTTTCGCTGATTGCGCTGATGATTGTAGCGGCCGATTTGTTGTTCTGCGAGCGGGAACGCCTTTCTTTCGGCCGCTTAAAGGGCTGGAAAGGCTGGCTGGTGTTCTGCCTGGTGGCTGGGGCGCTGGTGGGGGGGATGTACCTTTTGTGGGCGGGCCAGTTGGCCCTGTCCCCAGCGGGGGTGGACCGCTTTAACCTGGGCAGCGCGGGGGAGAGCCTGGGCATGGGGGCCATGCTGCTTACCGGGGTGCAGGCCCTGTTTGGCCTGGTGCAGCACGCCCAGTTCAGCCAAATTCTGCCGCTGATGCTGCGGGCCTTGGTGGATACCCCCGTCTCGGTGCTGGGCAGCGGCCTGCGGGTGTTTTTGCTCATCAGCCTTATTCTGCTGTTGGCCTGGCTGTTTGCGGCCACCAAGCGGCACCGCCGGCGGGTGCTGGTGTTTTACATCAGCTCTACGCTGGGTTTTGCCCTTTTTTACCTCTTTCACATCTTCCTCTACGCCTTTATTTTTAAGCCCGTAGAGGCCCTGATTTTAAAAGATTATGTGCGGTATATTGGGGTATACTGGCAGGGCTGGCTGCTGCTGGCCCTGGTGCTGCTGGGGCTTTCGGCCTTTACCGGGCGGGAGCTGCGCCTGCGGGTGCAGGCGGCGCGGGCGGCCAGCTTGGCCCTTTCCCTGTGCCTATTGCTGGCGGTGGCCCTGCGCAATAACCCCGAGGCCAACTTCCTGTTCACCGGCCCCTCGCGCTATGGGGTGCGGCTGGACGTGCAGCGGACCGACCTGGCGGCGGTGGTCACCGCAGCGGTC
>CAYYLW010000257.1:0-1988 GCA_964472465.1 uncultured Oscillospiraceae bacterium | reverse complement strand
TGATGAAGAGTCAGCTGCTCTACCAACTGAGCTAAAGGTGCATATACGCAGGTTTCCCTGCGGTTTGTCTGCCCCTTTTGGAGTTGGACTACTGTGTCTCTAAGCTCACTTTGCTCGCTAAGTTCCACATGCATACCAACTGAGCTAAAGGTGCTTAAAAGGCTATTCTCTCAAATAGCCTTTCTGGTGGTGACCCCTAGGGGAATCGAACCCCTGTTTACGGCGTGAGAGGCCGTCGTCTTGACCGCTTGACCAAGGGGCCATACTAAACCTGCTTAAATAATATATCATAAAAGCAGGCTAGATGCAAGGCTATTCTGCAAAAATACGGAATATTTGGACGCGATTAGGCGTCCAACTCAATACCGTTTTCTTTAAACGCTTTCAGCAACAGTTCCATATCACTGGGGATGGAAATTGGCTCGCCACAAGCGGCAATGGCATTGGCCACGTCTTTCAGTCCATTCCCGGTCACCACCGATACCACGGTAGCCGTAGGCTCAATTTTACCGGCCTCACACAGCTTCTTTAGGCCAGCCGCACCGGTTACACCGGCAGGCTCCCCAAACACACCACAGGTGCTTCCCAGTAGTTTCTGTGCGGCCATAATCTCCGCATCGGAAACATTCACCACAATGCCATTGGATTCCCGAATGGCCATCAGCGCCTTGTCCGCGTTGCGGGGCACGCCCACAGCAATGGAATCGGCAATGGTGTTTTCCTCCATGGGGAACCAGTCCTCGCCGGTCTCAATGGCACGGTTGATGGGGCAGCAGCCCTCTGCTTGTACTGAAATCAGCCGGGGGAGTTTGTCGATAAAACCAATGGCCTTTAGGTCCTTCAGGCCCTTCCACAGGCCTGCAATGGTGCAGCCGTCGCCCACAGAGATGGCAATGTAATCCGGCACCACCCAGCCCATTTGCTCCATGATCTCAAGACCTACGGTCTTTTTGCCTTCCGACAGGTACGGGTTGATGGCGGCGTTGCGGTTGTACCATCCCCATTTGTCAATGGCCGCCTTAGAGAGCTCAAAGGTATCCTCATAGCTCCCTTGCACGCTTACCACCGTGGCGCCAAAGGTCATCAGCTGGGCCACCTTGCCCTTGGGGGCACGAGAGGGCACAAAGATGAATGTTTTGATGCCCGCAGCGGCGGCGTTGCCCGCCAGAGAAGAAGCCGCGTTCCCGGTGGAGGAGCAGGCAATTACCTCGGCGCCTGCCTCTTTCGCCTTGGCCACCGCCATAGCGCTGGCACGGTCTTTCAGGCTAGCCGTGGGGTTAATGCCGTCATCTTTCACAAACAGCTTTTGAATGCCCAGCTTGGCCGCCAGGGCCGGGGCATTATACATCGGGCTCCAGCCCACACGCAGGGGGGTATTTTCGGTGCTCTCCTCCACAGGGAGAAGTTCCCGGTAACGCCACATGGAATTATCCTGCCGGGCGCTTAGTTTTTCCTTGGTAAACACAGATTTGATGTAATCATAGTCGTAGATGATATCCAAAATACCACCGCAGCTACAATTGGTGAGGTTTGGCACCGCCTCATATTCCTTGCCACAACGCACACACTTGCCGAACTTTACATTACGCACAACGGGCCTCCTATAGTATTCTATATTCTCATGGAGAAGTGGTAACCTCCCCAACTACTACAAAAGAAACAACAGAACATAGATGTAAAATATACAAATAAAAAATGCCGGCGCCTACCTATCTTCCCAGGTCGTCACCAACCAAGTATTTTCGGCACGACCAAGCTTAACTTCTGTGTTCGGTATGGGAACAGGTGGAACCTTGGCGTCATCGGCACCGGCTATGTAGTAACAGGCTCTCTCAGCGAGAACTCCATCACCAAAAGACTAGTTCTTAACAATTTTATTATATCAGATTGAATATTTGTTTGCAAGCCAACCAGAGAAGGAGTTCCTCCCTGGCTTGTAGGTTTGTCAAACATATTGGACAGTTTGGAAAGAAAAAGAGACTAAAAGA
>CAYYLW010000256.1:0-2003 GCA_964472465.1 uncultured Oscillospiraceae bacterium | reverse complement strand
CAAATGGCACGCTGTGCGACTGGAAGATGGGCCGTAGTACCCCTAAAGTGGATAAGCTAAAAAAAATAGCCGACTACTTCGGGGTGTCGGTGGACTACTTTTTGGAAGAAGAAGCGAAGCTGTAGAAAGGGGGGACTTAAAAGATGATAAAAGAATTATCTATCGGTAGTCTGCTGATAGAAACGCGTTCTTATCTACACGCCGCTCCCGTAGTCTTTGTATCTTTTGCTTTACCGCACCGCGATTGGTGTGAATTACAAAAGTCGAAGCAGTGGCGTCAAATTGCAAAGCGTCTTTGTAAATTTGGGCGCAAATATATGCGTGCTCAGAAGTCATTGGAAACAGATTGACTGGAAATTGTGTAGAACATATTTCACTTTCGTTTTTTATCACTTCGCCCACATAGTCGCTTCCATTGAAAATGACTTGCTTGCCTACATCAAATTCAAAATTACAATCTAATGACATCGCAGAAATCTTTGAAATCGCGACAGGCTGCCTAGATTTATTTTCAAGTACTACGGAAGCTAAAACAACAGCCACCTCACAATCGTCATCTGCCAAATAACTTGTATACCTGTCTATTATGATGGAAACATTTTTCCTGTCCTTGAAAAAAGTATACACCCAATTGGACAGCGACAGAGTTATTGCTGCTATCGAAGTAAGTATTTCTATGCTCAACAATAATCACACCCCCTTTCTATCGCCATTGTACCATAGTACGACAGAAACACAAATCAAATGATAAGGAGGAAACATAGCATGCATGAAATTATCCCGATAAGAAACGTTTTGCGGTCTAAGATGGATTACTGGGGCCTAACCAACAAGGACATTTTATCGGAGCTGAAAGACCCGCGTGGTAAGACCCGTAGTGGCTCTTACCTGACCGCGCGGTTGAATGGGCGCAAGTCTTTCACCGCATCAGAACTGCGGCTGATGAAAAGAAAGTTGCAAATCACAACCAAGGATGATTTTTTAGAAACCTTTTTCCCCGGGGAAAAGTGGGAGGATGAGAGCGCATGTACTACGAAATAAACGAAGAAGCGGCCCGCAGGGCCAAGGCGGCGAACAGCCTTAGCGAATATATGCCGGGTTCGGCTACGGCTGAGTATCGGGCCATGGTGGACGAAGCCACCGCTCGTGTGGAAAGCCACAAGACGCGCGTGGACAGCATGTACCATGGAAAAATCGACTACCTGCTGGATGTATACGCCCGCAAGCTGGCAATAAACATGAACCAAGGATTTGCCATTGATGCCCGTGTGCCGTCCGTTATGATTGCCGGTGCTGGCAACTTCCCGGTACGCAAAAAAGAAAAGCAGAACGCCGCCCGCGACAAAAACATGGAGGAATGGCAGCATATCAATGGCTTGCTGGACAAGATTCTTAGCGTGGGCATGGGTGGCATCAGCGCAGATGACCCGAATGCGTTGAAAAAGCTGCAAAGCAAGCTGGAAAACGAACAGAAAAATCACGCCCATATGAAAGCGCTGAATACCTATTACCGCAAGCATGGCACCTGCGTGGGCTTTCCCGGCCTTGAGGATGGCGAGGCGGCCTGGAGAGATAAGGCAATCAGCCAGGCACACAGTTGGGAAGGGCATCCCTACCCTGGCTACCATCTGGCCTACAGCCGAGCGGAACAAAAGCGTCTGCAAGAGCGCATAGCTTCCCTGCAAAAGTTGGCCGAGAACCCGTCAGAGGGTTGGGAGTTTAAGGGCAGCAAGGTAGAGGTGAACACCGAGCTTAACCGGGTGCAGATATTTTTTGACGAAAAGCCCGGTGAGGAAAAGCGCGGGGAGCTGAAACACAATGGCTTTCGCTGGGCACCGTCACAGCAGGCATGGCAGCGGCAGTACACGGCCAATGGGCTGCGGGCGGCAAAAGCCGTCACAGGGTGCGGGAATGCGTAGGCGGCACGGACTATTGGGCCTCTGCCTGCTATGCGTGGTGCTGGGGGCTGTCATGAACGATTCTGTATTTACCTTTTGCTGGCT
>CAYYLW010000255.1:0-2020 GCA_964472465.1 uncultured Oscillospiraceae bacterium | reverse complement strand
CACGATACAGCTTGGAAGCGCCCGTTTGCTTGGCGCGGGCTTCCAGGCCTTCCAGTTCGTCGCCCTGGCCCACATCGGCCGCCACGGCAATCACTTCGCAGCCATTGTAGTTGTCTTTCAGCCAGGGGATGATGATGGAGGTATCCAGCCCGCCAGAGTAGGCCAGAACCACTTTCTTGATTTCACTTTTGCTTTTCTTGGGCATACGCCTATTCCTCCTCGCGGCAAAGCCGCCATGTATTCTAGGGTTTATTATACACCGTATTTGGAATAAATCAAGGCTTTTATGAATAAATATTCTAAAAATATTGGCTAATTCTGTATTTATGCATAAATTAGATAATAATATGCAGTTTCCCCCGCCATAGGCGGGGGAAACGTGGCGTTTCTATGTGGCCCGTGCCGGCCAGGCAGCCAGGGGCCTGCCGTACTACAGGCTCATCCAGCTTTCGTCGCGGGGGTTTTGCTGGAAGGCGCGCAGCTTTTTCAAATCCTCTTCGCGGATGCTGTTCTGGCTCAGGGCTTCTTCCATCAGGGCTTCGTAGTTTGAAAGGGTGGCCAGTTTCACCTTGGCATCGGCCATTTTGGCAAGGCCCGCGGCCAGGTTATAGCTAAAGATGGCGGCAATGCCCAGCACCTCGCAGCCCGCTTCCTGCAAAGCGTCCACCACTTCCAGCACCGAGCCACCGGTGGAAATCAAATCCTCAATCACCACCACTTTTTGGCCCGCTTCGGCGCGGCCCTCAATGCGGTTTTCCCGGCCATGGTCTTTGGCTTTGCCGCGCACATAGCACATGGGCAGGTTCAAAATATCGGCCACCAGGGCGGCGTGGGCAATACCCGCCGTGGCGGTACCGGCCACCAGTTGGCAGCCGGGGAATTCCTTTTGCACCAAGTTGGCCAGGCCCTGCTCCACATGCCCGCGCACTACGGGGGAGGAGAGGGTGAGGCGGTTATCGCAATAGATGGGGCTGCGGATACCGCTGGCCCAGGTGAAGGGGTCCTGCGGGCGAAGGAACACCGCGCCGATGGACAGCAGGTCGGCCGCGATGCTACGGGGGGTTATTTCAGACATGGTATTATCCTCCTCAATATACAAGTGCTGTATGAATGGCTAGACCATGGAACCTTTCTGAAGAAAGGTTCCATGCCTCCCAAGACTTTCAAACGCCGCAAACGGGAGTTTGCGGCCATGTACGTTTTTGCGGGGGGAGGGGGGTGCTTTTTTCAAAAAGCGCCCCCCTTTTCATTTTCCACTTTCAACTGTTCACAAACTCTTCCCGCATCTTGGTATAGGCGGCCACAGGGTCGGCCGCGGCGGTGATGGGGCGGCCCACCACAATGTAATCGCTGCCAATCTTGGCCGCATCGGCCGGGGTGGTTACCCGGCTTTGGTCGCCAATGTCCCCGCTGGGGTAGCGGATGCCCGGAGTGACGGTGAAGAAAGCGCTACCGCAGGTCTCTTTCACCAGCCCTGCTTCCAGCGGGCTACACACCACGCCGTCCAGGCCCGCCGCCTTGGCGTTGGCCGCCCAGGCGCCCACCACTTCGGCCACCGGTTTTTCAATCAGTAGTTCGTTGTGCAGTACCTCTTCGCTTAGGCTGGTTAACACCGTTACCGCCAGCAGTATGGGGCGTTTGCCGCCCTGGGCACCCTCTTCCAGCCCTTCCAGGGCGGCGCTCATCATGGCACGGCCCCCCGCCGCATGCAGGTTTACCATGCTGGCCCCAAGGCCGGCCAGGGTTTTCATGCTGCGTTTCACGGTGTTCGGGATATCGTGCAACTTCAAATCCAAAAACACCTTATAGCCCTCGCCCGCCAGTTCGCGCACCATGTCGGGCCCGGCGGAATAGTATAGCTCCATGCCAATTTTCACATAGGGCTGCTGGGCTTTCAGGGGCTGCAAAAAGCGCAGGGTTTCCTCCCTGGACGAAAAATCACAGGCGATAATCAAATCTTTTGCATTAGACATGGTGGCTCCTCCCAACGATGGATTGTATGCTTTCTATGCCGTAGGCT
>CAYYLW010000254.1:0-2052 GCA_964472465.1 uncultured Oscillospiraceae bacterium | reverse complement strand
GAACTCCCAAAAGAAATCCGCTTCATCGACAGCCAATACACCACCCTCTTCACCATCCCGGACGGCGGATATATCGCCATCACGCTTTCAGACGGCGAGCGCCTTTTGCGGCCCTGCCGGTATGTGGACGAGTGCCATACACAGGTGGGGATGAATGTCTATCACATCTGCGAGTTTGCCGAGAAGATGGAAATGGCGAAAAATCAATATGAGGCGGTGCCCGCTATGGCCTTGGCGCGGGAAAAAGAGGCGGGCGCAAAGGCCAAAACACAGCCGGAACCCGAACGCTAGAGCCTGGCCGCACACGCACGGGCGGGGCCGCATGCGTGTTGTAGCAAGCACTGAATTTGTATACACAAATTCGCCCCGTCAGGGGGAAATCCCCCTGAATCCCCCTCGGCGCGCCCGCGCCGACACACGCCGGAAGGAGGAAACAATTTGTGGTTTAACCTGCGCATGGATGCCGACACAAAAGCAAAACTGAACTGCCTTGCGAAAGGGGCAGGCCTCTCCCGCTCCATGGTGGTGCGCCGCCTCATTGAGGGGGCCACCCTGCGGCAGGCCCCGCCAATGGAATATCATCTGATGCTGGAAGAACTGCGGCGGATAGGTGTGAACCTGAACCAGATTGCCGCCGCCGCAAACGCCCTGGGTATGATGGATGCCCCGGCCTACGAGAAGGCCGGGGCGGAACTTCGCGGCGCGGTGCTGGCCATACGCAGGGCGGCAGAACTAAGCTGATGGCCACCACCAAAATATGGCCGGTGAAAGACCGGCTCGCCCGCGTTCTGGCCTATGGTATGAACCCCGAAAAGACCACGGGGGATTTAAGCGCGGCACTGGGCTATGCCGCCCGTGCAGACAAAACCGAGCGCTGCCTGTATGTGGCCGGGGTAAATTGCTGCCCCGAAACGGCACTGGAAGAAATGCGCCTGACCAAAGAAAAATGGGGAAAGGAGGAAAAGGGCCGGGCGGTGGCGTTTCATGCCATTCAATCTTTTGCGCCGGGGGAGGTAACGCCCGACGCCGCCCATGCCATCGGGCGGGAATTTGCACAGCAGATGTGGGGGGCGCGTTTTGAGGTGCTGGTGTGCACCCATCTGGATAAATCTCATCTGCACAACCACTACATCGTAAACGCTATTTCTTTCAAAGACGGCGGGCGCTACCACGACAACAAGCAAAGCTACTATGGCAAAATGCGTGCCCTGTCAGACCAGCTTTGCCGGGAGAGGGGGCTTTCGGTGATAGAGCAGCCCCAGGGCGGTGGCCGCCACTATGCCGAGTGGAAGGCCGAACAGCAGGGCAAACCCACCCTGCGGGGCATTTTGCGGGCCGACATTGATGCGGCCATCCGGGAGGCCTATAGCTTTGCCACCTTTGTGGAACGGCTACAGCAAAAAGGCCACCGGGTACACCTGGACGAAAACCACAAGTACATCACCGTCACCCCGCGCGGCGGGCAGCGGGCCTTCAGGCTCACCCAGCGTTCCATGGGGCCGGGATACAGCGAAGCGGATATCAAGGAACGGCTGGCCCGCCAGCGTGACGGCCTGCCCGAAATACCGCGCGAAAACGCAGGGATAGAGCCCCCGCCAAAGGCCAAACCCCGGCGGCGCTATGCCGACGCGGCGGCCTTCTCACCCCGAAAGCACCGCAAGATGAAGGGGTTCATCGCCCTCTATTGGCACTACTGCTATTTCCTCAAGGTGGTGAAGCATGGCGGCAAAAGCCAGCGGCTGCCCTTTGCCCTGCGGCAGGAGGCCCTGCGCCTCGGGCAATACTCCCGGCGGTTTTTGTTTCTCTACCGCCATGGTATTACCACCGCTGAGGAATTGCAGGCGTATCGGCAGGGCCTGGACGGGCAGATAGATACCCTCACCCGGCAGCGCCAGCCGCTGTATGCAGAAAGGAGAGCCTGCATAGATGAAAAAGAAAAGACTACCCTCAGCGAGAGCATCGCAGAGAAAACCGCCGCCCTGCGCGCCTTGCGGCGAGAGCGGCGGCTGTGCTGCCAAATTGCGGAGGAAGCGCCCGCGCTGGAAGAGCAGG
>CAYYLW010000253.1:0-2165 GCA_964472465.1 uncultured Oscillospiraceae bacterium | reverse complement strand
TAATGAATCAGCTTTTGCGCAATGCCTTGCCGCTGATAGCGGTCATCCACCGCCAGATAGCACAGAATATTTTCAGACGGAGAGAACAACAGCGCCCCCACAACTTGGCTGCCGTCTTTTGCACAAACAGTACCCTTTGCAGCTATGAACTCCAGCACCGTTTCCCGGTGCTCTGATAGCGCTTGCTCTGTTTCCAACCCCGGAAAAAGATCGCGCATTCGCCGCACCAGCTGTATCCAACTGTCGACGTCCGCGGCGGTTCCCTGCGAAATTTTGACTGTGCCGCCCTCTTTTTCCGTTGTCTGTTCTTCCTCCCATGTCCGCAGCACCCTCAGTTGCTCCGGCGTGTGGAACCAATGCTCGCCGTCCTCCATGACAGCGAGATCACAGCCAAAGCGGTTGACAAAGGCATCCACGGCGCTCCGTCTCGTCAGATTATCCTGCCCGGCATACATAATCGCTGTAGGCGTGTCCCATTTGACGATGGGGTTTGCCTTTGCATACTGGAAATAGTCCCAAGAAAGGGTTTCGCCGAAACCGGTTTGGATTTTTCCCTCCCGCTCCAGCCGTGCCTCATCCACGCCTGCCCAGCCCATCATATCGCAGATGAGCTTCTCCATATCAAGTATCGGGGAGACAAACAGCGCCTTTTCCAGCGGCTCCCCCGCAAAGGCAAGCATCGAAAACCATGCGCCCACGCTGTTGGCCAGCAGGGAGATGGCATTCCAGTGTTGCCGGGCATATTCCAGCACAGACCGCAGCTCCGGCACGACATGCCATGGGTAAAAAGAGGGTACGCTGTTTTGGCGTACCCCATGCTCGGGCAGATCAATGCCAAGCACCTGCCAGCCCTTGGAGCAGACAATTTCCGCAAAGGCCTTGCCCTCTTCCTTGCAGCCCTGCTTCCCGTGGACGAACAGGTAAAGCCTGTTGGTTGCCTCGCCATAAAGCACAGCAGGAATTTCGCCAATGTTCAAATATTCTTCTCTCATGTGTTTTTATGCCCTTCCTAAAAACCTTGTCTTTATCAAGTTTATATGGAACGGGTTGTTTTTGCAAGCGGTCAAAAAAGGTGTAGCTATTCGTGCAAGCTTGTGGTATTGTGTGTCACTAAAGAGGGGAGGTGACGACTGTGCGCAGGATACTGGAGGAGTTTTATTTCGGAAACATCAATCCCAGCGAACGCTCCTATATCCGGGACAGTGCCTACGGCAAAGCGGTACAGACCATGACCGAAAATGAGGAAAAGCTGACCGAACTGCTGGAGGGCAAGGAAAAGAAGTCACTATCCGGGCTGCCTTGTGTGTTCTGCAACCCCAAAACCAATGAACCATACCGGCTTCACGAGTTTTACTACCTACACAAAAAGATTGATGGAGGCGGGGCTGCCTTGGGTTGCCTTTCGTGACCTGCAACGCCAGTGCATGGAGGTGGGCATATGACCGTCCGAGAATGGGTTCTCCACTGGCAAGAGGTTTACGACAAGCCCAAATCCCGCCCGTCTACCTATGCGGCCCACGACTATATTTTCCAAAATCACATACTCCCCTGTCTGGGAGATATTCAGCTTACCCAACTGACGGCATCTGCGGTTGAAGCTTTCCTGGAAAACCGCAAGTGCTTCGGCAGCCACCGCCCAGAGAGCGCCGATTATCCGGGCCTCGGCGATGAAACCATGCGGCACCTTCACCGGCTGCTCCAACAGTGCCTGGAACAGGCGGTGGATAGCGGGGAAATGAAGTGCAATCCCGCAAGAGGGTTTCATTATGCGACCGCAAAGACGGTAAAGGCAAATGTCCTCTCTGCGCTGGAAATCGAAGATTATCTGGACACCGCCAAACAACTTGGGGTTCTGCCGATGTTTTTATTGGCACTGACCGCCGGGCTGCGGCAGGGCGAGCTTATCGCACTCAAGTGGTCGGATTTGAATGTAACGGAATGCACGCTCACCGTACAGAGTGGACGGGTGGTGGAACGCCGGGAACTGATGGAATACGCAGACGAGACGCGTATCATCACGCTGCCGTGACTGTTGAAATTCTGAGAATTAGCGGTGTTGAGTTGCAAAAATGCAATGGGGCAAAGTGCAAATTTGAGTCGCAATAAACAAAGAAATACGGCGTGGTGGAGACAGTGGCGCAGTCAAATGTAAAAGTAGAAATAAT
>CAYYLW010000252.1:0-2188 GCA_964472465.1 uncultured Oscillospiraceae bacterium | reverse complement strand
ATGTAGTCAATTTTCCCCTGGTCTCCGGGGAAGGCTTCGGCAAATTCTGCGCGCGCGCGGTTGTCCATCTCCTGCACAATTTGGAAGATGCGCGGAAGCACCCGTTTGAACAGGTCTACCGGCCAGGTTTCCAGCGCCTCGCTCATCACGGTGTGGTTTGTGTAGGCAAAGGTGCGCTGGGCGATGGAGAAGGCGGTCTCCCAGTCGAAGCCACAGTCGTCCAACAAAATGCGCATCAGTTCGGGAATGGCCAGGGTGGGGTGGGTGTCGTTGATGTGGATGGCCACCTTGTCTGGCAGGTTGTCAATGGCGCCGTATTGGTCCAGATGCTGGCGCACGATATCGCCCACCGAGGCCGCCGAGAGGAAGTATTGCTGCCGCAGCCGCAAAATTTTGCCCTCGATGTGGTTGTCGTTCGGGTAGAGAACCTTGGAAATCAGTTCCACGTTGGCATTTTGGGTCATGGCATCGTGGTAGGCGCCGGCGTTGAAGGCCTTCATGTCAAAGCCGGGGGCCTTGGCCTCCCACAGGCGCAGCTTGGCCACCCCGCCCGAAGCGTAGCCGGAGATGTACATGTCGTTGGGCACGGCCTTTACCAAGGTGGCGTTTTTGTGCTGCACATAGTGGTAGTCCCCGTCCCAGGTTTCCTCCACCTCGCCGTCAAAGCGCACATCAATGATGGCCTCGGGGTGGGCTTTGAACCACACCTGCCCGGCATGTAGCCAGTCGTCGGCCATCTCCTGCTGCCAGCCGTCCACAATGAGCTGTTTAAAGATGCCGTATTCGTACATGATGGAATAGCCTTCGCCTGGAATTTCGGTGGTGGCCATGCCGTCCAGGTAGCAGGCGGCCAGGCGCCCCAGGCCCCCGTTGCCCAGGCCTGCGTCCGGTTCTTGGTCATACAGGCCGTCCAGCTTCACGTCATAATCGGCCAGCACGGCCTCAGCCGCCTGTTCCAGCCCCAGGTTCGAAAGGTTATCCCGCAAGCTGCGGCCCAGCAAAAACTCCATACACAGGTAATACACCTGCTTTGCGTTGCTGCCGTAGGTGTGGGCCATGAATTGCTTGCGGCCATCGCTTAATAATTTGCGGGTAAGCCGTGCCAGCGCGCGGAAAAGCTGCTCCTCGGTGGCCGATTCCAAATCGGTATTGAACTCGCTGAGCAAACGCTCCTGCAAAAGTTTTTCGAAATCTTTTTTGGTGTATTTTTGTTTCAAAATGGTCTCCGTTTCTTTTGCAGCGGGGTTCCGCCTGCCGTTTGGCTGCATGGCGGCAGGGCGCATGCAGCTATGCTTTTTTGAATATCTTACATTATACCCTAGAAAAAGACTGGAATGCAAGCTGGGGAGTGGGGGTGAAAGTACGATGGTATGAAACAATGGAAACAAAAGCGGAAACTTTACGGAAAGTTTGTAGATTCTATGCATAGAGGGCGGCAGACTTTGGCCAAAAAAGCGAAAAATAGGCGCAGATACGGAAAAGCAGCAAGGGCAAAAAAGCGCTGCGCGCCAAGGGAGAAAAAAGACGGCAAAACTTCTTTGCCAAAGGGCGGGCAGGGGCTTTGCAAACGGGTGGGTTTTGTATTATACTGATAAGGCATATCATGGGAAATATTCTGCGCGGCCAGCCGCGCAGCTACCATACAGTGCTATTCTAGCCACAGAAAGAAGGGCAGAAGACCATGCCATCTCAAAGAGTGAAACTAGAAATATGCGGGTCCAGTTATTTGGTTTCCACAAACGATTCGGCGGAATACCTCATGGGTTTGGCCGAAAAATTGGATGCCGACATGAACCAGGTGATGATTGACACGCCGAACGCCTCGGTGACGGCGGCGGCGGTGATTACCGCGCTGGGCTACCTGGATGAGGCCGAGAAAAATGCGTTTGGGGCAGACAATATGCGCGCCCAGATACAGGATTATTTGGAGGATGCCGCCAAGGCCCGCATGGCGGCCGAGGAGGCCCGTGCCGAGGCCGCGCGCCTGCGCAAGGAGCTGGCTTATTATGAGAGCCGCCCAGGCCGCGCCGCGCCCGCGCGCGAGGAAAAGGCCGAGCAGCCCGAGTTGCCCCACCCCGAAGGGCAGATGGGGATAGAGGATTTGTAGATGCCACAAAACCAGCCTGTTTTAGAGATTTTGGCCCCTGCGGGGGATGAAGAGATGATGCGCGCCGCTGTTTTCAGCGGC
>CAYYLW010000251.1:0-2208 GCA_964472465.1 uncultured Oscillospiraceae bacterium | reverse complement strand
TGATGGGCCTGACCGATTTTGCCCAAAAGGCCCTTACCGCCCTGGTGTTTGTGGAACTGCCCCGAAAAACCGGGCGCGCCGTAACGAATGGCAAGAGCTTTGGCAACGTGGAATCCTACAAAGCGGTTTCCCCGCTGAAAAGCCAGGTGACCGGCACCATTGCGGAGATCAACAAAGAGGTGGACAAGGCCCCTGAAAAAATCAACGAAGACCCCTACGGTTCCTGGCTGGTGAAGGTGGTAGACATCACCGAAAAGGCCGACCTAATGGACGATGCCGCCTACGAAAAGTACTGCGAAGAGATGGTGAAAGAGCACGCCGAGTATTTTGAAGAGTGAGGAGGCGAACCATGGGTTCTTACATACCACATTCCACTGCCGATGAACAGCAGATGCTGGAGTTTCTGGGGCTTAGCAACATAGACGAGCTGTACAGTGAACTGCCGGCAGAGGTAAAGCTGAAAGGTGAGCTGCAAATTCCCGAGGGGAAAAGCGAGCTGGCCGTGCGGCGGGAGATGCTGGCCTTAGCGGGCAAAAACAAGGTGTTTCCCACCATTTTCCGTGGCGCGGGGGCCTACCGCCACTACATTCCTTCCATCACCAAAGCGGTGGCGTCCAAAGAAAAATTCATTACCTGCTATACCCCCTACCAGCCCGAAATCAGCCAGGGGATATTGCAATCCACCTTCGAGTTCCAAACCATGATTTGTGAGCTGACCGGGATGGACGGCGCGAACGCCTCGGTATATGATGGGGCCACCGCCTGCGCCGAAGCCATTGCCATGAGCGTGGATTTGGAGGACGAGCGCGAGGTGGCCTATGTCTCGGCCACGCTGAACCCGGAGTACCTGCGCACCGTTCAAACCTACTGCTACGCGGCCAACCGCAAACTGGTGATTATACCGGAAAAAGACGGGCGCACCGACGCGGATTTCCTGCGGGAAAACATAGTGGAAACCGCCGCCTGCGTGCTGATTCAGCAGCCGAACTTCTATGGCCTGCTGGAGGACGCCGAAGCCTTTGCTGAGCTGGCCCACGATGAGGACGCTAATTTCATCATGTGCGTAAACCCCTTCTATGCGGCCATTGGCAAAACCCCCGGCGAGTGCGAAGCCGATATCGCCGTGGGCGAGGGGCAGCCCCTGGGGCTCAACCTGAATTTTGGCGGGCCGCACCTGGGCTTTATGGCGGCCACCCGCGGCGTAACCCGCAAGCTGCCGGGGCGTATTGTGGGCCAAACCACAGACGCCGACGGAAACCGGGCCTTCGTGCTTACCATGCAAGCGCGCGAGCAGCACATCCGGCGGGAGCTTGCCTCCTCCAACATCTGCTCGAACCAGGCGCACTGCGCGCTGATGGTGGCCTGCACCATGAGTGCCCTGGGCGAAAAGGGCATGAAAGAGGTGGCAAACCAGTGCCTGTCCAAAGCGCACTATGCCGCCAAACTGCTGGCGGCCATCCCGGGCTATGAACTTGTATACGAAGGGGAATTCTTCCATGAATTCGTCACCAAATGCCCCTGTGCGCCCGAAAAGCTGATGGCGAAGCTGGAAGAGCACGGCATTCTGGGCGGCTACCCTATCCCCAGCGGTATTCTGTGGTGCTTCACAGAGATGAACACCAAAGAAGAAATTGACCAGCTGGCGGCCTTACTAAAGGAGGGGGTGTAACCATGAAGCTTGTGTTTGAAAGAAGCATGCCGGGGCTGTCTTGTTGCCTTATTCCGCCCTGCGACGTGGAGACCTACGAGCTGAACAGCGCCCAAAAACGCGAGGAAGCCCTGCACCTTCCCGAACTGACGGAAGGGGAACTGGCGCGGCACTATACCGCGCTGGAAGCCGAGACCTTCGGCGTGAACAATGGCTTCTACCCGCTGGGTAGCTGCACCATGAAGTACAACCCCAAATTGAACGATGAGATTGCGGGCCTGCCCGGCTTTGCCGAGGTGCATCCGCTGCAACCCAGCCACACCGTGCAAGGCTGCCTGGAGGCTATGCGCCTAGCGGAAAAGCTGCTGTGCGAAATAACCGGCATGGACAACATGACCTTCCAGCCAGCGGCTGGCGCGCATGGGGAGCTGACGGGCCTTTTGCTCATCAAGCGCTACCACGATTTTAAGAAAGACACCAAGCGCACCCAAATCATCGTACCGGATACCGCCCACGGCACAAACCCGGCCAGCGCCACCATGGCGGGCTTTGAGACGGTG
>CAYYLW010000250.1:0-2227 GCA_964472465.1 uncultured Oscillospiraceae bacterium | reverse complement strand
AATCGGCCTGGGGGCTACGGTTTTGCACCACCAGGCTTTCCACCAGCCCCCCCGGCAGGGCCACAAAACCTTTCACCGCCGGGTTGGTGATGCTGCTCTCGCGGATATAGGTTTGCACCGCCTGGGTATATTCCCGGCTGCCATACGCCGCCCCGGGCGAAAAACCCCCGGCTTTGGCGCCCTGGGGGCCTTGCAGGGCATGGCTACCCAGCAACAGCCCTGCAAAAAGCCCCGCCACCAGCAACACCGCCACCACCGCGCGTAGCGCGGCGCCACCCCGCCAGCGCGGCGGACCCAGGCGCTCAAAATCGGCATGCTGGGTACGGGTGAACCACTTGGCCCCCGGCACCTCCAGCCCCAGCACCACGCGGCGCAGCATGTCCAGCGCATTTTGGCTGGCAATGGTACGCACATAGTCCCGGTCTCGCCCGGTAACATTCAGCTTGCGGATGGCCACCTGGCGGCCACAGGCCACCCCCACATACACAAGGCCCACCGGCTTTTCCGCGCTGCCGCCGTCCGGCCCGGCAATGCCCGTAATGCCCACACCATATTCGGCATTTCCTTTTTTGGCCGCGCCAAAGGCCATTTCCGCACACACCTGGCTGCTCACCGCGCCATGCCGCCGCAGGCTGCCGCGGCGCACCCCCAGCATCTTTCTTTTAAACGCGTTGGCGTAACTTACCGCACCATAGCCAAACACGGCGCTGGCTCCCGGCACCGCGGTGATGCGCTGGGCCAGCAAGCCACCGGTGCAGCTTTCGGCCAGGGCCACCGTGGCCCCCCGCGCCGCCAGTTGCCCCACCACCGTTGTGGGCAGGTCACTGCCGTCGTCGGCGTACACAATATCCCCCAATATCTGCACAATCAGCTTGGTCATTTCGGCGCACATATGGTCGGCCTGTTCGGCGGTGGCGGCCTTGGCCGTCACCCGCACATGCACCTCCCCCTCCTTGGCATACAGCGCCGCGGTGGGGTTCTGCCCGCCAAGCAGGTCGTACAGGGCCACCTCCAAATCGCTTTCGCCCATGCCAATCACGCGCAAGGTGCGGCTGCGTATGGCCCCATCCTGCATCTCCTCCAGTAGGGGGCGCACCTCGTTTTCAAACATGGGGCGCATCTCCCGCGGGGGGCCCGGCAGCAACACGGCAAACTTACTGCCCTGGCGGAAAAAAGCCCCGGGGGCGGTGCCGTTGGGGTTGGCCAATTTTTTACCCCGGCGGGGTACCATGGCCTGTTTTGTGTTGTTGGGGGCCATAGGGCGGCCCAGCTTTTTGAAAAAGCTTTCCAGATGGGCCAGCTCTTCCTCGTCCAGATACAGGCTATCGCCAAAGGTCTCGGCCACCGTCTCCTTGGTCAGGTCGTCGTCGGTGGGGCCCAGCCCCCCGGTGAACACCAGCAGGTCGCTGCGCTCTTTGGCCTCCAGCACGGCGGCGCGTAGGCGGGCGGGGTTATCGCCCACCACGCTTTGGTTGTATACAGAAAACCCCAGCGCCGCCAGCTCCTGCGCCAGATACTGCGCGTTCGTGTTCACAATGTCACCCAGCAAAAGCTCGGTGCCCACACTGATAATCTCTGCCCGCATGGGCCTTCCTCCCGTGGCCGTTCATGGCCCTCTTGATGGAATGGTTGAATAAAAGCAAAAAACGGTTCTATACCCCGCCTTCGCGCACCAGCTCGAAACGGATGTCCCCGATGGCCTGGGCCTCCAGCTCGGCCAGCCGCGGCAGGCCCGCTTCCAGCGCCAGCACCTCTTCCAGCCGGGGTTTGGTTTTGGGGTGCGGGGGGGTGAACAGGGTGCAACAGTCCTCATAGGGTAAGATGCTGGTTTCAAAAGTGCCAATTTTGCGTGCAATCTCGGTAATTTCCAGCTTGTCCATGCCAATGCAGGGGCGCAGCACCGGCAGGCTTTGGGCTTGGTCTGTGGCGGCCAGGGCCAGCAGGGTTTGGCTGGCCACCTGGGCCAAGCTTTCGCCCGTTATCAGCGCCTCACAGCCCTCTTTCCGGGCTATCTCGTGTGCAATGCGCAGCATACTGCGGCGCATCAACACGGTAAAAAACTCCTGCCTGCTCAGCGTGTCGCGCAGGTACTCCTGCGCGGCGGTATACTCCACGGCATAGTAGGGCAGCGGCCCGGTATAGGGGGCAATCAGACCGGCCAGCGCGCGCACGAGAAAGATTGGACGCTTGGGGCGTTGACTCATCCCGGACCTGGGATTGGTTTTGG
>CAYYLW010000249.1:0-2232 GCA_964472465.1 uncultured Oscillospiraceae bacterium | reverse complement strand
AGTTATTTTTGCTGTGCAGGACTGATGAATATCTTTTACAGCTAACCCCAGCAACTCCACTGCCTCGGCAAGCTGGGCTTTGTAGTCTTTTCCCTCCTGCTTCGTTTTTGCCAGCTGGGCTATTTCCTCCACGGTCAAAATCTCGGTGCCGTCCTCGGCGTGGGTGGCATCTTCGTAGGCGGCCAACAATTCGACGGCCTCTTCCAAAACATCTTTGCTATAAACTCCGTCCCAAAGCACTTGTTCTTTTCCGCTGTGCATTATTGCTTGGTTAATCAGTATGTGGCTGTGTGCATTTGTCAATCTAGCCATCGTTTTCCTCCATCCTCGCCCCGCAGTTAGGGCAGTAATTATCGTTTCTCAACCAGATATTCCCCTCTCTATCATTTTTAATGCAGCATGATTTTCTCCATATTTCTTTATCCACCAATAAACGGTGAAGCAACTTAAATCTGTATCCTCTACCCATTCTGCCACGCATTTTGTTACATTGTTTATGGTGATAAACTTCGTATTTCTTCTGTTCCTTGAGTTTTTCTTTGGAGTTACCCATCTGCAATTTTCCGGATAATATCCCTTATCGTTATCTATTCTGTCTATTTGAAGTCCTTCCTTATATCCATTGGAAAAAGCCCAGGTGGCGAACACGGCTGCATCATGCCATTCTTTGCAAACCACAATCCCCCTTCCGCCGTAATCTTTATATTTATCTCTATTTGGATTCTCGCATCTAGACTTCATTGACATCCACATTCCAAACAACCTTGGTTGATTTTTCGATAATCCGTGTGTCATTCTTTTGTTTTTTTCATATTCAATTTTCTTTATTTTTTCTCTGGTGGCTTCTGTTTTTGTGTTTTTGCATATTTCTTGGCACGGTTTAAATTCCATTCTCGGCCTCCTCCCAGTTTTCCGGGTTCATGTAGCAATCGGGGCATTCAAGGCTTTGGCAATACAGGCACATATCCATCCCATCGATACGCGCCGCCTTAAAAATAGCCTTAAAATCTGGCACATTCACGGCCCGCGCAGGCTTCAAAAGTTCCAGCACCCTGCCCAGGTACTCTGCCGCTTGCCAATCACCGAATATAGCAGCATCCCCAGCCTGTTTATTTTTGTCCTCAGTATCCACGGCGCAGACAATGACACAACCGCCGTTTTCGTCAGGTTTCCAGCCGCCAGCCGATACAGTTTCTTTGCCACCATCCGGGTTTGTATGCACCTCTGCCATGGTAAAATTGCCTTTTTCAATCAGTATGCTTGGCATTCTCGGCCTCCTCCTTGCTCACCTGCTCAAATTCGGTTATCCACACCCAAGGGTTGCCCATCACATACCACGGCAGTCCATTGTGCTCTCGGGTTTCCTGTACATCTTCCCATGGGTAGCTTTCGTAGTGGGTAATTATCCCTTTGTACTTCACCGGGCGCGGGGCTGCGTAGCATGCGTTCCACGTTTTCGCATACCAATTGCGAAGTTCAGACCGCATTCCATGTACTTCTGGAATTCCCTCTGCAATGCAATCATCAAAAGAAATATCCTGTACCCTCTCCACCCGCACATCTTTCACCCGCAGGAACAGCCGGGCGGCTTCGCGGGGCATGTGGATGGAGGGGCGCCATTTTGGCTCTTCCGAATATCCCGCCGAAATTGCGCTTCCTCCATCAGCTTTGTAAATATAGTGGTCACACCAATCTCCGTTCCACGTCTCCCGCACCCACAGAATGTCGCCAGGTTTGTGCGGCGCACAATCCAAAATGCCAGAAGCGGGAAACCCAAGACCGCCGTCCATCCATTGGCAGTCCTTCCAGCTCCACATTCCGCTGGAATCCATCACAGGCTGCGGCTTCATCGGTCTGCGCGTCTGCGTTTTGTTCCCGGCCAGTGTCCCGCGCACTTCCTCAGTGGTAAAAACAATTGATTTCATCCTATCTCCCTCCGGCAAAACCCTGCCGCATCACATAATCGTAAACCACCTGCTCCACGTATCCTTTGGGCAACGCCCCCCCGATTCGTCAATCGTGACACAAGTTAGGTCTTTTGATATACTTTTCACCGTGCGGCCATGGCGGTATTCTTGCAAAATGTAGCGGTTTAAATCATCCCGCTGGGTAAAATCTTTTTTTGTCATAGGTCAGCTCCTCACACGGCAATGTGTTCATTTAGCGCGGCCATGGTTGCAAACCCTGCACCCCGGCAGCGCTCCGGCCAGTTGGCCAGCACCAGCGCCAGCG
>CAYYLW010000248.1:0-2289 GCA_964472465.1 uncultured Oscillospiraceae bacterium | reverse complement strand
ACGCAGCCGCCCGCACAGGCGTTCAGCTCCACAAATTCAAGGCCGGTGTACTTGTTGTCCTCCAAATCTTCCAGCACCCGAATGACGTTTTCAATGCCGTCGGCGGCCAGGTAGGCGTCGGTGGAAAGCAGGCCCACCGCTTCGCCGCCGCTCTCGGCCCAGCCCATGCCAATGCGCCCGCACACACGGGGGGGCTGGCTGCCGTCGCTGGGCAGTTTCATGGCGGCCACCATGGGGGCGTAAAAATCCTTTACGGCCACCGCGGCGTCCAGTTCGCTCTCCTGCCGCCCAATGGGCATGCGAATGGCCGTCACCTTGGCGGGGCAGGGGGAGAGGAAAATGCAGCCCACGTCCTCGCGTTTGATGCCCTGGGCCACGGCCTGGGCCTTGGCCAGGTGGGCGGCCAGCTCAAAGGGGGCGGCCAGGGCCAGCACCCGGTCTATCAAGCTGGGGAAGCGCACCCGTATCAGCCGCATGATAGCCGGGCAGGCCGAGGAGATGACCGGTTTTTTTAGCTTCCCGGCCGCCATCATGTGCCGGGTGGCCTCGCTCACCAGTTCCGCGGCGCGGCCCACGTCATACACGTCTTTGAAGCCCAGTTGCTTGAGGGAGGCCGTCACCAGGTCGGGGTCGTCTAAATTGTTGAACTGGCCGTACAGGCTGGGGGGGATAAGCGCGATGGGGTAGGGGTATTTCTTTATGATGGAGGGAGGGTCTGTGATGGCTTTTTTGGCGTGGTGCGGGCAAAGCCGGATGCATTCCCCGCAATCGATACACAGTTCGGGGGTGATGTCGGCCTTTCCCTCCCGCACGCGGATGGCCTGGGTGGGGCAACGTTTGATACAGTGGATGCAGCCCTTGCATTTGTCTCTGTCCAGCGTAACGGAATGGAACATCTTCTTCGCCATACCATCCCTCCTTTCTCTGCCGGTTGGCCTGTGGGCAGGCCCGGTTTACATTTTCACCGCCATGCGCAGGCAGGTGCCCACGCCCAGCTGGCTGCTCAGTTCAAATTCGTCTGTGTACCGCCTCATGTTTGGCAGGCCCATCCCGGCGCCAAAACCAAGGTCCCGCACCTCCTCGGGCGCGGTGCTATAGCCCTCTTTCATGGCCAGTTCAATGTTCTCTATGCCGGGGCCATGGTCGGTCAGGGTCATGCGCACAAGCTCGGGGTATATTTCCACGTCTATCTCGCCGCCGCCGGCATGGATGACAAGGTTTATCTCCCCCTCATACATGGCAATGGCCACCCGGCGCACCGCATCACTGGCCATCCCCAGTTTCTTTAGCTGGGTTTTCAGCGCGGCGCTGGCCTCCCCCGCGCGGGTAAAGTCGTCCCCCGGCACCTCATAATGCAGGCTAATCATCGGCTCCGCCATGGGGCTACTCGCCTCCTTGCAGGCCACACTGGTACAAAAGGCCGCAGGCCGTAAACATGGTTTTGCCCGTGGCCATCACCACAATTTCCATCTGTTCGGCCAAATTTAGGATGGTGGCGTCCGGTTCTTTGCCGCGCACAAACACCACGCAATGCATGTCCATCATACTGGCCGTGCGCACCACCTGCGCGTTGTTCAGCCCGGTAAGCAGTACACCCTGGTCTTTCACATAGGCCAGAACGTCGCTCATCATGTCGCTACCGCAAGCCGTTTTCACGTTCCGCTCCAGGTCTCCACACTGGGTGAGTATCCGCGCGCCTAGCACCTCGGCAATCTCTTTGATTTTCATGCTTCCCTCCATCATTTTGGCGCCTAGGGCGCCTGCATTTTCTAGAGCACCGTCTCCTTTTGCCTTTATGGTGTTATTATATGCCTGCGGAATGCTTCTGTAAAGCAAAGCCGGCAAAAGCGCTTTTCTTTAGGGCTTATTTAGGGCAGTTTGTGCAAACAAGCCGCCCCTTCCCACCGCGTTGCCTTTAAAAGCGGGGCTGGGCCGTGAATCTTTGCTTGACAATCACCGCCCGTGGGTTTTACAATAAAACTACGTGTACAAGGCGCGGGGAGTATTATAAACCATGCGCTTGTTCATATTCATCCGCAGGATGCTTGGTTTTTCGTGTTTTACCTAGCAGGCACTTTGCCTTTTTTCATACCATGGCGCCAATTATCCCCGGCAGTTTCCCCTTTGCCGGGCCTGGGCCGTGCAATTATTCCGCCTGCCGTGTGAGGAGACCCGGCTCCTGTGCATCATACTGAAGGAGTTGACCCTATTGTTATTTCCGTCCACCATCGTTTTGCTGGTGGTGCTCGTTGTGGGCATTGTTTTGGCAGCCCTGCTTGGCTTTTGGGC
>CAYYLW010000247.1:0-2332 GCA_964472465.1 uncultured Oscillospiraceae bacterium | reverse complement strand
CCTGGAAAAACGCAGCGATGACTTTGCCGCCGAAGTGGCCGGCATGGTGAAATAGGCTTACAAGCTTACTTTGCTGCCCTTGCCAAAGGCAAGGGCAGTTTTTTGCTTTTTGTACCGTTTTGTGCTAAAGTAGAAAAGTACCCTGTGGCAGCAGCCCTGCCCGTTCTATTTTGGGAGGAACCGTATGGCTTTTAAGCGCAACCCCGATACCGACAAGCTGTTTGAGGCCATCCGCGGCCTTGCCAGCAACGAAGAATGTTACGATTTTTTTGAGGACATCTGTACCATGAAGGAACTGGCCGATATGACCCAGCGGCTGAAGGTAGCCCAGATGCTGCTGGACGGCCACACCTATGAGCAGATTGTGGAAAAGGTGGAAATCAGCACCGCCACCATCAGCCGCATCAACCGCTGCATCCAGTATGGCAGCGGTGGCTACCGTACGGCCCTGGAGCGGCTGAAAAAATAACCCCCCTACCCCGGCCAAAAACCAGAAAGATACACAACAGTTCAGCCCCCGGCGCTTTGCAGTGCACGGGGGCTGTTTTTATTGCGGTCTTTCTGCTTCACTGGGTGGCAGGGGAAAACGCCGGGCCAAATCTTCCAGGCCCTGGGCTATCTCCTCGCCGGAAAAGCCCAGTTCTTGCAGCTTTTCCTCCTCCATTTCCAGCAGTGTTTGGTAAAAGCCCAGCCCCGTTGTGAGAAAGGCCGGGCTGGGCTGCTGGTCCAGCATTTGGAACAATAGGTTTTCGGCCTGGTTTACCTTTCCCTCCGCCAGCAGCTTTTCCAGGGAGTTTTGCAAAAACAGCTCGGGGGATACCCGGCCATCCGACTCAAACATCTCCGAGGCCAGGGTCTGCTCCTGTCCCATCACCACCAGGGCCAGTGCCCTCGTCATGGTCTCTATTTGGTTCATCAGGTAATCAAACGACACTTCTTCGTCCTTTCTGTGCACAGAACCAAGGCCCGGGCCAATCACGCCAGCGGAACATCTACAAATTCCCCGCCGCGCAAAACAGCCACCTGGGTAAAGCCCGCACTGGCCAAAAAGGCAGGGGCTTTATCAAAGGCATTGTCCAGGGTGGTGGTTTTGTGGCTATCGCTGGTTACAATTACCCGCGCGCCGCGCTGGGCCAGGTGCCGCAGCAAAAAGGGCCCTGGGTAGGGGGTGCTGCGCAAGCCGCGCGCCACCGGGGCCATGTTCAGCTCCACCATACCGCCATAGCCGTTCACCAAAGTGATCACCTCATCCAGGGCGGCCAGGGCGGTGTTTTGGTAAAACGGGCTGTCCTCGTTGAACACAGCATTGTCGCGGTTGAATTTCTTGATGAGATCGAAATGCCCCACCACCGCCGGGCGGTTTTCTTGAATGTTGCGCAGGCTGGCGGCATAAAAATCCCGCACCATCCGCTTCCAATCTCCGGCGTACCATTCCTCGCGGGCCTGCCGCAGGCAATCGGCCGAGACATCCACCGCCAAAAACTCCCCTGCCTGGGGCGGCAGATAATGGTTTGAGCCAATCAGATAATCAAAACCCTGCCCCGTGGAGGGGCTATAGGTGTCGCGCTCGGCCCCGCACAGGATATGCAGCCGCCCGGCATAGGCCGCCTTCACCGCGGCCACATCCGCCTTGTAGCCCGGCTCTTCCTCCACATCCATACCCAGGCCAGGGTGGCCTATCTCCTGGGTGTGGGAGGAGAAGCCAAGGTCTGTAAACCCCAGTTGTAGGGCCGCTTCGGCCATCTCCGCGGGGGTGTTTGCACCGTCGCACCAGGTGGTGTGGGTGTGCACGTTGGAGGGAAATCTCATTTGCCTGTCTCCTGTTTCACCTTTTTATCCACCACGTGGCGGCCCGCCAGCTCTGTCAATATCTCCGCCGGGGAAATGCCCATCTCCACCATCAGCACCAGCACATGGTAACATAGGTCCGATATCTCATAGATGGTCTCCGGCTTGTCGTCCTTCATGCCGCCAATCACTACCTCGGTGCACTCCTCGCCCACCTTCTTGAGAATTTTTTCGCGGCCTTTGTCATACAGGTAGCTGGTGTAACTGCCCTCTTTGGGGTTTGTTTTCCGTTCCTGCAACATCTCATACAGGCTTTCTAAAGAAAAATCCCGCGCGGTATCGTCTTTGTACAGCAACTGGTAGAAGCAACTTTCGGCCCCGGTATGGCAGGCTGGGCCGTCCTTCATCACCTTCACCACCAAGGCGTCGGCATCACAATCGGCCGTTACACTCACCACATGCTGCACGTTGCCGCTCTCCTCCCCTTTCCGCCACAGGGCCTGGCGGCTGCGGGAGAAAAAGCAGCTGCGTTTTTCCGCCAGGG
>CAYYLW010000246.1:0-2333 GCA_964472465.1 uncultured Oscillospiraceae bacterium | reverse complement strand
GGCTGGCCCCGCCACTCACCGGCTCGCTGCCGAAGGTGGTTGTTTTGGATGCCTCGTACTGTGCCTGCAAAGCGGAGATGCGGTCTTTTATGTTCAGCAGGGCCTCCTTACGCTTTTCGTGGTTACGCAAATCTTCTAGGGCTGCTTGCTTGTAATTCACTTTTCCACCTCACTATTTGTGATATTTTCCATGCCGTGCTTCACCCGCTCTGCCTCCTCGGCCCGTTTTGCATCACTCCATTTGTCCATGGTGCCCACAAGGTAGCCGGTAATACGGCGAATGCGCTCAAAAGGTATGCCTTTACCTGTGCAGGTGGGCGGGTAGTGGGTGTTATCCATTTGCGGCCTCCTTGTCGAAGATGGTGCCGTGACTTTCTTTTGACATGCCGAACCAGCGCACTGAGCGCATCGGGATATGCCGGTTTTGCCCGTTTGATAGTCGCATCCACAGCAAATCACTACCAAACCTTACTTCCGTGGCTTCAAACTCCTCAAGATAACCGTCTTGCCATCTAACCGTAACTGTGCTCATTTCAGCGCCTCCCTCAATTTTTCCAGCCTGTCGGCGTGTTGCCAGCGCCACAAGCTGGCTTTTCGGCAATTTTTGCACCGGCACCCCTTAACGCATGAAGCACATTCACAATCACAGCCTGGGCGCTCTTCTTTTCCGCAGTATTCGCACATATCGTCTTTTTGCAAATCAACTTCTGCCAACCCCAGCAACTCCACTGCCTCGGCAAGCTGGGCCTTTAGCTGGGCGTTTTCATTTTCCAATGCCTTTTCTGCATCTTTACGCCGCAAATCCGCAAAAAACAAATCATCCAAATTTGCATTGCACGGCAGCACCACCAACCGCCCCTCCTGCTTCGCCTTTGCCAGCTCGGCTATCTCCTCCACGCTCAAAATCTCGGTTCCGTCCTCAGTGTGGGTGGCATCTTCGTAAGCGGCACACCTCTCAAAGCAATCTAAAATGCACTGCACTGTGTTGCGGCTCTTGCAGTCGATTTCTTGTTCATCGTCTTTAACCCCGGCGAGGTAAGCAAGCCCTTTCGGGTTTCGTTTCGTCAGTCTATCCATCATTATTCTCCTAACCATCCACGTATTTGTAATCCATGAACCGCCCATCATCGATAAAAAATTCACCATTGCCCCAATTGGCTTCTTCGCAATTTGTACACCCAGCTACCGCCACCTCCATCGAACCGCAGTCCTGCCGGGTGTAGTTTTTGGATAGCTTGCCGCTTCGGATAATCCGGTAATCTCGTGAATATTGGAATAGCCAAGAAACACAAATTTTCCCGCCGCAAAAAGGGCAAGTTGTACGATATACGCCTTGACCGTCATCCACATTCTTTGTGTGCACGCCCATTATTCCGCTGCCTCCATCCTCGCCCCGCAGTGGGGGCAGTAATTGTCTTTTTTCATTGGGAATGGCATTTTTCTACACTGCGTGCATCTAAACAATATGCCACCTCCCACCGCCGTTATGCCTGGCATTTCCTCCCACCGTCCCACCTTCTCCGTACGGCGGTTCCACTTGGTCACAGCCTGTTCTTCGCTATCACATGGCCCAGATTGAGAAAAGCACTCAGTGCAAGCTATGTGGTGACTGCTTCCGCAAAGATGTATCTGCCTGGCTTTTCCCCCGCAAAACGGGCACGGTTTAAGCTCCATTTTTTTCTTCCTCCTCCTTTAATTTCACATTTGAAACATTTTCAACATTTTTTTCCAATCTTTTTGTATAAAAACAATTTCCACAAACAAAAGATGCTTTTTCCCAATCAACGCCCCAAAGCCTAACACCTCTTGATGAAATGGCTTTTTTTGTTAAATTGTGAAAATTATTAACAGGCATTGAAATTGTGACTTCTGCAATGACTAATATATTTGAACTTCCACATTTTTTACAGGTCTGCAAATTTTTAAAATCCATTCTCGGCCTCCTCCTTGCTCACTTTCTCAAATTCTATGGCCCGCACCATTTTGGTGTTAAAAAGTATTGGTTTCATTTTTTCCTCTCAATCTCCGCCATCGCGGCAAAAATCGGATATGCCTGCTGTGATACAACACCGTTGCCGTCCAGGGTGATACGGGCCACCCGGTTTTGTATGCCGACCGCCACACGGGGGATATCGGGCTCGGCGTCGAAGTGGTGTTGGTCATAGTCCGGCAGGGGCATGTCCATGTCAATGTCCGTCCATCCGGGCGGCAGGCCCATCAGCCAGTCCACCCAGCCGGGGTTGAGCTGGCCGCTCTCTCCTTCGCGTAAAAGATGTCCAGGCATGGTGTCCCTGCCCATCTGGGACGGCGGCAGGGTGGCGTTTTTGGCATCC
>CAYYLW010000245.1:0-2333 GCA_964472465.1 uncultured Oscillospiraceae bacterium | reverse complement strand
ACATCCCCATCAAGGTGAACATGAGCGGCGTTATGCCCATCATCTTTGCCTCGGCCCTCACCTCTATCCCAGCTACGCTGATGCGCCTTGTCCCTAACGCAACCGACCCTGTGGCGCACCCCATTTTAAGCAACATCCTGGGGGCCTTCAGCTATGAAGGCTGGCTGTATGCGCTGGTGTATGGCCTGCTCATCATCGCGTTCAACTACTTCTACGTGGCCATTACCTACAATCCCATCCAGATGGCCAACGACCTCAAAAAGAACAACGGCGCCATTCCGGGTATCCGCCCGGGCCGGCCCACCAGCGACTTTATCTCCCGCATCATCAGCCGTGTCACCCTCATCGGTGCGCTGTTCCTGGTGGTGGTGGCCATTGGCCCCATCATCCTGGGCAATGTCACCGGCATCCAGATTGCCCTGGGCGGCACCTCGCTACTCATCGTGGTGGGTGTGGCGCTAGAAACCAGCCGCAACCTGGAAAGCTTCATGCTGATGAGGCACCACAAAGGCTTCCTTGAGTAGGGGCCGGGAGGGCTAAAGGATGAAACTGATTCTTTTAGGCGCGCCGGGCGCCGGAAAAGGCACCCAGGCAGAATTTATCGCCGACCATTTCGGCATCCCCTCCCTGTCCACCGGCAACATGCTGCGTGAGGCGGTGGAGAAGGGAACCGAGACGGGAAAAAAAGCCAAAAGCTTTATGGACGCAGGGGGCCTTGTGCCCGACGATGTCATCATCGGCATCATCAAGGACCGTCTGGCCCAGCCAGACGCGGCCAAAGGGTTCATCCTAGACGGGATGCCCCGCACCTGCGCCCAGGCCGAGGCGCTCGAAAACATGGGCGTATCCATTGATCTTGCGCTGAACATTGACGTGAGTGACGAGGAGATTGTGCGGCGGCTTTCGGGGCGGCGGGTTTGCGAGACCTGCGGCGCCAGCTACCACACCATCAACAAGCCCAGCAAGGTGCCCGATGTGTGTGACCGCGATGGCGGGAAGCTGATTATCCGCAAGGATGATGAGCCAGAAACCATCCTGGCCCGCCTGAAAACCTACCATGAGATGACCGAACCCCTGATCGGCTTTTATGAACAACGCGGAAAGTTGGCCACCATTGATGGAAGCCTGCCGGTGGAGGAGGCCAAGGAATTGGTCTTTACAACCTTGGAGGCCCTATCGTGATTCCGGTGAAGAACCCCGCGGAGGTGGAGAAGATGCGCCGCGCTTGCCAGATTTCGGCCGAGGCCCTGGCCGCGGGCGGCGCGCTGGTAAAGCCTGGCGTCTCCACCGCCGAAATTGACAAGGCCATCGAGGACTGTATCCTGGCGGCGGGGGCAAAACCCAGCTTTAAAGGCTACCACGGCTTTCCCGCCGCGGCCTGTATCTCGGTGAACGACACGGTGATTCACGGCATCCCGGCCAAAAGCGAGATTCTCAGGGAGGGCGACATTGTCTCCATAGACACTGGCGCTTTGTACGATGGCTTCAACGGCGACAACGCGTATACCTTCCGCTGTGGTGAGGTGAGCGAAGAGACCGAAGCGCTTTTGAAAGCCACCGAGGAATCCCTCTACGAGGGCATCCAGGTGGCGGTGCATGGCAACCGGGTGGGCGACATCAGTGCGGCCATTCAAGGCTATGTAGAGGCGCGGGGCTTTTCGGTGGTGAGGGCCTATGTGGGCCATGGTGTGGGCCGGGCGATGCACGAAGCGCCCGAGGTTCCCAACTTTGGCCGGGCAGGGCACGGGCCTAGGCTTGTGCCGGGCATGACCCTTGCCATAGAGCCTATGATCAACCAGCGGGGCTTTGGGGTAAACGTACTGCCGGACGGATGGACGGTGAAAACCGAGGACGGTGGGCTTTCGGCCCACTATGAGCACACCATCCTCATCACCCGCGGCGCCCCCGAGATTTTAACGCGGGCGTAAAGGAGCGGGCAGGATGGAATTGAAGCCGGGACAAATTGTGTTCAGCCGCCGCGGGCGGGACGTGACCAAAGCCTACATGGTGTTGGCCGTACAGCCGGGGCGGGTGCTACTGGTAGACGGGGAGACGAGATTGCTTTCGGCCCCAAAGGCAAAAAACCCCCGCCACCTAAACCCCACGCACACTATTTTGAACCCCGCGCAAACGGGCACCGACCTACAAATAAAAACAGCCCTGCGCGCGTATCTTGCGCAGATTGGGCTGCCACAGCAGGGAGGACAGGAGCTTGGCGAAAGATGATGTCATTGAAGTAGAAGGCGTTGTGGTGGAAGCAATGCCGAATGCCATGTTCAAGGTGGAGCTGGAAAACGGCCACCAGTTGCTGGCGCATATCTCCGGTAAGCTGC
>CAYYLW010000244.1:0-2371 GCA_964472465.1 uncultured Oscillospiraceae bacterium | reverse complement strand
ACTGGCCAGCGAGATGAGCGCCAGCACTATCTCCTGTGGCATTTAGGCCACCCCCACAGGCAAGCCCAGTTCCTTGGCTTTGGCCTCCAGGATGTTTTTGTCCCCAAGAGACATCGGCCCAATGGTAAGGTTGTACATTTTGGCCGGGGCAGAGGGAGCCGGGGCGGTTGCGGCATTGATGGCGTTGGCCTGGTCGGCAATGTGTTGCATCTTGCCTTTCAGGTAAGGGCCGGGGCAGGCGGTGGATGCATACATGCTGTGATAGGTCAAATTTTTGCCCACCACCAGGGTGCCCAGCTTGTTGCGCTTGGCGATGTCCGCCACCAGCCCAATCAGCGTTTGCAGCGTGTCATCCGCAACCGGCCAGCCCGGGGCGCCGCCACTGTTGGCGGTCTCAATGGTCACCGCACGTACATTGGCCGCCCAGTTGGAGTTTGTCCAGGCAATATCTTCCTCTTTCACATACTGCCCGATATTGTCCCCCTGCACCCCGTAGTGGGATGAACCCTGGCGTTTTGGGTTTTGCCACAAGCGGCCAAGCTGTTCAACCGTGGAATTGCCCGCCACGTGGTGAACCGTGATTTCAGAGATTTTGCCATACCGCGCCCGGTTTTTGGTGTAGTTGGCCGTGCTGGCCGGGATATATTGGAAACTCATTTGTCTGCACCTCCGTTTTTTGCTTCTTCAGGAATGTCATTGCCAGGGCCTGCGTCCGGGTCTGCGCTCAACACTTTTTCTTTTTCGTCCATGGTTTTCTGTTCCTTTCGCTTAATAAAAATGCACCCCGAGGGGTGCGGCGGATATATGGTTTATTCCCCGTATTGGCGTTCGCCCAACTCAATGGAGAGCTGGCGGCCATACACGGGTTTGTCTGTGGGGGAACCAGGTTTAAGCACGACATCCTCCTCCACCACCTGGCCCAGGATGGTATACCCGATGTAGGGGTCATCTCCACCAGCCGGGCCCGACAATTTTGTGCCATCCTTTGCCACGGGTGGCAGCAGGTGTTCATCTGGGATTGTAGGGTCATTTTCGTTGATGTAAATGATGATGCTCTCTGTGTTTGCGGGGTCAGCCAGGGCAGCTTTGATTTCTGCGAATTTATCCTTGCCTTCCATAAAGGTGACGCGCAAAATATTGCGTTCACGCTGGCGTAGCATACCCTGCTGGATGCCGGTGGGCGGGGCAACACGGTATTTGGTTCCGTTCGTTAATTTTAATAGGCTCATATCGCTATCAACTCCTGTTTTTGTGTGAATTTCAGCGCCTTTTTTAAGGCGGTGATTTCATTATGCACGTATGTATTACTGGTCACTTCAATGCTTCGGTGACCAAGGATTTTGGCAATGGTGTAAATGTCCACACCGTGCCGCCGTAGGTAGGTGCCATAGGTATGCCGCAACTCGTGGGCTGTCAACTTAGGTATGTCCGGGTGCCATGCAGCTAGCCGTCCCATTTCTGTTTTCAGCCGTGCGCTCCAGTGTTCTGGGTGCTGGTGTCCATCAAACGGCCCGCCCAACAAGTATTCGGTGTCCGGGTACAAATCAAGCAGGCGGCGGTATGCTTGCAAGCCCACTGGGGACAGGGGATTGGTACGGTAGCTGTCGTCCTTAGGCGGGCCGATAGTAAAGCCACCGCCGCGTAGAGCGGTGATGGAGCGGCGCACATGGTACATCATTCGTTTTGTGTCAAAATCAGTTTTGTGCCAGCCCACCATATCCTCCCGGCGCACGCCCGTTTCCAGCATAAGCACCACCTCCGGCATCTCCCTCATGAACCAGTGTTCGGCTATTTTAATTTGCTTATCCTCGTACACCTCCTTCACGCCGGGAATAGCGTCACTTTCTAAGCGGCAAAACCGGGCGGGGTTTTTATAGCATCGGTCATTGTCTAAAGCAGTTTCAAAAATGGCATTTAGGCACATGGTCATCTTACTGCACATAGAAGCGGATAGATATGTCTTGCTGTTATAAAAAGCCTGCACCTCCTCCGGGGTTATGTCAGCCAGCAGCCGCGCCCCGAAGGCGGGCAGCAGGTGCCGAAAGGTTGGGTTTTCGTAGGTTGTATAGTAGGCGTTGGGTGTAACAAAGGGCTTTTTATAGGTCAGCAGCCACCGGGCCGCCCAGCCGCGGAAATAAAATTCATTCTCTGATATCAGCCGTTTTTCATAGCCAATATCGTTCTGGTAAGCCTCCGCCTTTCCTTTGGCTTCGGCTACTGTTAGGCCGTAAAAGGGTTTTAGCACCGGCGTTCCGTCCGCCCGCCGCCCGATTGTTGCATCAACTTTTTTTAGCTTTTTCTTTGCCATATATTCCCTCCACAATGGTTTTGTGAAACCATTGTAAAGGATTGTTGCTTGTGATGCTAATTT
>CAYYLW010000243.1:0-2419 GCA_964472465.1 uncultured Oscillospiraceae bacterium | reverse complement strand
TACATCACCGCTTTGATGGTGTGCATGCGGTTTTCGGCTTGGTCGAACACCTTGGAATGGAGGGATTCAAACACCTCGTTCGTCACTTCCATCTCGGCCAAGCCAAATTTTTTGTAGATGTCCTCGCCTACTTTGGTGTTGCGGTCATGGAAGGCGGGCAGGCAGTGCAGGAAAATGGCGTCCGGCGCCGCGTTTTGCATGGCCGTCTGGTTCACCTGGTAATCTTTCAGCAGTTTGATGCGGGTCTCCCACACCTCGTCCGGCTCGCCCATAGACACCCACACGTCGGTGTACAGCACGTTCGCATTCCGGGTGCCCTCTTGCACGTCGCTGGTTAGGGTGACGCTGCCCCCTTGTTCGGCGGCCATCTCGCGGCAGCGGGCCACCAAATCCTCGGCAGGAAACAATTCTTTGGGCGCGCAGGCCGTAAAGTGCACCCCGGTTTTGGCACAGCCAATCATCAAAGAGTTCGCCACGTTGTTGCGCGCGTCGCCCAAGAAGGTAATTTTCAGCCCTTTCAGGCGGCCACAGTGCTCCTCGGCGGTCAGCAAATCCGCCAGGGCCTGGGTGGGGTGGAATTCATCGGTTAGGCCATTCCACACGGGCACACCCGAAAGCGCGGCCAGTTCTTCCACAATGCTCTGGCCAAAGCCCCGGTACTCTATGCCGTCAAACATCCGCCCCAGCACGCGGGCGGTATCGGCAATGCTCTCCTTCTTGCCCATCTGGGAACCGGCGGCATCCAGGTAGGTCACAGCCAGCCCCAGGTCGGCCCCGGCCACCTCAAAAGAGCAGCGGGTACGGGTGGAGTTTTTTTCAAACAATAACACAATATTCTTCCCCACCAGGTGGCGGTGCAGGGTGCCGCAGCGCTTTTGGTTTTTAAAATCCCGCGCCATATCCAGCAGATACCGCACCTCTTCGGGGGTATAGTCCAGCAGGGTTAAAAAGCTTCTTCCTCTCAGGTTCACAGGCATGGTTCCTTCTCCTTTTCCCTATTTTCATCTCCCGGCTTTTGGGGGTTGCGCCATCAGCCGCTTGATGGTTTTTACAATGGCTTCATAGCCCGCCTTCGGCTCCTCGATGGCCAGCACCGCCTGCTCCATGGGGCACAGGCCGCTGCCATCCCGGTTTTGGATAAACGGCACCAGCCTGCCATAGCCGCAGGGGATGCCCCGTTCCTGCAAATAGTCTAGGGCCGCCTGGCTCATCGTTTCGCCGTAGGCATAGCGCACCCCGGCCAACACCAGCAGCATGGCAGCCGCCTTGCCAACAATTTTATCCGCCAGCAGGGCGCCCGCCAACAGGGCCCGGCCCTCGGCGCTCTCATACAATTGCTTGATGGGTTTCACCCCGCGGCCCTCGCCCTGCCACAGCACTGCGCCGCCGCGAATCACCACGCAGCTACATACCCCGGCTTGTATCTCCCGCTGTGCCTGTTCCAGCACCGTTTGGTCTTGCGCGGGAAGGCCTGCCACATGCGCCATAAGCTAGGCCGCCCCGCCGCTACGCAGGGGCTTTTCCAGCAAATGGGCCTTGGTAAGCAGCACCACCAGCAGCGGGATGAACAGCAGTTGCAAAATAATGCCCGGCAGCCCGGTGACGAAAGCGCTGGTGAGGAAGATGGGCAGGCTGTATTCCCCGCCCGAAAAACCCAGCAACACCGCGTTGGCTAGGCCAGAAACCAGCCGCCCACACAGCATGCCCGCCACCAAAGAAAGATAGATGTTCTTGGCGTAATGGCGGTACAAAAGCCCGGTTACCACCCCATAGGTGCACAGTTCCAGTGCCATGGCCGGGGCCACCGGAAAAATGGGCGGCATGCCCGTGGTAAGCGAGGACAGCAGCGGCAGGATGATGCCGCAGGCGGCGCCGTAGGGCGCGCCGCAAATCAGCCCACACAGCAGTACCGGAATATGCATTGGCAGCATAACCGGCCCCGCCCCGAACATGTGGAAAAACGAGGGCAAAAACAGCCCCACCGCAATTAGCAAGCCTGTTGTTACCAATTTCTGTAAAGATGAACGCATTTGGGATACTCCTCTTCTCTATCACACTTTAACACTATTATTATACCCCGTCTGCCTGCAAATATCAAAACAAATGTCCTCTCTGCCCCGCTCGCCCACTTTTCTCACTGCCCGGGGCCGGTTTTCCCTAATGGCCCCGGGCGGGGGAGCATCGGTTTCGCATAACAAAAAGTTTTTTATGCAAAATTATTGTCTGCTTTATGCTTTGGCAGCAAAACCACGGGTTTTTCCCTGGGTTCTTTGTGTATATTGCCAATTGACGAAAGCAAAAACCGAATGCTAAGATTGAGCTGTGCCAAAGAAATATAATGACTTTTACAATTGAATAAGTGGGTTCGGAAGAAGAATCCGGGAGAGCACCTCGGGAAACCGCATGGGTGCGCCGAAGG
>CAYYLW010000242.1:0-2462 GCA_964472465.1 uncultured Oscillospiraceae bacterium | reverse complement strand
ACGTCTTTGATAAAGATGTTGCCAAGTTCCAAACGCATAGTATCCCTCCAGTTCTGATGTATTTTTGAGGCGGGCCGGAAACCCGGCCCACCCGTAGGGCCTAAAAAATGCTAGGCAAGCTCGTTCAGCTTTGCCTCCACAGCGGCAATGCCGTCTGCTTCCAGGGCGGGTTTGTCAAACGTGAATACCTTTTCGCCACCTTTGTAAAACACCAGGGTGGGAATGCCCATCACTTTCTGGGCGATGGCCAGGCGTTTGTTGCCGGCGGTGTCCAGTTTGCAGAACTTCGCCTTTCCGGCATTGCGCTCGGCAAAGGCCTCCACCTCGGGCAGCAGGGCCATGCAAGGCTCGCATTTGGGGCTCCAGAAGTCCACAAAGACCAGGCCGTCGGCCTGAAGAACCTCTGCATCGAAGTTTTCTTTCGTCAGTTCAACCATTTTGCCGTCTCTCCTTTCTGCACTTTTGCTATTTAAGCGTAAGGGAAAATTCCCGGCTTATCATTTTTTGGGCCTGTGGTCCTAGGCCTTTTTCAGCAGCTCTTCCACCGCCTCGGTGGTGATGGCCGCCGCACCCTCCAGCTTGCCCAGCATCTCGCCGTTTTTGAACAGCAGCACGGTGGGGCACTCGGTTACGCCGTAGTTGGAACCGGTTTTCTTGTTGCGGTAGGTGTCCAGCTTCGCCAGGGAGATAGCGCCGTTTTTGCTCTCCACAATTTTTTCCAGGTTCGCCAGCACCTCAAAACTCACTTCCACCTGCGGGGCCCAGAAGGCCAGCAGTACAGGCTCTTTTTTGTCCAGCACGCTCTCGCGGAAATGCTCCATCTCGTCCAGGTATTTCTCGGCGGCCACGGCGGCAATAGCGCCGTCGGCGGCGGCGGTAACCACCTGGCGCAGGTACTTCACGCGGGCGTCGCCCACGCCGTATACACCGGCCACGTTGGTCTCCATCAAATCGTTGGCCACAATGTAGCCCTGCTCATTCAGTTCCACTTTCCCTTTCAGGAAATCGGTTTTGGGCACGGTACCCACGAAGAAGAACACACCGTTGGTCTCCATTTCGGAAAGCTCGCCGGTTTTGATGTTTTTGAGAACCACTTTCTCCACCAGTTCGTCGCCCACAATCTCTTCCAGCACCGAGTTCCACACCCATTTCAGCTTGGGGTTTTTGAAGGCTTTTTCGCTGCTGGCCTTGTTGCAGTCCAGGGTGCCTTCGTCGTGGATGACGATGATGGTGACACTCTCGGCAAAGCGGGTGAGGTACATGGCCTCTTCAATGGCTGCGTCGCCATTGCCCACCACCACCACGTCCAGTTCCTCAAAGAAGTCCGCGTCGCAGGTGGCGCAGTAGGATACGCCCTTGCCGCGCAGTTTGCCCTCGCCTTTGATGTTCAGGCTGCGGGGCTCGGCGCCGGGGCTGAGGATAACCGCTTTGGCCTCATAGGTGTCGCCATCTTTGGTGATGACCTTCTTGATGGGGCCGGAGAAGTCCACATCCGAAACGGTGCCCTTCAAAATGGCGGTGCCAAAATGCTCGGCATGCTCGGTGAAATTTTTCATAATGCCTGGGCCGGTGGCCTCACGGAAGGTACCGGGGTAGTTTTCCATCTCCATGGTGCTGGCGGCTTGGCCACCGGGGCGCCCTTTTTCAATCACAGCGGTTTTCAGGCGGGCGCGGCTCCCATAAATGCCCGCGGCCAAACCGCCAGGGCCACCGCCCACAACCAAAATATCATACACTTCCGACATACAGTAACTCTCCTTTATTCCCAAAAATTCTATCGGTCTTGCCTTGGCTATTTTACCGGGGCACGCGGCGCATCCGCCAGTTTCAAAAGGGCATCCCGCGCCCTTTCCCCCGTTCTACCAGTGATATTCCGCCGGCAGGGCCTGGATGGCCGAATCCAGCAAATCCAGGTCAATCACCTGGAAATCGTCCAGAACTCGCTGCGGATAATCGCGGTGTTTGAGGCCCAGCTTTTTCAGCACCTCTTGCGCGCCCTCTATCAGTTGCAAGCTTTTCATATCCACCGCCCCGCGCCGGGTGCTCAGCACCAAGCTTTTGTAGGGACTTTCATTGGGCTTCACGCTACCGGAGAGAGGGTGGTTGATGAGCAGCGAGCCCAGGTGAATCTCGTCTCGCCCTGCGCAGAACACCTCATCAACGCCCTCTTCTACCGCCCGCACAAGCGCCGGGTATTTCCCCGCCACCAGGGGGTTGTTGCTCAAGATGAAGATGTTGGCCATAGACGACGCGGTCTCCTATTATTCTCATAATTTGTCATACTATTGTAACGGACGAAAGGGCATAAAAAAAGACACGGCAACTAATACATGCCATGCCCCTGTCAGAGATTCCAGGTAGGGTCGCATTGTGGTATTTTGGCCTGAGAGTTTCGCTACGGATGGTTTGGCGAACCGTCCCGCTTGCCCCTTCGGCGTCTATGGTAGACTCTCCCACAACAG
>CAYYLW010000241.1:0-2466 GCA_964472465.1 uncultured Oscillospiraceae bacterium | reverse complement strand
CTTTTGCACACAGTAATTTTTTACTAGAATCCATCCCCAAAGATTTCACTCCTCTCGCAAACTGACGCCGCTTTTTGCAATGGCGGCCAATATTGCCTGTAAAAGCATCAACTCCAAAAAATAGTGTTGTGGCTGTGTCTAAACTTTAAAAACGGCGGAGGCCAAATGCCCCCGCCGTTTTGGCCCGGCGGGACAAAACCCTGCCCCTGGGGCAAACGAACTTGGTTTACAGGGCCACTACCTCACCCTGCTCCAGCATATCCTCCACCTCTGGAATGCCCGTACCGGCCGGTATCAGCTTGCCGATGATGACATTCTCTTTGAGGCCAAGCAGCGGGTCCACCTTGCCCTTGATGGCGGCGTCGGTCAATACGCGGGTGGTCTCCTGGAAGGAGGCGGCCGAGAGGAAGGACTCGGTGGCCAAAGAGGCTTTGGTAATGCCCAAAAGCTTTGGCTCATACGTGGCATACTGCAGGTCGGCCTCGCCATTTTTTATCCGCTGTTCCAGTTCACGGTTGGCCACTTCCACATCGCTGCGCTCCACCAGCATCCCGCTCATCAGGCTTGTGGAACCAGATTCGCCCACCACCACCTTGCGCATCATCTGGCGCACAATTACCTCAATGTGTTTGTCGTTGATATCCACGCCCTGCTGGCGGTAAACGCCCTGTACCTCTTGAATGAGGTAATTTTCCACAGCGGTAACACCCTTGATGGCCAGGATGTCGTGCGGGTAGGCGTGGCCCTCGGTCAGCATGTCGCCCAGTTCCAGTTCCTCCCCCTCTTGCACGCGGATGCGCTGGCCAAAGGGAATGAGGTAGCTGCGCTCGGTGGGGGCGCCGTTTTCGTCCACGCCGCTTACCACCACATGGCGGTTTTTCTTGGTATCGTCAATATGCACCTTGCCGGCAATTTCGGTCATGATGGCAAGGGCCTTGGGTTTGCGCGCCTCAAACAGTTCCTCAACGTGGGGCAAACCCTGGGTGATATCCTCGGCGCTGGCTACGCCCCCGGTGTGGAAGGTACGCATGGTAAGCTGAGTGCCCGGCTCGCCAATGGACTGCGCCGCAATGATACCCACGGCCTCGCCAATGCCCACGGGCATGCCGTTTGCAAGGTTTGCGCCATAGCATTTGGCGCAGCAGCCGTGCTCGGCCTTGCAGGCCAACACGCTGCGAATCCTGACGCGGGTAATCCCTGCGTCCAAAATGGCCTTGGCGTCATCCTCGTCCATCATGGTGTCTTTGGTCACCAGTACCTTGCCGGTTTCGGGGTGCAGTACGTCCTCTACGGGGTAGCGGCCAACCAGACGCTCGCTCAGCGGCTCAATCACCGCACGCCCGTCTCCCAAAATGTCCCGCACCTCAATACCCTCGGTGCTTCCGCAGTCGTCCTCGCGGATGATTACATCCTGCGATACATCCACGAGGCGGCGGGTGAGATAGCCCGATTCCGCCGTACGCAAAGCGGTGTCGGCCAGGCCCTTACGCGCGCCGCGGCTGGCGATGAAGTATTCCAGTATGTCCAGCCCTTCGCGGTAATTCGAGCGGATGGGAATCTCGATAACATCGCCCGAGGTGTTGGCAATCAGGCCGCGCATACCCGCAAGCTGACGTATCTGCTGCATCGAACCACGCGCACCGGAGTTCGCCATCATGAAAATGGGGTTGCGGCTGTCGAGGTTTTCCTCCAGCGCATCCGAAACTTTATCGGTGGTATCCTCCCACACAAAACGGATTTTGTCCAGCCGCTCTTTGTTAGATATGAGGCCGCGGTTGTACTGCTTGGTAATCTTGCCAATCTCTTCGTCCGCCTGGGCAATCAGTTCCTTTTTCTTCGGCGGAATCACCGCGTCCGAAACCGCAACCGTAAGGCCCGAGAGGGTGGAATATTTAAAGCCAAGGCTCTTGATTCTATCCAGCATCTCGGCCGTAACAGCCGTGCCGTGCTTGTGGATGCAGCGGTCAATGATGATGCCCAGTTGCTTTTTGTTCACCAAAAAGTCAATTTCCAGGTCAAAGGCCATGTCGGGGTCGTGCCGGTTCACATAACCCAAATCCTGGGGGATGGGCTCGTTAAACAGGATGCGGCCCACGGTGGTCTCCACCACTTTATAGCGCAATTCCCCCTCTATTTCGATATAGCGCCGCACTTTTATGGGGGCGTGCAGGGTAACCACCTTGCTGTGGTAGGCCATCACAGCCTCATCTTCATTGGCAAACACCTTACCTTGGCCCATGTCGCCCTCGCTGATCATGGTGAGGTAATAACTGCCCAGCACCATATCCTGGGTGGGTACGGTTACGGGCTTGCCGTCACTGGGTTTTAGAAGGTTCTGGCTGGCCAGCATCAGCTTACGGGCCTCGCGCTGGGCCTCTTCCGAAAGGGGTACGTGCACGGCCATCTGGTCACCGTCAAAGTCGGCGTTGTAGGCGGTACACACCAGCGGGTGCAGCTTCAGGGCGC
>CAYYLW010000240.1:0-2466 GCA_964472465.1 uncultured Oscillospiraceae bacterium | reverse complement strand
ACGGTCCATGCCGGCAATGCCGATGGCGGAAAGCAGCCCCCCGTTGGTGGTGGGGATGAGACAGACAGTGAGGGCAACCAGGGTGGAGATGGGAATGGCAACCCCGCTATACAGCCCCAGGGGGTACAGGGTGACGATGACGATGAGAAAGATGAGCGTGAGGCTGACGAGCAGGGTGGTGAGGGCCACTTCGTTGGGGCTTTTTTGGCGTTTGGCCCCTTCCACCATGGCAATCATCCGGTCCAGAAAGCTTTCCCCGGGCAGAGAGCAAATTTCAATTTTCAGCCAGTCGCTGGCCACGGTGGTGCCCCCGGTTACAGAGGCAAAGTCGCCGCCGCTCTCTTTGACCACCGGGGCAGATTCCCCCGTGATGGCCGATTCATCCACCGAGGCGATGCCCTCAATCACCTCGCCGTCGCCCGGAATAATTTCGCCGGCGTGTACCAGCACGATGTCCCCTTTGGCAAGCTGGGTGGCGGGCACGGTTTCCTCTTTACCGCCGGGCAGTAGCCGCCGGGCGGGGGTGTCCTTCTGGGTTTTTTTCAAGCTGGCGGCCTGGGCCTTTCCCCGGCCCTCGGCCACGGCCTCGGCAAAGTTGGCAAACAGCAGGGTGAACAGCAATATGGCGGCCACCAGGATGTTGTAAGGGCGTAGTTCGTCCCCCTGCCCGCCAAAAATTTGCGGGAATACGGCAAGCAGCAGGGTGATGGCCAGCCCCACCTCCACCACAAACATCACGGGGTTCTTGATGAGGGTGCGGGGGTTTAGTTTCACAAGTGCGCCCAGCAGGGAACTTTTTAGGATGTCCCGTGTTACGAAGGACGCCTTTTTTTGCTTCTGTGTGGTCATTGTTTATCTCCCTAGTGTCAGATATTCAGCGATGGGGCCAAGGGACAGGGCGGGGAAGAAGGTGAGCGCCGCGAACACCAAAACCACGGCGGCGGTAATGAGGCCAAAGGGGATGGTGCCGGTTTTCAGGGTGCCGCTGGTCTCGTTTACGGTGCGCTTTGCCAGCAGAGAGCCGGCCACCGCCAGTTGCAGCACAATACTGGCATAGCGGCCAATATACATCACAACACCGGTGGTAATATTCCAAAATAGGCTGTTGTCGGCCAATCCCTCGAAGCCCGAACCATTGTTGGCCGCTGACGAGGAAAATTCGTACAAAATTTGGCTGAGGCCGTGGAAGCCGGGGTTGGTTACCCCGTCCAGCCCGGCGGTGGTGGAAACAGCCAGCGCCGAGAAGCCCAAAATCAGCAGGGGATGCAGCACCAGGCACAGCACCGTCAGTTTCATCTCGCGGCTTTCCAGCTTACGGCCCAGATACTCGGGGGTGCGGCCTATCATCAGCCCGCACAGGAACACGGCCAGCAGCACATACAGCAGCATGTTCATCAGCCCCACGCCCACGCCGCCAAACACCGTGTTCAGCATCATGTTCAAAAGGGGAACCAGCCCACCCAGTGGTGTTAGGGTATCGTGCATATTGTTCACAGAGCCGGTGGTAAAGGAGGTGGTGATGCTGGTGAACAGGGCGGATTGCGCGATGCCGAAGCGCGTTTCCTTGCCCTCCATGCTCCCCATGGTTTGGTCAAGCCCCAGCCCACCCAGGATTGGGTTCCCGGCTTTTTCAGAAAAGTAGCACAGGGCAAGCCCTGCCAGGAAAATGACGCCCATGGCCAGGAAGACGGTGCGGCCCTCTTTGCCCATCCACAGCCGCCGGGGTTTATCCAGCAGGCTGCCGGTGGGTTTCTGCTTCACTTTGCGGCCGGCGGCCATCAGGCCGAAAGCCACCACACAGGCACCGGGCAGCAGGGTCATAAACAGCATCTCTAAAATGTTGGTAAACACAGTCGGGTTTTCAAACGGGGTGGAGGAGTTGGCCCCCAAAAAGCCGCCGCCGTTGGTGCCCAGGTGCTTGATGGTTTCCAGTGAGGCGATGGGCCCAAGGGGAATGTCCTGTAGGCCCCCCTCCAGGGTTTGCACAGTGGCGTTTGCAGAGAGCGTTTGCGGAGAGCCAGAGGCCACCAGAATGAGCCCGGCCACCAGGGAAAGTGGCAGCAATACGCGGGTTGTGATGCGCACAACATCCACAAAGAAGCTGCCCATGCTCTTGCCGCACAGCCCCCGCACCATGGCCATGCAGGCGGCATAGCCTGTGGCGGCCGAGGAGAACATCATCATGGTAATCACCAGCATCTGCGAAAGGTACGACAGGCCGGATTCCCCTGAATAGTGCTGCAGGTTTGTGTTGGTCATAAAGCTGATGATGGTGTTGAAGGCGAGGTCGGGGTTCATGGCGCCTATCTCGTTCGGGTTAAAGAACAAAAGCCCTTGCAGCCGCAGTGCGGCATAGCCCACCACAATCAGCACCAGGTTGGTTAAGAGCAGCATCACGGCATAGCGCTTCCAGCTCATCTGCTGGTTTTTGTCTATGCCGCACAGGCGGTAAATGGCGCCGTCCAC
>CAYYLW010000239.1:0-2470 GCA_964472465.1 uncultured Oscillospiraceae bacterium | reverse complement strand
ATATGCCCTTCTAGGGCATTCCCATGCCACCCGCTTAGCGGGTGGTCCTGACTGTGGACGGCGTGATGGTGGGGCAGCTTATCAGCGGCTCTGCGCTGGCGGCGGTAAACCTGGCCCAGCCGCTTATTTTGAATTACCAAATCTGGTTTTTCCTCTTCGGCATGGGGGGCAGCGCGCTGGCCGCCATCTGCAAAGGGGAGCAAAACGAGGAGAAGGCAAACAAAGTATTCACCCTCTCTCTGCTGTTTATGCTGAGCATTTCCCTGCTGTTCAGCCTGCTGGGGCTGCTGTTTTTAGACGGGTTAGCCGGGCTGCTGTGCCACAACGAAACGCTTTACCCACTGCTGAAAAGCTACCTACGGGTGCTGCTGCTGGGTGCGCCTTTTCTGGTGATGGTGCCCGGGCTGGTGTATTTTGTGCGCGTGGACGGCTTCCCCGAACTATCCGGGCGGGTGCTGCTGGTGGCTAACGCCGCCAACCTGGTGCTGGACTTTGTGTACATCCGCCTTTTGGGCCTGGGCATGGCCGGCGCCTCGCTGGCCACCGTAAGCGGCTATCTGCTGGGCGCCGGATGCTTTGTGTTCTACCTGAAAAGCAAGCAGCGCCGGATGCGCATGGTACCGCTCCAAAATGGCGATAGAAAACTGGTGAAAGAAATAGTGAACAGCGGATTGAGCGGCGCGGTGAACACCGCCCTGCTCAGCGTGAAAACCCTCGTCCTGAACAGTATTATCCTGGCGGTTGGCGGGGCGGGGGGCATGGCGGTTTTCACGGTGTGCAGCTACCTTATCTGCTTCGTGTCCATGTTCAACGCGGGGGCGGCCGAAACCATGGTGCCACTGGCGGGCATGTTGTATGGCGAAAAAGACTGGCGGGGCATCCGCTATGTGGTGCAGCACACCCTGCTGGTTTCGGTGGCCGCCTCGGCCAGCTGCTTTGCCGCCTGCCTCCTCCTCCCAAAGCAAATCCTTTGGCTCTTCGGCGTCACTGGCGTCCAGCAGATGGAGCAAGGCGTTGGCGCTCTGCGTCTCTTCTCCTTCAGCCTGGTGCTCATGGGGGTGGCCTACTGCATGATGTACTATTATCAAACCATCAAGCACCGCAATCTCTCCCTCATCATCACACTGATGCGCGGATTTGTCTACATCATCCCCCTGGCCCTCCTCTTCTCGTTTATGTTTGGGCAAACCGGGGTGTACATTAGCTATGTTTTGTCGGAGCTGCTCACCCTCATCACGGCTTTCTGCCTCTGCCTTTTGGCGGTAAAGCGCTCTGTGGGGAGATATTCGGGCCTTTTGCTGGCAGAACCCGAGGCGGCAGATACCTGCGTCTCTAGCATTACGGTGCAGGGAACAGCCGAGGATGCGGTGGAAGCGTCCAAAACCCTCATCCGGTTCGGGCAACAGCAGGGCCTTAGCGCGAAACAGAGCAATCTTCTGGGGCTGGCCGCTGAGGAGGCCGCTCTCGCCATTGCACAAAAAAACAGACGTGCACGGCCCTTAACCATCGATATCCTCTGCCGCCTGAGCAAAGAGAAATGTCTTCTCCGTTTTAGAGATAACGGCCTCCCCTTCACCCCCTCTTCTCTTCAAATAGCGCATGAAAACAGTGAATATGACAATCTAACTATGCTGACCACCATAGCCCAGCGGGTGGATTACACGGCAGTGATGGGGCTAAACAACACAATAGTTGAACTGAAAGGAAAGGAGTGGTAACCCATGGGATTCAAATTTTTTGTTTACCGCTACGCAGAGGAAAAAGATGCAGCTGAGATAGTCAGCAGCATCGGGCAGCTTACCGAGGTGGCAAAACGTTATAACCATAAGGAGGAAATGCTACTTTTCGCGGTGCTGCCACCAAAGCATCTGGCCGAGGTAGCAAAGCTGGTGGACAGAAACCACGTGAAAATTACCCAGGCCTGCCCCGTGCTTCCCGGTAAAGCTGAGACCGCCGCCGTGATACAGGCTTTGAAAGAACAGGGTGTGGACGCTGTGCTGTGGGAGGGCTGCACAGCGGAAGATGCCCCCGAAGAGAAATCCGCGCGGCGGGGCGGCAAAGCCACCAAATGGCTCTGGAGCAGGGCTTGAAATCCATGCTCTGCCTAAGCGAAACACAAGCAGAGAAAATTCTGCACACCGAAGAAGACTCTCTGGAGAAACAGGCCGCCGAAGCCTATGAGAACATCCCCGCCGAAGCCATCTACCGCACTGTGGCTGTCTACCGCCCCTGTTGGGGGGCGGCTGGTACCCCCTCTGTTAGCCCCGAGGCCCTGCACGCCCCCATTGCCGCCATCCGCCGGGGTATTCTGCGGGCCAAACCCGGCCTGCCTGTGGCGCTGCCAGTGTTTTTCTGCGGGGCTGCCAACCCCAAACAATGTACCGAGGGTATGCAAAGCGGCCTGGTAGACGGTTTTTTGGTGGAGGATAGCACCATGAGCGAGGCAGCCTTTGCACGCGTGATGCTCGAG
>CAYYLW010000238.1:0-2491 GCA_964472465.1 uncultured Oscillospiraceae bacterium | reverse complement strand
GGATGGGCGGCTGCAAAAGCAGTTGCCGCAGGTTCTGCCCAAACACCTTGATGGCCCCCTCGGCCGCGGTTTCGGTGAGGGTGCTGCGAACCTCGCGTTCCAGCGAGGGGTGAATCAGCCGGGTGTAACCGTCTTCGGCGGCGGCGGCCACCTCTTGGGCGGCCAGGCTCTGGTTTTTCACGAAGGCTTTTTGCACCAGGGAAAGCGCCCGCTGGCTGTCCACCGTCACGCTCACCTTGAGGAAATCCTCTTTTTCGCCCCGGTTCAGGGCCAGTACCCGGTGCCCCGCCACCTTCTTCACCGGCTCGGAATACTCATAGTAGCCGCTGTACACGCTGTCTTCCTCTTTGGCGGCGCGGCTTTCCAGCAGGGCGTGTTCCATGTAAAACGAACGCAAGCGGCTGCGCAGGGCTGCGTCGTCGGAAAAATCTTCCGCCAGCACATCCCGTGCGCCCGCCAGGGCGGCCTCGGCGTCGGGCACTTCGTGTTCCTCGCTCACATAATCGGCGGCCAGGGCCAGGGGGTCGTCGCCTGTGTTTTGTTCCAGCAGGCGCAGGGCCAGCGGTTCCAAACCGCGCGCGCGGGCCACGCTGCCCCGGGTTTTGCGCTTGGGCTTGTAGGGGCGGTAGATGTCCTCCACCTCGGCTAAGGTGGCGGCGGTTTCCAGTGCCGCGGCCAGTTCCTCGGTCATCTTGCCCTGTTCTTCTATCGAGGCGGCCACCTCGCCCTTACGCGCTTGCAGGTTCCGCAGGTAGGAAAGGCGCTCGTCCAAAACGCGCAGTACCTGGTCATCCATAGAACCGGTGGCCTCCTTGCGGTAGCGCGCAATGAAGGGGATGGTGTTGCCCTCGTCAATCAGCCCCACGGCGGCCTGTACAAATGCGGGGTTCAGTTTCAGTTCGCTGGCCAGTATCTTTGCAAAATCCATGTTTATTCCTCAGTCTCCTCATTTTTGTCTGGGCCAGGGGCAGTCTCGTCCGGCTTGGCAGGTGCGGGGGCCGCTTCGGCAAGGGGTTCTTCCTCGGGGGGCGGAGGGGTGGGTTCCCCGTTGGTTTCCGCCGGCGTATCCAAGGTTTTGGTGCCCTGATTGCCCCCAAAAAGCCCTGGCCCTTTGGGTTTTTCCGGCCCTACACCGGGCAGCAGAATGTCCAGTGGGCTTAGGCTCTCTTCCTCGGCCCCAGCCTCACGGCGTTTTTTGGCACGGCGGCGGCTGAGCGGCCAGTACAGCCCCAGGCCCGCCAGGCACAATAGGCTGATGGCCAGCCCCGGGGCAAAGCCGGGGGTTTTGTAGGTGAACACAATCTCGTGGCTGCCCGCGCCCGCGGCAACGGCCATCATCCCGCCAGACACCTGCAACACCTCGGCCGGTTGCCCGTCCACTGTGGCGGTGAAGCCGGGGTCATAGGGCACGGCGAAAAACACGAGGTTCTCCCTTGGCAGGTCAATGGTCACCCCAAAGCCCGAAGCATCCGCCCAGGTGGAGCTGGAGGCGCCGGCGCGGCGTTCTGCCACGGTTTGCCGGTAACTCTCGAAACCGGCGGGGGGGTAGCCGCTGCCAATCACGCCCTTAAACAGATGGCCGTACGCCTCGGCCTGCTCTGCGGTAAGGCCCATCGCACGCACCAGCAGCGGGGCGCGGTCATCCTCGTAGGCGGTTTCCAGGGTGTCCATCAAAATATAGTCATCGTAGGTGAAGCCCAGGGGCAGGAAATTTTCGTTTTCGTACACGGCGAAGGGGCCGTAGCTGCCGGTGTAGGCCCAGCCCTGCCCGCCGGGCACCTCGCTCTCAAAACTGGCGCGGTCCTCCAGCGGCACAATGGTGTATCGCACGCCCAATAGCCCGCGCAGGGCATAGTGTTTTGGTTCAGGCTTGCTGGAAACGTCCCGCTTCACCCCCAGGCGGGGGTAAAAATCCATGATGGAGGGGGTGACGGTGGAGTTGAAGGTTTGCAGGCCGCTTTTGTTCAGCCACAGGGCCAGGTTATCGTAGGCGCTGTAGGTGTCGATGCGGTAAAAGCCCTCGTCCTCGGGCAGTTCTAGCTGGGCGCTGCCGCGATATTGCTGGTCCACATAGTATTTATCGCCCTCCCACTGGGGGAACTTGCCCAGCGAGAGATGGGTGACGGCGTAGAAGGCCGAGAAACCCATCACCGCGCCCAGCAGAATGGAGGCGAAGCGTTTTTTATCCCGGTAGTAGTAGCACAGCACGGCGAAGGCCGCAATGCCAAACAGGGCGGTGAGCCAGGTGAGCCAAAACTTGCTGGCATATTGGGCAATGCCCAGCTTCCAGGCCTCCTCCACCTGGCTTGGAATAAGCCCCAAAAGCCCCCACAGGGCGGTGGCCACCAAGGTGAAGCGGATGCCGTAGCGCAGGTCTATCTGCCGGTGTTCCAGCGCCAGCAGGCTGGCCAGCACCATCATGAGGATGGGCATGTAATACCAGCGGGAATAGTAGCTGGAATTCATGGCGAAGAACAGGGAGTTCAGCCCC
>CAYYLW010000237.1:0-2519 GCA_964472465.1 uncultured Oscillospiraceae bacterium | reverse complement strand
TCTGTCCAGTCGGCATCGCTGTACTGGCGGCCCTGGTAGGGCTCGTGGTCGGGGGCGCTCATGGCGTGGGCACTCATCTCCCAGCCATTGCAGCCTAAGGCCTCATGGTTGTGTGTGGCAATGTTCTCGCACATCAGGCCAAGGCCCCCCATCAGGTTGCGCCGCACGGCGGCCTCCAGGCTGGTGGGCTCGCCTTTTTCATAGTCTATGCTGGTCACCCCGCGCCCTGCCAGCCGCTCGCAGGCAAAGCGCAGGGCCGTGTCCAGGCTCATCGCCCCGGTAGAAACATTGTTGTACACATAGTCCATCGCATTGCGGTAAAACCGGCGTAGGGGCAGTTCCTCTCCCTTGGGCCCAGTCATGCCCAGTGTGCGGGTAATGTTGGTCAGCCTGCCAAACTCATCCAGCGCCAGCTCGGTGGCGGCCTGCACCATCTGCTGCACCCCGCCATTCTGCTCAAAGGGTACATATCCACGCCCTATCTGCCTTAGCTGGCTCTCATAGTCCGTCTTGGCCGCCAGGTTGTACATCTCCCGTATTTTCTCTTCACTCACCTGCAGGAGCTTTGCCAGCTCTTTTACAATATCGTCAAAATGCTTACCTAGCGTCTCAGCCCTGTAGGTCAGGTACTCCGTGGTGGCCGATATCTCCCCCGCATGGGCAATGCGGTCGGCGGCGTCTCGGATGAGATAGCGGTTCACCGGGTCAATGATGCGCCCGGCATACTCCCGCAGGGCCAGAATCTCCTCTTCGCTCAGCATGGGCTCTACTCCTCATCTGCCGTCACGTCCTCCGCCTGTGGCATAAAGCAGGCCCGCAGGGCGGCGGCCTCAGTTTCGTCCATGGGCTTTATGTCCATCCACCGCAGCATGTACTCCGCCCGCAGGTAGCCCAGCGCCACCAGCTCCTTCATGCGGGCGTAGTCGGCGTCCTCGTCATACAGCACCCCGTTTCCCCAGCCTATCTCCGCTTCGGGCGGGGCACTGCCGTCCCAGTCCAGGTACATCTGCCCCAGCAGGTCGCACACCCGCACCGTCTCGCGCACGGCATCCGCCCACATGAGCTGGAAATCTTTTACGGTCAAAGAATACCGCCCGCTGGTGGTCAGCACGGCGGCGGCTGTCTTGTCGTCCGTCTCCACGTGGGACAGCAGCCCCCGGCGCAGCCCCAGAATGTTTTCTATGTCCCGCATGTTCTGGTTGGCCCGTGCCTCCAGCGGTTCCTGGTTCGGGGTGGGGTTGTACACCTCAATGCCGATGCTCTCCGGGTCACCCTCCAGCACGGGCACAATATATTTGGGCAGCTCCACCCCGGCCTGGCGGCGCAAAAACGCATCGTTCTGCTCCTCCAGCGGCGGGGGCGGCGGCAGCACATCGCTGCTCACCAGCGCGTGCGGGGCGGTCAGTTCATATTCGTCCTCGGTGCGCCTCTCGTGTTTGTACTGGGTAAGAATTTTTCTCACCGCCGCCGCGTACACCGCCACCGCATCCTCGCTGCCATCCACGCAGTTCTCCATCGGGGTTTTCAGGGGTATCAGGCCCAGCCCCTCCATGGGCTTTTCCAGCACCGCCTCGGGCGGCAGGGCGGCAAACTCCGGCAGGCTGTCCAGGGCGGCCGGCCTGCCCAGTTCCCCCCGTGTACCGCTGCAAAACAGCTTGTTCTCTATGAACAAATAACCGTTTTCGTCCACCCTGCGGCGCTCCAGCAGGGTATAGTGGTGCTTGCCGCGGGTCAAGCGCTGGGCCGTGCCCAGGTCGTTTATATTTCCCTCAATATCCCGCCCCAGCACCGCCATGTTCATGCGGTTTATCACGGTGAACACAAACCCGTCCCGCTTTGGGACAGGCTTTATAAAGCAAAATCCACCTATCAGGGCCTGCTGGTAGGCCTTGTTCCGCACCTTTTCAAGACCCGCCAGCACCGCGGCCATCTTTTTTCCCTTGTCGGTTCCCTCATCTACGCCCAGCTCATACTCCCCAAACACAGCCTTCTTAATACCGTCCACCACGATGTAGGGGATGCGCTGGGCGTCGTCCCGGTCCTTCCCCTCACTTTCAAAATACAGCTGGAACCACAGCAGAATCTGCTTTTGCATCTCCGCCGTTGTGATATCCGGCTGCTTAAATTCCTGTTCAAAGGACTGTGTGATGTTCTTGCCCATCTTGGCAAGGGCCGCTGCAAAGGCCAAGGCCTATCCCCCCCTTCCTACCTCTATATTCACCCTCTGGCGCAGGGCATAGCGCAGGCCCCGCAACTCCGCCTCCATCTCGCGGATACGCTGCTCACGCTGCAACACCTGCCGGCGCAGGCGGGCGTTCTCCTCCTCGTAACTCTCCCGCATGTAGATGGGCAAAAAGCGAAATAGCCACCGCTTAAACCGTCCCATGTCACTGGCCTCTCTTTTTCCACATCCTCTCGGTGGCATAGCGCACCGCATCTATGTGGTGGTTGTTTTTGTCCGGGTACCCGGAAATGATGTTACCGTCCTTGTCCCGCTCATACTCGTATTTCCGAAATTC
>CAYYLW010000236.1:0-2550 GCA_964472465.1 uncultured Oscillospiraceae bacterium | reverse complement strand
AGGCGCGCGCCCAGGGTATGCAGCCGGGGGACACCGTCTATCTGCTGAGCCAGGGGGACGACAGTGACCGCAGCTACAAATTCCGCTACGAGATGGACGCAAAGCTGGCCCTGCAATATGCCGGGGCCCTGAGGGAAGAAGAACAGGCCCTGGCAGAGAAAACGGCGGCAGAGCCAGCCGCGCCGGGCCAAACGCTGTATAGGGGGAACATAGGCGGCACCATCGTGCCGGAGGGCCCCTCGCCGGGGGCGTCTCAGCCCTACCCCGCCGTGGGCGATGCCGAGGATTTGGCCGCCTTTTTGCAGCAGGAGGGCATCACCCATTTTCTCATCGACAGGGTGGACAATTATTTCCTAGAGGAGTTTGGCGGCCTGTTTAGCGACGGCCTGGCGGGCTGGAGCGATGACGACAGCCTGGCCACCGGGCACCGCTATTACCGGGTAAGCCAGCAAGATGGCGAACTGCTGCTGGTGCCCGAGGAAAGGGGGGCGGCGGTATGAAGCCCAAAAAAGCGCGGCTTTGGCTGGTGCCCCTGTTTTGCTATATAGCGGGGCTGCTTGTGTATCTGGGTATTTCGGCAGGGGGGCTGCTGCTGGTGCAGGCGAACTTGGACGAAATGCCTCCCCGGCGCCTGGAGTTTGACAACCTGTACCCCGAAGGGATGCTGCTGCGGGAAAGCGAATTTGGCAGCGACCTTATCTCCGCCGATAGCGACCCCCGGCTGCTGTACAGCCCCGGCCACCCCTTTTATGCGGGGCGGGTGCGGTTTAGCGCCGAGACGGTGAACCGCCCCGGTGGGGAGATGGTGCTGTACTACACACAAAACCCAGGCGAGGATTTTAGCGAGGCGCGGCGGCTTTCTGCCCGGCAGGCCCCGGACGGAAGCTGGTATTTTGACCTGGGCGCCAAACAGCCTTACTCCCTTAGGCTAGACCCGGCCACCGAGGCGGGCATCCTGTGGCGGAACTGGGCGCTGGAGATCAACGCGGAAAAACCCTTGGCGGCGTATTTTCTGCCGGACACGCGGGCGATTTTCCTGTTTTTGTTTTTGCCGGCGTTTGCGGCGGCGGCCATTTTGGAAGCGCGCCAGCTTCTGCGGGATTTTACCCTGCGCAAAAAGGCAAAACCCCGCCGCCTCATGAAGAACACCCTGCCCTTATAGCGGCGGGTGGGCATGGCAGCCCCGGCAAAAGCGGGGCCTACAAAGAAATGATAAACACGGCGGCCCACACAGGGGCGGGGCGGCAAGGCCCGCCTGTGTAGGGTGCCATTGGTAGGAGGGCGTATGCAGGGACTAGACGCGGCTGTAGCTTTGCTTGCACTGCTCTCGCTGGGGCTTTTTTATGCCAAGCGGGGGCTGAGCGCCGCTTTGGCGCCCCTGGCTGCCGTAAGCACGGCCGTGCTGTTTTTGGCCCTGTTTGGCATCTGTGGCCTTTTGCTGCCGGGGGCTTTTTTATTCACGGCGCTGGCGCTGGCGCTGGGCATCTTCACCCTGGCGCGGGCGGGGGTTAAGGCCACCTTGGCCCCTTTTCGGCAGGCGGGCTTTTTGTTTTTTGTGCTGGCGGGGGTGCTGGCGCTGGTGTGGCTGGGGCTGCGCCAGCCGGTGTTTACCCAGTGGGATGAATTCAGCTTTTGGGGTACCGCCGTTAAAATGATGAAGCTGAACGAGGGGCTGTACACCACCGCCCCAGCGGGCTGGTTTTGGACCTCCACCGAGATGCCCGCCCTGCCCTTGCTGGGCTGGTATGTGCAGTTTCTGGGCGATACATTCGCGCCCTGGAAGGTGTATTTTGGCGATAGCTTACTGCTGTTTGCCTGCATGGCGGCACTGGTGGCCCCCTTTGAAAAAAAGCCGGCCCTCTCGGTGGGGTTGCTGGCGTCGGGCCTGGCATTGCCCTTCTTTTTCGGCAGCCCGCAGCGTGTTTCAAACCTTAGCCCGGCGTACCTAAGCGCCTATGGAGACCTGCCCGCTGGGGTGCTGTTTGGCGGGACAATGGTCTTTTACCTGGGGCTGCGGCTGCAAAAGAAAAACCCGCTGTGGGCCCTGCTGCCCCTGGGGGCGCTGGCCTTGGTGAAGGACAACACCTTCCCCCTGGCGCTGGCTGCCGGCGGCATGATGCTGGCCGATAGCCTGCTGTTTTGCCCCGCGACAGAGCGCAAGCTGCCCGCCCTATGGCGGAAAACAGCCTACCTGGCCGCCTTTTTGGCGGTGCCGCTGGGGGCCTACCTGCTGTGGAAGCAACACGCGGCCTGGGCCAACGCACAAAACGTGGTTACAGGGGGGGCGGCCACCGGGGAATCCGCCTTTGGGGCGGCGGGCAAAAGCCTGGCCCAACTGGTGGGTTTGCAGCCCCAAAGCCAGGGCTTTGCCAGCGCCAAAGAGGCCATGCTGGCCGCTTTTGTGGACCGCAGCTATACCCCGGTGTCCATGCTGGGCAGCGGGCTGTTTACCCTGCTGGCGGTGCTGGCGGTGCTGGCGCTGGGGGTGCTGCTGGCCCCGGGCAAACGCGCCCGCCTGCGGCTGGGGCTATGGGCGGGGCTATCGGCCGG
>CAYYLW010000235.1:0-2566 GCA_964472465.1 uncultured Oscillospiraceae bacterium | reverse complement strand
GGGTGATGCCCCAGAACACCACCAGCACACCGATGAATTTTACCACCGGGTTGTTTTCCAGCGCAGGGTAGTCAATTACATACGAGAAGGCACCCAGGATGAAGTAAATCATGGTAACGAAGCCCACGGTGATTTGGAACCACTGGAAGAAAATGGCCGCAAAACCGAAACGCTCGCCCATGGCCCCGCCTACCCAGGCGAAGATGCCGCCCTCTTCCCAGCCTTTTACCGTGGCCATTTCCGCCGCGCAAAGCGCCGCGGGCAAAAACCATAAAAAGCCGCCAACCAAAAGGAAGAAAACGAGTTGTAGGCCACTGGTGGCGAAGGTGGGGTATTCGTATACCGTCATCACCATACTAGCCGTCATGGCAAAAAAGCCAAACAATGTGAGGGTGGATTTGGTGGCCACTTTAGCCGCCGGGTTCGTCGTCGCTTGGGCATCCACCACCCCTGGTGTTACCGCATGACCATGTTGCATAAATGATTCTCCTTTCTGCTATTGCACTTTCCAGGATACAGCCGGGAGCCACATCCTGCTTTGCTGGCTAAGACCAGCCCTTGTTGCATCAAAGTTATACTGCAAAGCCGTGGCAGAGTGTGGCGAATATTGTCGTCGATTATTTGTTTTTTTTGCCATTGTTCGCCAAATCCCACCGCCCAGGGCCCCGCCGCCATCACCCAGCGGCCACGCTACGCTTTCCCTTTACCATTTTTCTTATCCTCCCCCTTTTTGTCTACCACACCCTCCTGCCCTGTGCAGAAGCAGTGTCTTCTCTTTTTCGCAACCATACGCATAGTATTCTCCCTTCATCGCTCCTTGTCAAATCCTGTCACCTATTGTTTTCTGCGTTTATACATTGTTTATTTTCACAGGCATTTTTGTAAAAAAATTATCTTTATGTGTACGTACACAATATACATTACGCCGTACAAAAGGATTTACATTTGTTAGAATAAAAATAAGGCAAGCTAAATCTTTTTCTGTGGGCAAAAAAATGTGGAGCCATAGTCTCCCATGGCCCTGGGTAGCTTCACAACCTTTTCTATTGAGTATACAGGTTTCGTTTTTTCATTCATCCAAGGTCATAAAATTTTTCTTTGTCTATGTTTTATTTATACTCACTGTTTTATTTTTACGCATTACCGTATTATTTATTTTCTTCTTCCTTCCACAGCAGTCAAAGCGACAAGTTTCGCCCCTCTTCGATAGACCGGAAAACCCAAAAACCGCCCCTGCCGAAGCAGGAGCGGTTTTGCCTGGTGTGCCAGGCTCGGGAGGAGAAAAAGGGCTGGTTTAAGAGAAATGCCGCCACTTTGGCAGCTTATTTCCCGTAGTAAGCCTTCTTGTAAATCTCCATGATTTCTTGCACCAGCGGGTAACGTGGGTTTGCGGTGGTGCACTGGTCCTCAAAGGCTTTGTAGCTCAGCTCTTCCAGGCCCGCCAGGAAGGTTTTTTCGTCCACACCGCACTCCTGGATGGTCTGTGGGCGCCCCGTGGCCTTCATCAGGTTCTGGATGGCTACAATCAAGCTGGCCACGCCCTCTTCGGTGGTGGCGGCGGGCAGGCCTTGGCGGCGGGCAAGGTCGGCATAGCGTTTGTCTGCCATGTATTCCTTGTATTTCGGGAAGGGCGCAAATTTGGTGGGTTTTTCGGCGTTGTAGGCGATGATATAGGGCAGCAGAATGGCGTTGGCACGGCCGTGGGGAATGTGGTATTCGCCACCCAGCTTGTGTGCCATGCTGTGGTTTAGCCCCAAGAAGGCATTGGTGAACGCCATGCCTGCAATGGCAGAGGCGTTGTGCATCTTCTCGCGGCTCATGGCATCGCCATCCTTATAACTCTTCGCCAGGTTCTCGAACACCAGGTGCACCGCGTGGATGGCAAGGCCGTCGGTATAGTCGCTGGCCATGATGCTGACATAGGCTTCGATGGCGTGGGTGAGCACGTCCATGCCGGTGTCGGCCACGATGCTGGCGGGCATGGTGGCGGTGAACTGCGGGTCGATAATCGCCACGTCCGGGGTGAGTTCATAATCAGCCAGGGGGTATTTGATGTTGCCGTTCTGCTTGTCTGTGATAACAGAGAAGCTGGTCACCTCGCTGCCGGTGCCGCTGGTGGTGGGAATGGCCACCAGCTGGGATTTGCTGCCCAATTTCGGGAAATGGAAGGCACGCTTGCGGATATCGAGGAAGCGCTGCTTCAAGCCGTCGAAGCTGGTGTCCGGGTGCTCATAGAACAGCCACATGCCCTTGGCCGCGTCGATGGCGCTGCCGCCGCCCAAGGCGATGATGACGTCCGGCTGGAACACCTGCATGGCCGCCACGCCTTTCATGATGCACTCCACCGAGGGGTCGGGCTCCACCTCACTGTAAATCTCGCTGTGGCAGTACTGTTCGCGCTTGCGCAAATAGTACAGAATTTTATCCACGTTGCCCATCTCCACCATCACGGGGTCGGTTACAATAAAGGCGCGGGAGATATTGGGCATCTTCTCCAGGTACTGGATGGAATCGTTCTCGAAGTAGATTTTGGGCGGGATTTTGAACCACTGCATGTTGACCCTCC
>CAYYLW010000234.1:0-2581 GCA_964472465.1 uncultured Oscillospiraceae bacterium | reverse complement strand
CGCCTTCCTTTTCCGGCAATTTCCCCACGTTTACCCAGGCGCGGCTGGCCGCCATCTCCGCTAGCTGCGGCAAGCTGAGCTCAATAGCGCTGTTGGCACTGCCACAGGCGGGGAACACTGTTTCAAAGCGCCGCAGGGAATCATCCAGATACACCGCCACCCCTGGTTTGATGCCAAAGGGGCACACACCCCCGGCGGGGTGGCCCACCTGGGCGGGCAATTCTTCGGGGGGCAACATGGCCGCTTTCGCCCCAAAGGCCTGCTTGTATTTTTTGTTATCTATGCGGGCGTCCCCCGCCAGCAGAATTAAAAGTACCTCTTCCCCCAAACGGAAAGACATGGTTTTGGCGATGCGCCCCGGCTGGCAACCCAGTGCCGCAGCGGCCAGTTCCACTGTGGCGCTGGAAACGTCAAACTCCATCACCTTATCTGCCAGGCCCCAGGTTTGCAAATATTCTTTTGCCTCTTGCAGCGCCATCTACGCCATCCTCCCCTACAGCAAAAATTAAAATAGCGAAATTTGGTTGCTTTTTGGCATGCCACCCAGCGCCCCCATAGTGGCCAGGGTTTCCAGCACCGTGTTGTTGATGCCTGCCGCACTTTGCAACTCTTCCATCGAGAGGTACTTTTGCCCCGCCAGGGTGGCGTTTTCTAAATCCCGCGCGGCGTTTTCCCCCACCCCTTTCATGGCCAGGAAGGGCAAGCGTATTTTTCCGTCCTCCACGCAATAGGCCGCGGCGCGGCTACGCCCCAGCTCTATGGGCAAAAACTCAAACCCCCGCAAGAGATATTCGTACACAATTTGCAGCGAAGTCACCACACCCTCGTTCTTGGCGCTTTTTTCGTTTTTGGCCAGCTCTGTGGCGGCCACTAAGCGGCGCTTGGCCACCGCACGGCCCCCAATGGCCGCCTCGTAATCAATATCCTCCCCGCGCACCGTGAAATAGGTGGCATAAAAAGCCAGGGGCTGATAAATTTTGAACCACATCAGCCGGATGGCCGAAATGAGGTAGGCTACGGCGTGGGCTTTGGGGAACATGTACTTGATTTTTTTGCAGCTTTCCAGGTACCATTCCTCCACCCCGTGGGCGCGCAATTCGTCCTCCACCCCGGGGGGGAAACCCAGTTTGGCCACCTTGCCCTTACGGGTCAGTTCCATCACGTCAAAGGCCATTTTGGGGTCTACCCCTTTGTGGATGAGGTCGGTCATGATGGAATCGCGGGTACCAATCACCTCAGAGATGGTGCAAATTTGTTCCCGGATGAGGTCTTGTGCGTTGCCGTTCCATACGTCGGTACCGTGGGAAAGGCCAGAAATTTGAATTAGGTCGCCAAAATTACGGGGTTTTGCCTCCACCAGCATCTGGCGCACAAAGCTGGTGCCCAGCTCCGGTATGCCAAAGGTGCCGGTTTTACTGCCCAGTTCCTCGGGGCTGATGCCCAGCGCTTCGGTGGAAGTGAGAAGGCTGATAACCTTCTCGTCGTTCATGGGCACCTCTTCCATCTTGATGCCCGAAATTTTTTCCAGATGGTGGTACATGGTGGGCACATCATGGCCCAGCTCGTCCAGCTTTAGCAGGGTATCATGCAGATACTTAAACTCGAAGTGGGTGGTCACCACCCCTTTTTCCTTGTCGTCGGCGGGGTGCTGCACGGGGCAAAAATCGGTAATCTCATAGCCCTGGGGCACCACCACCATACCGCCGGGGTGCTGCCCTGTGGTACGCTTCACACCTTCACAGCCCTTGGTCAGGCGGTCTATCTCGGCCGAGGGCACGCTGCGCTCCCGCTCAGAGAGGTAGTTTTTCACATAGCCGTAGGCGGTTTTGTCCTGCATACCGCTCACCGTGCCAGCCTTGAACACATAGTCTTTGCCAAATAATTCCTCGGTGTAGCGGTGGGCAAAGCCCTGGTACTCGCCCGAGAAATTGAGGTCGATATCCGGCTCTTTGTCGCCGTCGAAGCCAAGAAAGGTCTCGAAGGGGATTTCGTTGCCGTCCCCCAGCATCTTTTGGCCGCAGTGGGGGCAGTTTTTGTCTGGCAAATCGAAACCGCTGGCCACGCTACCATCGGTAAAAAACTCGCTGTGCTTGCAGTTTTCGCACAGGTAGTGGGGTGGCAGGGGGTTTACTTCCGAAATGCCCGCAAAGTTTGCCACCGCCGAGGAACCCACCGAACCACGGCTACCCACCAGGTAGCCGTTTTCCTCGCTGTTTTTCACCAGCTTTTGCGCAATAACGTACAGCACCGCATAGCCGTGCTTGATGATGGAGCTCAGTTCCTTTTCCAGCCGCTGCTCCACCAGTTCCGGGATGGGGTCTCCGTAACGGCGGCGGGCGTTCTCCATGGTGGTCTCGCGCAAAATCTCGTCCGAGCCTTCAATCACCGGGGTAAAGGTGCCTTTGGGGATGGGGCGGATATCGGCGCTTATTCTCTCGGCAATCGCATTCGGCCAATCAATCACCACCGCCCGGGCATCCTCGGGGGATAAATAGCTAAATTCTGCCAGCATCTCGTTTGTGGTGCGGAAATAGAGCGGGGCCTGGTTGTCGGCATCGCCAAAGCCCTGCCCGGCCTGCAA
>CAYYLW010000233.1:0-2600 GCA_964472465.1 uncultured Oscillospiraceae bacterium | reverse complement strand
GATAGAGGGAGGTGCTTATCATGGCAGTACCGAAGAGGAAACATTCCAAAGCCCGGCGGGACAAACGGCGTTCCAATGTGTGGAAGCTGGATGCCCCCACCCTGGTGACCTGCGCGCAGTGCGGTTCTTACCGGGTGCCGCATCAAGTGTGCGGCAATTGCGGTTTTTACAAAGGCCGCGAAGTGGTGAAACCCAAGGAAGACTAAGTATCCAAACTGGCGCAGGGTCAAATGCCCTGCGCTTTCTTTTGGTTGTGGCGGAGGAATGCGCAATGCCGGTGGAAATTGGCGGTGTGGAAAAAGGCTCGCCTGCCTGGAAGGCGGGTTTGCGTGGCGGCATGCGGCTGTGTGCCATAGACGGCCATGAGATTTGCGACGGGCTGGACTATGAGTTTTACGCCACCAGCCAAAACCCCGTGGTGCTGGCCGAAGAAAATGGCAAAGCCCGCCGTTTCCGGGTGAAAAAGCGGGAAGAGGAGCCGCTGGGCTGCCTCTTTGAGACCTATCTTATCAGCCCCCAGCACCCTTGCAAAAACCGCTGTGTGTTCTGCTTTATAGACCAGCTTCCCAAAGGCATGCGCCCCTCTCTGTATTTTAAGGATGACGATGAGCGGCTGGGCTTTTTGTTTGGCAATTACATCACCCTGACCAATTTGGGCGAGCGGGAGATTGAGCGCATTGTGGAGATGCGGTTTTCCCCGGTGAACATCAGTGTGCACACCGCTAACCCGGAGTTGCGGGTGCAAATGATGGGCAACCGCCACGCAGGCAAGGCCCTGGAGGTGTTGCCGCGGCTGGCCGCTGCGGGCATTCAGATGAACACCCAACTGGTGCTGTGCCCGCAGCTCAACGATGGAGAGGAACTGCGGCGCAGCCTGGACTGGCTGGCGGGGATGTACCCCGCCGTGCAAAGCATTGCCGCCGTGCCGGTGGGGCTTACCCGCCACCGCGAGGGCCTGGCCCAGCTTAGCGCCTATACGCCCGGGCAGGCCGCCGCCCAGCTAGATATCCTGCTGGCTTACGGCGAAGAGATGTTTAAGCGGCATGGCGAGCGGGTGGTGTTCCCCTCCGACGAATGGTTTTTGCTGGCCGGGCGGCCCATCCCCCCAGATGCTTTTTATGAGGGCTACCCCCAACTGGAAAATGGGGTGGGGATGTGGCGGATGCTGCACGGGGAGTTTGCCGCCGCGCTGGCGGAGATTGAAGCGCCCCCGCCCCCCTGCGAGGCCGACCTTGCCACCGGCCTTTTGGCGGCCCCGCTGCTGCGGGAGTTAGCCGCCCTTGCGCACAGCCATTACCCCCAGCTAAAATTACATGTTCATGCCGTGGAGAACCGCTTTTTTGGCCCCGGCGTCACGGTGGCAGGGCTGCTGACGGGCGGAGATATTTGCCAGCAGCTAACCGGAAAGTTAGCCACGGGAAACTTACTGTTGCCCGCCAATATGTTGCGCGCCGAGGGGGATATTTTTCTGGACGGGTTAAGCCCCGCCGAACTGGCCGGGAGCCTGGGCGTGCGGGTGCAGATGTTGCCCTGTGACGGCGCCGCCCTGCTTGACGCGCTGCTGGACTGCCATTAGCCCCAGCGCCACACACGCCCTGCCACCGGCGCAGGGCTTTGCCAAAGAAAAAAGGAGCACAGCATGCCAAAAGCAATCGTAGCCATTGTGGGGCGCCCCAACGTGGGGAAATCCACCCTATTCAACAAACTGGTGGGCAAACGCCTGGCCATTGTGGAGGACACCCCCGGCGTTACCCGGGACCGCATTTATGCCGAGGCCGAATGGTGCGGGCGGGAGTTTTTGCTGATTGATACCGGCGGCATTGAACCGGCCAGCGACGACGGCCTACTGCGCCGGATGCGTGAGCAGGCCCAGCTTGCCATCGACACCGCCGACGCCATCCTGTTTGTTACCGATTTGCGCAGTGGCGTTACCGCCAACGACGCCGACATTGCCCCCATGCTGCTGCGCAGCGGCAAGCCGGTGTTTTTGGTGGTGAACAAGGCTGACACGCTGGGCGATTTGCCCCTGGAATTCTACGATTTTTACTCCCTGGGTATGGGGGAGCCCTATGCGGTTTCCTCGGTACACGGGCATGGCACTGGGGATTTGCTGGATGCCGTGGTGGCGGCCTTTCCCCCTGCGGTGGAGCAGGAGGAGGAAGAAGACCGGGTTCCGGTGGCAGTTATCGGGCGGCCAAATGTGGGAAAATCCAGCCTGGTGAACCATATCTTGGGCGAAGAGCGGATGATTGTGGCCGACGAAGCGGGCACCACCCGCGACGCCGTGGATTCAGACGTGGACAACCAGCATGGAAAATTTACCTTCATTGATACGGCGGGCTTGCGCCGCCGCAGCAAGGTGGAGGACGGTGTGGAGCGCTATAGCGTGCTGCGCAGCCTGGCGGCGGTGGAGCGCGCGCGGGTGGCGGTGATTTTGATTGACGCCACCGCCGGCTTTACCGAGCAGGACAGCAAGGTGGCGGGTTTTGCCCACGAGGAGGGCAAAGCCTGTATCATTGCCGTAAACAAGTGGGATGCCGTGGATAAGGACGACAAGACCATGGCCGAGCAGCGCAAAAAGCTGGAGCAGGATTTCAGCT
>CAYYLW010000232.1:0-2642 GCA_964472465.1 uncultured Oscillospiraceae bacterium | reverse complement strand
CGAGGTGGGGCCAATGCCGCCGATGTGGAACACCGGGTTGATGGCACGGCCCAGGCGGATGGTCTTGGTGACCACGGCGCCACAGCCTGCCTCATGGCCGCGAATCATGCCTTCGGCCGCGTAGGTGAGGGGGCCGGAAGTGAGGATATAGGGGCTTTGCAGTTTGATGCCGCAATAGTCCACGCTGATATCCGCGCCTTGCAGTTTTTTCTTGTCAAACATAATTTACACCTCTGGTTTTAGTTTTCCCATGCCTGTAATCCCCAGGTTTGGGAGTTGGGGCGCCGAATCCCATGGATTCGGATGTTTACTTTTGGCGGCCCGCCACATCCTCGAAGGCGTCGATCAATTGCTGGTAGCCGGTGCAACGGCACAGGTTGCCGCTGATGGCCACTTTGATCTCCTCGCGGGTGGGGTGTGGGTTTTTGTCCATCAAAGCCTTGGCGCTCATGATGAAACCCGGGGTGCAGAAACCGCATTGCAGGGCGTGGTGATCCAGCACGGCCTGCTGCAAGGGGTGCAGAATGTCATCGTTGGCCAGCCCCTCAATGGTGGTGACGCTTTTGCCTGCCACGCTGGCGGCCAGGGTAAGGCAGCTATCCACCGCTTCGCCGTCCACAATCACGGTGCAAGCGCCGCATTCGCCCACGCCGCAACCCTCTTTCGTGCCGGTTAGGTTCAGTTCTTCCCGCAATACGTCCAGAAGCCGAGCGTTTTGCTCAATGGCAACCGCGGTCTCCTTGCCGTTTAGGGTGAATTGTAAGTTGAATTTATCCATTTTCATCGCTCCTATTCCGCCCAGGGGAGGGAGGTGGCTTCGCACAGGGCACGCTGGCTTAAAGCTTCCACCACGGGTTGCTTGTACTCGGTGCTCCAGCGCACGCCGGTGCACTCAATCATGTAATCCGAAACCATCTTCCCGCACTCCACAAACAGCTCATTCGAGGGCTTTTTCCCCAGCAGGAACTGCTCGGCTTTTTCCACGCGTTGCGGGGTGGAGAACACACAGCCCGGCACCAGCCGTACTTCGGCAATGTTGCCGTTTTGGTCCAGCTTCACGGCGGCGGCGGCGTTCATGCGGCTGATGGCCAGCGCCTTGCGGCGGCCCAGCTTGATGAAGGCGGTTTGAAAATCATCGATGCGGTCAAACTCAATGCGGGTTACAATTTCATCGCCGCCCAAAGTGACCTTGTTCGCGCCCTCGTAGATGTCTTTTACCAAGGCGGTGCGCTGGCCGTTTTTGCTCGCAATCACCAAGCGGGCGTCCAGCGCCACGAAGGGGGAGAGGGAATCGGCCGCGGGGGAGCCGTTGCAGATGTTGCCGCCCACCGTGCCCGCGTTGCGGATTTGGGGACTGCCCACTGTGGCGCAAGCGGCGGCCAGGAAGGGGGCGTGCCGCAAAATTTCGGGGCTGCGGCTCACTTCCGTGTGGCTGCACATGGCGCCAATGCTGATGGTTTTTTCCTGCACTTGGATGCCGCGCAGTTCGGCAAGACCGCCCAAATCCAGCATGTACGCGGTGCTGGAAAGGCGTTTTGCGCCTTCCCGTAGCTGCACCATCAAATCGGTGCCGCCGGCGTAGGGCTTTATGTTACCTGCATGCTGGCTCATCAGTTCTAGGGCTGCTTGCAGGCTGTCTGGCTTAAAATACTGTAATGTTTGCATAGTATCAACCCTTATTCAGTTTTTTGCCCAGCAATACCTGTTCCAGGCCGGCCGGATTTTGGCGGATGCGGCGCCCTGTGGCGTTGCACACGGCGTTGGCAATGGCGGCGGCCACGGCTTCGGTGGCCGGTTCGCCCACGCTCTTGGCGCCAAAGGTGCCCTTGGGGTCGTCGCATTCAAAAATGTTGATGTCCATCTCGGGCATATCCATGGAGGTGGGCAGGATGTACTCGTCCAGGTTTTGGTTTTGCACCTTGCCCTTGGAGAGCTCCACCTCTTCCATCACGCCGTAGCCCTGACCCATCACGATGCCACCGTACACCTGCCCTTTGATGAGGGCGGGGTTGATGGCGGTACCCACGTCGTGGCTGGCCGTCACCTTGGTAACATCCACATAGCCGGTGCCCATGTCCACTTCCACCTCGGCCACCACGCAGCCGTAGGCGAAGTTCGGGGCGGCTTGGCCCTGGCCGGTGTGGTGGTCTTGGATGCAAGGCTCCGGGGTGTACCATTCATAGGCGGCCATCTGGCAGCCGCTCCACAACCCCGCGCCACACACGGCGGCAAAGGGCACTTTGTACTGCGGGTGGCTGGCCAGGAAGAAGAAGCCGTCCAGCAGCACTACATCGTCTGCCGTAACGTTTAGCTGGGAGAGGCTGTTCTTTTCCAGCTCACAGCCTTCTTCCACCTTCTCGTGGCAAAAAAAGCCAAGTTTCACGGCATTTTCACGCATCACAGTGTTCAGTTTGGCGGCGGCTTTGCGCATGCTCTGCGCGCCCATCACCGTGCCGCGGCTGGCCACCGTCATGCCGGAATCGGCCACGGCGTGGGTGTTGGTGCCATACATCACAATGCTTTCATACGGTACGCCCAGGGCCTCTGCGGCCACCTGTGCATAGGCGGTTTTCAGCCCCTGCCCATTTTCGGCAAGGCCGGTGTTGATTTGTACCGAGCCGTCCTCGTTGGCAATCACCATC
>CAYYLW010000231.1:0-2666 GCA_964472465.1 uncultured Oscillospiraceae bacterium | reverse complement strand
CCTGCACCTGGGCATCTGCGGCGAACATGGCGGAGACCCCACCAGCGTGGAGTTCTGCCACCGCATCGGCCTGGATTACGTAAGCTGCTCGCCTTTCCGGGTGCCCATTGCCCGCTTGGCCGCCGCCCAGGCTGCCGTGAAAACCCCCCGGTAATATGGGGGCGCTGTGTCTAGTGGAATAAGGTAAGATAAAAAGCCCGGTCAAGGTGGATGTGTCCCCCTAGGCCGGGCTTTTTGTAGGGGCAAAAGACGGTGTGCTATTTTGCCGCCACGGCCCAGGGTGTAGGGGAAAGCCATTCAGAGGGCGGGCGCCCTTGCCCATAGACCTCTGCCCTTCACGTTCCATTTTCAACTGGGAACTTTCAACTGGCCTTTGCGCCCCCGTGGCATTTGACACCTGGCCCCGGGTTTGATATGCTTTCGGGAGAGGATAGATACGAAGAAAGGCTGGAAAATGCAATGGATATAAATAGCCAAATACCGGGCCAAAATGAGCCGGAAATGAAAGAGGGGCTTTCTTCCGGGCCGGAGCAAATCCCTGTGCCGCCCGAGATGGCGGCCCCGGGTTTTCCGCCCGCGCCCGCGGGGGATCACTTTGCTCCCCCGGAGCTGACAGAGCGGCCCATTCCGGGGCTGGAGCCCACCGGCCCCTGCGCGCCGCCCGAGATGGCGGCCCCCGGCTTTGCGCCCGCCGCACCAGCGGGAGATTATTTTGCCCCGCCGCAATTGACAGAGCGGCCCATTCCGGGCCTGGAGCCCACCGGCCCCTGTGCGCCGCCCGAGATGGCGGCCCCCGGCTTTGCGCCCGCCGCGCCAGCGGGGGATTACTTTGCCCCGCCGCAATTGACAGAGCGGCCCATTCCGGGCCTGGAGCCCACCGGCCCCTGTGCGCCGCCGGAGATGGCGGTCCCCGGCTTTGCGCCTTCCGCGCCAGCGGGGGATTATTTTGCCCCGCCGCCCCTGCCGGGCAGCTACCCGCCCCCGGAGGCTTTCCCGGCCCCTGCGGCCTATTCCCCCCCACAGGATAATTTTACCGTGCCCGGCCCGGGTGCTTTTCCGCCGCCACAAGGGGCTTACCCGCCCCCTGCCGGGCCAGCGGCGCCCGGGTACCCGCCCCCACCCATGGGGCCGGGGGCTTATCAGGCCAGCCCGCAGGAGGCTTATGCACCCCCGGCCTACCCCATGCAGGAGAATGGGGCCTATGCGCCGCCGCCCTACCCGGGCATGATGATGCCGGTTGCCGACACGACCGCCGCCCTGGTACTGGGCATCGTCTCCATTGTGATGGGCGTGATGGGTGTATTCTTTATTACGGGCCTGCTGGGGCTGGTGCTGGGCATTATTGGCCTGGCCAAATGCCGGATGCTCAGAAGTGAAATCATGGCGGGGCGCCTGGTGGGCAGTATCACCGGGGCCACGGCGTGCAATGTGGTGGGCATCGTGTTTGGCGGGCTGTGGATGCTGTTTTACCTGGTGTTCGTCCTTGCGGCCTTCAGCGCCTTTTAGAATGCGGACAAAACAAAAAGCCAGCCCCTGCCGAAAGGCAGGGGCTTTGCTATTGGTCTTACTCTGGCTGGGCCGAGGGCAGCGCCAGCGCGATGGACAGTTCGTCCAATTGTTTTGTATCCACCACATCGGGGCAGCCGCTCATGGGTTCGCCCGCATTTTGCACCTTGGGGAAGGGGATAACATCGCGGATGGAATCTTTCCCGGCCAGCAGGGCGATGAAACGGTCCAGCCCGAAGGCCATGCCGCCGTGGGGCGGCGCGCCGTAGTGGTAGGCGTCCATCAAGAAGCCAAACTTGGCCCGGGCCTCCTCCTCGCCAATGCCCAGCAGGCCGAACATCTGCGCTTGTAGGGCAGGGTTGCTGATACGGATGGAGCCGCCGCCCAATTCCACACCGTTCACCACCATGTCGTAGGCTTGGGCACGGCAGGCCCCGGTATTTGTGGCAAGCAGGGGGATATCCTCTTCTTTTGGCATGGTGAAGGGATGGTGCATGGCCACATAACGACCCGCTTCCTCGTCGTATTCAAACAGCGGGAAATCGGTCACCCAAAGGAAGTTGAACTGCCCCTCGGGCACCAGGCCGCATTTTTCGGCCACGGCCAGGCGCAGCGCGCCCAGTGCGGCGTAGCAAACCTTGTCTTTGTCGGCCACCAGCAACAGCACGTCACCGCATTCGGCCCCGGCGGCGGCGCGTAGGGCGGCGGCCTCTTCGGGGCTTAGGAATTTTTCGTAGCTGCTGCTCTCGCCCTCTTCGGTGAGGCGCAGCCAGGCTAAGCCCTTGGCACCGTAGGTTTTGGCCACCTCGCCCAGCTTGTCGATGACCTTGCGGCTAAGCTGGGAAGCCAGGCCCTTGGCGTTGATAAGCCGCACGCTGCCCCCGGCCTCGATGGCCGAGGAAAACACCCCAAAGCCGCAGCCGCGCACAGTTTCGCTTACATTGCACAGTTCCAGGCCAAAACGGGTGTCGGGCTTGTCACTGCCGAAGCGATCCATGGCCTCGGCATAGGTCATCTGCGGGAAGGGGGCGGGGATGTCCGCCTTCATGAATTTTTTGAACACCGCCTGTACCAAACCTTCATTCACCCGCTGCACGTCGCCCTCTTCGGCAAAGGCCATCTCCATGTCAATCTGGGTGAACTCGGGCTGGCGGTCGGCC
>CAYYLW010000230.1:0-2828 GCA_964472465.1 uncultured Oscillospiraceae bacterium | reverse complement strand
GTGCGAAATAATACTTGCATGCCATGCCTCAGTTTAATCTTGGTGAACTACTAGCCTTTATACCTTTTGTGGCCAAAACCCCCTGCACGATGGGGGTTCTTTTTATGCAAAATTTTCAACAAAATGTCAACATTACCCGCTTGTATACTTGTGCAGTTTTGCTCTATTCTTTTGTGTAGAGGGGCAAATGCCCCGCCATACACGGGACGATAGGATGGAGGAGAAGAAATGAAAAAGATGCTAAAGCTGATGGGGGCCGCCCTGGCCACCGCCATGCTACTGGCTGCCTGTGGCAGCACGGCAAGCAGTTCTGCGCCCGCCGCCAGTGCGCCTGCGGCCTCGGGTTCGGGCTCGGCCGCACCGGCCGCCTCGGTGGCTGGGGGCAAAAACCCTGCCGATTACAAAATTGTACTGCTGCTGCCCGGCCCCATCAACGACCAAAGCTGGAACGCCACAAACTACGCAGGGCTGGAAGCCTGCAACAAAACCCTTGGCACCAAAATGGAGTATGTGGAAAACGTACAGGCTTCTGATTTTGAATCCACCTTCCGCGAGTACGCCGAGCGCGGCTATGACCTGGTGATGGCCGCCGGCTCCCAGTTTGACGAAGCCGTGGCCGCCGTTGCGCCAAACTACCCCGATACCACCTTCTGTGTGGTGAATGGCTCCAAAAGCGACGGGGACAATGTGGCCCCCATCTTCCCCAAAGAGTATGAGGCCAGCTACATCGCCTCCATCCTTGCGGGCCATGTGTCTGAAACCGGTAACTTCGCCACCATTGGCGGCTTCCCCAACGAGCCGATGGAGCACCTGCTGGACGTATACGAGGCAAATGCGGTGGCCATAGCCAAAGAGGCGGGCAAAACAGATGCCAAGGCCACCCGTGCCTACGCCAACAGCTGGGACGACGTTGCCCTTGGCAAGCAGATGGCCGAGCAGATGATTGACAACGGGGCCGACACCCTGTTTGTGTACGCAAATGAAGTGGGCCTTGGCAGCATTGAGGCCGCCAAACAAAAGGGCGTCAAGTTCATCGGCTTTTCCAGCGACCAAACCACCATCGACCCCAACACCGTGGTGGCCTCTGTGGTATTTGATTTTGAGACCTTCTATGTATGGGCGGTGCAGCAGTATATCGATGGTTCCCTGACGGGCAACATGGTGCACGAGGCCGGCATCCAGGAGGATATCTTCAAAGCCGTGTACACCGATAACATCCCGCAGGATGTGCGCGACGCAGTGGACAGCGGCATTCAAGATTTTAAAGACGGCAAGGTAGATTTGACCGCCATGTTTGTGAAATAAATCGAAGCATTAGCGGCGGCGCCTTTAGGGGGAACGGAGGTTCCACACCCTCGGGGCGCCGCCATTCTTGCCGGGGGTGTAAGCGCCCCCAAATACGAATGGAGGAGGGACTCCTTTTGGAAGCACCCTATTTTGAACTGCAGGGCATCTCAAAATACTTTGCCCGGGTGGTGGCAAACAAAGATATCTCCTTTGCCGTGCGCCGCGGCGAGGTGTTGGCCCTTTTGGGGGAAAATGGCGCGGGCAAAAGCACCGTGATGAAAATTTTGTACGGCCTGTACCGCGCCGATGAAGGCCGCATTTTCAAAGATGGCCAGGAGCAGAAAATCCACTCGCCCAAAGACGCCATGGCTCTTGGCATCGCCATGATACAGCAGCATTTTTCCCTCGTCTCGGCCCACAGCGTGGTTGAAAATATCATTTTGGGCAACGTGCATGGCGTGGTGGATTATAAAAAAGCCCGTGCGGCGGTGCAGCGCCTGGCCGAGGAAAACGGTTTCGATATCCCCGTGGATGCCAAGGTGGCCGAACTGGACGTGGGGCTGCAGCAAAAGGTGGAGATTTTAAAGGCCCTGTACCAAAACGCAGGGCTGCTGATTATGGACGAGCCCACCGCTGTTTTAACCCCGCAGGAGGCCGATAAGCTGATGGGCTTTATCCGAGACTACGCAAAGCGGGGGGGCGCTGTTATTCTCATCACCCACAAATTGAAAGAGGTGATGGCCGCGGCCGACCGTATTGTGGTGATGCGGGCGGGCCGCCTGTGCGGCGATTTGCCCGCCGCCGAGACGGATGAGGCCCAGCTTTCGCGCCTGATGGTGGGGGAGGACTTGGAAATACCCCAAAAGGACGAAAACGCACCCGTTTTGGAAAAGGCGAAACCCCGTTTGCAGGTGGAGGGGCTCTGCCTGCAAAACCCCAAGGAGCCGCCATTGGTGGACGCTTTGAGCTTTAGCATTGCCGCGGGCGAAGTGTTTGGCATAGCCGGGGTGAGCGGTAACGGGCAGGAGGAGCTTTGCGAACTGATTTGGGGGGCGCGCAAGCCCACGGCGGGCAGTATCCGCCTGGACGGCGAGGACATCAGCGCTTTGGATATACGCGGGCGGATTGCCAAGGGCATTGGCTATGTACCGGTGGACCGCTACCGCGACGCCATGGTGATGGAGATGAGCCTTGCTGAAAACATGATGCTCAAGGCCAGTTACGGCGGGGTGTGGGCCAGCCACGGCATTCTGCGCCAAAAGGCGCTGCACAAGGCCACAGAAGAAGCCATAGAGGCCTACAATGTAAAGGCCCCCGGCCCCGACGTGCCCGCGCGTAGCCTTTCGGGCGGCAACCAGCAAAAGGTGGTGCTGGCGCGGGCGGTGCAAAGCGGCGGCTCGCTGCTGATACTGAACCAGCCCACACGCGGGCTGGACCTTGGCGCCATCAACACTATACACACCACCATACTGCGCCAGCGGGCCGAAGGGAAAAGCGTTCTGCTTGTCTCCACCGAACTCTCGGAGATTTTTAAACTGTGC
>CAYYLW010000229.1:0-2896 GCA_964472465.1 uncultured Oscillospiraceae bacterium | reverse complement strand
AAGCGCATCTTTCCCGGCGGCATGTGGCTGGCAGGGAACCGCTACTCCAAACAGTGGCGCTTCACCGACATCAACTACGCCGTGGCCGGGCGGGAGGACAAACTGGAAATGTTCCTCGCCTGGTGCAGCGTCATTAACATTCTGCCCAGTGATGCCGTCACCAAAATCACCGTGAACAACCGCCGGATGAGCCAAAAGGAATTCGCCGAGAGCATTTTGGCTTTGAATCAGGAAGACGGCCTGGATGCCTACCGCGAAGAGATAAACGCCGTGATTTCCGGCAAAGCCGCCGACAGCAACAACATCGTGCAAGACCACACCCTCACCATCTCGGTCATCAAAAAAAGCCCAGAGGAGGCCCGCACCTTCTTCACCCGCCTTCACAGCGAACTGGTGGCCTATATGGGCAAACTTTCCTCATTTGTGCGCGAGATGGACACCGAAGAGCGCCTGCGGGTGCTGCACGATTTTTTTCGCGCGGGGCAGGAGCAGCATTTTACGCTGAACCTAGAGGAGCTCATGGCTCGCGGGCACGATTTTCGAGATTCCATCTGCCCAGACAGTTTGCAGTTCAAACGCGACCACTTTGTGATGGGTGACAAGGTGGGCCGGGTGCTGTTTCTGCGCGAATACGCCAGCTTTATTAAGGACAGCATCCTCACAGACCTAGCCGATTTTTCGCGGAACCTCATGGTGTCGGTGGACATTCTGCCGGTGCCCACCGACGATGCCGTGCGGGAGATGAACAACCGCGTGATGGCGGTGGAGAGCGACATCACCCGCTGGCAGCAAAAACAGAACATGCAGAACAATTTCAGCGCCGCCATCCCCTATGAGATGGAGCAGATGCGCCGGGAAACCAAGGAATTTCTGGACGACCTGACCGGGCGCGACCAGCGGATGGTGTTTGGCCTTGTGACGCTGGTGCACCTGGCCGACAACTTGGCTGCGCTGAATGCCGACACCGAGGCCATCCTTTCCACGGGGCGCAAGCACCTTTGCCAGTTTGCCACCCTGCATTTCCAGCAGGAGGACGGCCTTGCCACCGTGTTGCCCTACGGCCTGCGGCGCATCTCGGCCCTGCGCACCCTCACCACCGAAAGCGCCGCCGTTTTTATGCCCTTCTCCGCGCAGGAGATTCTGGATACAGGCGGCCTCTACTATGGCGTGAACGCCATCTCCCGCAACCTGCTGATTGTGAACCGCAAGCTACTGCTGAACGGCAACGGCTTCATACTGGGGGTATCGGGTAGCGGCAAGAGTTTTGCAGCCAAGCAAGAACTTGTGTCGGTGGTGCTGGGAAGTGACGATGAAGTGCTGATAATCGACCCAGAGCGAGAGTATGGCGAACTGGTTTTGGCACTGGGCGGCGAGGTCATCCGCATCGCGGCCACCTCCAAGAACTTCATCAACGCGCTGGATATGACGAGCGACTATTCGGGCGGCGACAACCCCATCATTCTCAAATCGGAGTTCATTATGTCGCTGTGCGAGCAGCTGATGGGCGGCGGGCGGCTGGGCGCCAAAGAAAAAAGCATTTTGGACAGATGCACCGCCAACGTCTACCGCCGCTATATCCGCGACTATGCGGGCGCGCCGCCCACCTTAAAAGAATTCCACGCCGAACTCTTGATTCAGCCCGAGCCGGAAGCCGCCGACATCGCGCTGGCGCTGGAACTCTTCACCAGCGGTAGCCTGAATGTGTTCGCCCACCAGACCAACGTGAACCTAAACAGCCGCATCATCGCGTTTGATATTCTTGACCTTGGCAAGCAGCTGAAAACCGTGGGAATGCTGGTGATGCTGGATGCTATCTTAAACCGGGTGACCGAAAACCGCCGCAAGGGCAAGCGCACCCACATTTTCATCGACGAGATTTACCTGTTTTTCGGCAACGAATACAGCAGCAACTTTCTCTCGGAAAGCTGGAAGCGCTTCCGAAAATATGGCGCACTGGCGACAGGTATCACCCAAAATGTGGAGGACTGCCTGCGCAGCCCTATGGCGCGCACCATGCTGGCCAACAGCGAATTTCTACTGATGTTGAACCAAGCCCCCACCGACCGCGCGGAACTGGCTAAACTTTTGCATATCTCCGAAACGCAGATGGGTTATATCACCAATGCCGAGAGCGGGCGCGGGCTTATCAAGGTGGGGGCCAACCTCGTGCCGTTTATCAACGAGTATCCGCGTGATACAAGGCTATATGGCCTTATGACCACACGGCCGGGGGAGGGGTAGGTGGAACCGGAAATATATCTTTCTATTCTGCTGTAGGTTCGTCGATTGGCTGATATTCATCGGCAAATTTTAAAAAGATAGAAAGCATGTCCTCATATTGCATTGATGTCCTTTGCAGATAAGGCAGCAGTTTTGTAAACACAGCACAAAGAACGAGAATGAGCACAGCCAATATAGCCGCTCTATTTTTAGTCAGAAGGCTTATAAAAGACGACATTATGGCAAAAGAAGCCAAACCAAAAGGCAGTGTTACCGTGTACAATTGCCCATGCATTCTCTGTTCACTATAAAGCCAATGCTTGAAATCTTCAACAAGCCCGTCCTGACAAATTCTTGTGAAAGCGCCTTCTTGAAGTCGCTTTTTCCACTTTGTATAGGTCATGTCGCTACCGCGCCGAGAAATTTCCTTGTAATTATCAAAATCCTTCTTCAAATCGTATTCTTTGTAAAAGTTCATTCTTCGCCTTCTTCCCATTGTTTACTTCATAAATTTACTGCCATACACACTTGGAATTGACTATCACAAGCCCAAAAACCAAACCCCAAATAACCGCCCCCAAAGAAAGTGGACGGCAGGGCGGCACCCTGAAAAATACCCACGATATTTTTACACAGTATTTCACCGCATAGGCCATCACTCGGAAAATCGGCCAAC
>CAYYLW010000228.1:0-2914 GCA_964472465.1 uncultured Oscillospiraceae bacterium | reverse complement strand
GGTTTTCCCCCGCCCGTTCCGCCCCACCAGGCCCAGCCTCCACCGGCTGTCCAGTTCCAAATTCACCCCACTGAACACCGGTTCCAGCGCCCCCGTATAGGAAAACGTTAAATCACGTATTTGTATTAATGACATGGCACACCGCCGCCTTTCTCAGCCGGTGTGGGCTTAATTTTACCCACACTTTTCATGATATAGAAAAAACCGCTGGCAGCCCGGCAGGGTGGCTTTCCAGCGGTTCCGCGCAAAATAGCGCAAAACGGCGCAAAAAAAGAGAATACCCCTGCACAGAACTGCCCACAAACAGCAATGCTACACCACACCAAAAGCGTGGCCCTCACCTCTATTTGCATTACTTAGGCAGTTATGCGCAAGCCGGGTATTCCCCTTTCTCTGTGTAAATTTCTTGTACAAGTGTAGCAAACCCTATCGCATCTGTCAAGCCGGGGGCTATTCCTCGCCCAGGTTTGCCTGCTGCGCCAGCAGGTTTTTCAGTTCGTCCATGAAGGTGTTGACATCGCTAAACTGGCGGTACACGGAGGCAAAGCGCACATAGGCCACCTCGTCGGCCCCCTTGAGTTCCTTCATGGCCAGCTCCCCCACTTCCATGGAGGAAACCTCTCTCTCATAGGTGGAAAGCAGGGTCTGCTCAATGTTATCCACCATGTTTTCCAGCATCTCGTAAGATACCGGCCGCTTGTAGCTGGCCCGTATCAGCCCGCGCATCAGCTTTTCACGGTCAAAGGCCTCGCGCTGCTTGTCTTTCTTCACCACCATCAGCGCCACCGTTTCCACTATCTCATAAGTGGTGAAACGTTTTTTACACACCAGGCATTCCCGCCGCCGCCTGATGCGGGCCGCGTCGTCTGTGGGGCGGGAATCAATCACCTTGGAATCAATGGCGCCGCAATAGGGACATTTCATGGCTGATCCTCCTCGTTTTCCGCATTTATCCGTTCCTCAATATACCGCATGGCCGCCACCAGTTCTTCCGTGCTGCCAAAACCGTCACTGTACAATTCGATAATCAAATCGCCTTGGTAGCCTATCTGTTTCAAAAAGTGAATCATCGCTTGAAAATCATACTGCCCTGTACCAGGGGGAATGCAGTCCCGTGTCTCGTCATGGTCGCTGATATGCAGATGGCGGATGTTCTTCCCCATGGCCTGCAACATCTCCTGCACACAGGGGCCACCATGGCGCTGCACCTGCTTGATATCCAGCGTGTAGGCAGCATATTCCCCAAACAGCGGGGTCAACTTCCGCACGGCCTCCGGGTGGCCCAGGCGGCAATAGCTCACATTCTCGTGGCAAAGGGTAACCCCATATTCCCGCCCCAGCGCGGCAATGGTTCGGAAGTGTTCGGCATACTGGCTATTGGGAAACAGTTTGGCATTGTGGTCATGGTCGCCGTGGAAATTGAGTTTGTTGGCCCCCAGTGCCTGGCACACCTCAAAATACCGCCTAAAAAGCCGCAAGCCATCCGGCATTCGGGCGGCGTAGGTGGAGGCGAAAAAAAAGCCGTCCAGCATGGCGGAGAAGGGGTGTACGGCCGCCACCCGAATGCCAGACTCCGCCACCACCCGCCGCAAGGCCTGCACGTAATCCTCCTCCACCTCGCAGAAGGTGTTGAGGAAAATTTCGGTAACCGGGGCCCCCGCCCGCACCACCTTTTGCAGGCTGGTTAGGGTGTCCTCCGGGTAGAAACAAGAAGTGGAAATTCCGCATTGCATCGGTTATCTCCTGGGGCAGGGGCCCTAAATGAGGGCGCATACCCGAATATAGTTGTAGAACACGGGGCCATTGGGCCCTGTTTTCCCTCTTATTATGGCATATCTGCTGTAAAAATGCAAAGTACCCCACCCTTCCGGGGCCGGAAGGGTGGGGCGTGCAAAGGAGACCATCCGGGGCCAAAATGACCCAGGAGAACAAAGCCGGTTACACCTGCATCAGGCTAAAATCGTAACGCAGGATGGGGTTTCGCGCCGCGGCCACTTCGTCGGGGCGGCGCACCGGGGTGGTGAAAGGCGCGTCGTGCAGCCGCTGCGGTTCGTCTTTGGCAAGTTGCAGCAGGTTGTTGAACACCTCGGCGGTTTCGTCCATCGTCTGGCGGGTTTCCGTCTCGGTGGGCTCAATCATCAGCGCCTCGTCCACAATCAGCGGGAAGTACATGGTGGGCGGGTGGATGCCGTAATCCAGCAGGCCTTTGGCCACATCCAGCGCCGTGACGCCCGTCTCTTTTTTCAGTTCGCTCAAGCTGAGCACAAACTCATGCATGCAGGGCTGGTCATAGGCCAGGTACTTACCGCCCGCAATTTTTTTGCGCATGTAGTTGGCGTTTAGCACCGCGCCCTGGGCCGCTTCGCGGATGCCGTCGCTGCCCAAAGAGAGCACATAGGTAAGCGCACGCACCACCACCATGAAGTTGCCGTAAAAGCTGCGCACCTTGCCAATGCTGTCTGGGCGGTTATCATCCAGAATATAGCCGTTCTTGGTTTGCGCAGGAATGGGCAGGGGCAAGAAAGGTTTTAAAATGTTTTTGCAACCCACCGCCCCGCTACCGGGGCCACCGCCGCCATGCGGGGTGGAGAAGGTTTTGTGCAGGTTCAGGTGGATGACGTCGAAGCCCATAGCGCCGGGGTTACACACGCCCATCACGGCGTTTAGGTTGGCACCGTCGTAGTAGCACAGGCCGCCCGCGTCGTGTACAAGCTGGGTAATCTCAGAGATGTTCTTCTCAAAAATACCCAGGGTGTTGGGGTTTGTCAGCATCACACCGGCCGTTTGGGGGCCCACCGCCGCACGGAAAGCCTCCATGTCGGTGCAGCCGTCCGGCCCACTGGGAATGGTGACCACCTTGTAGTTGTTCATGGCCGCCGAGGCGGGGTTTGTGCCGTGGGCCGCATCGGGAATC
>CAYYLW010000227.1:0-3017 GCA_964472465.1 uncultured Oscillospiraceae bacterium | reverse complement strand
CTGGCGGGTTACGATATGCAGGCCCTGTGCAGCATCATTGTGGAGGAGGCGTGAAACGATGCGGAATGTGAAAATTGGCACAAAACTCTTGATTATCCTGCTGGCATCTGCCCTGTTACCCATTTTTTTCATCACCGCACTGGCCCTGGTCACCATGCGGGACCTGTCCGGGGAATCCATTCAGGCCACCGTGCATCTGGGTACCCAAATCTCTAAGGACAGCGAGGCCGCCTTGATGGAACAGGCGGAGACCTATCTGCTGAAAATGGTGGGGGAACAGTCGAAAAAAATGGACTTCACCTTAGAGAGGGTGGAGTCGGAGTTGCTGGCTATGGGGGAATACCTGTCGTCCCTGTATGCTTTGGAGGGGGATTTTAGCGGCAGAGTCCTGCCGCTTCCCAACGAGACAGCGAACGGCGCCTGGGCCTCCAAATATACGCTGGCCCCGGGCACCGCGTTGACCGCCGAACTGAGCCGCGAAGTCCGGCTGATAAGCAACGCCGAATATATGCTGCGCCCCGTGCGGGGTGCCAACGCCATGATGAGCAACGTCTATCTTGGAACCGAAACAGGCATCACCTACCGGTTTTCGGCCAGCAATGCCTATGATGAGAGCTATGACGCCCGCCAGCGGCCCTGGTATCTGGCGGCGGTGGCGGCGGGGGGCCGCCCCATCTGGACCGAGACGGAAGTGGACCAATACGGCATTGTCTGCTGCACCAACGCCGCCGCGTTTTACGATGAAACCGGCAGGCTGCTGGGTGTGATTGCCACCGATGTGACGCTAAAACAGATGCAGGAAGACATCGCTGGCAACCGCATTGGCGAAACCGGCTATGCCTTTGTCATCGACCAATATGGTGTACTCATTGCCCACCCCGGCCTTCGGGCGGAGGGCATGGACGAGGCGGTACCCCTTCCCCATTTGGATGGCCTTGCGGGGGAAAATGGCTTGCTGACAACAGAGATTGGCGGTTCGGCGTATTATCTGGCCTACCACCGCCTGCCTGTAACCAACTGGTATCTGGCGATAGTGGCCGAGGTGGAGGAGATTATTGCCCCGGCCCTGGCTACAAGGGCGCACATCAGAACCTACATCCAAACCACGCAGGACAGCATACGGGAAGGGCTGCTTGCCATCACCATCCAGTTCATCGTGGTCATCGCCGCGGTCACCCTTCTCATTCTGCTCCTCTCCTTCATACTGTCCCGCACCATCACCACACCCCTGCACAGCCTGATTACCGCGGTGGAAAAGATTGGCGGGGGAAACTTAGAAACACATGCAAACGTACAGGGTAAGGACGAAAATTCCGAGCTGGGCCAGGCATTCAACCGGATGACGGATGACCTGAAAGGCCAGATGGCCGAGGTGGAGCGAGTGACGGCGGAGAAAGAAAAAATTAGCGCGGAACTGGCTGTTGCCGCCAAAATTCAAACCGGTATGGTTCCCTCGGTGTTCCCCGCTTTCCCCGGGCGGCAGGATGTGGATATTTTTGCCGATATGCACCCGGCCAAAGCCGTGGGGGGAGACTTCTATGACTTTTTCTTTCTGGATGAAGACAGCCTGTGTGTCTGTATTGCGGATGTCTCCGGCAAGGGCGTTCCAGCCGCCCTGTTTATGGTGAAAGCCAAAACCCTGATTCAGAGCAAGCTTTTAGCGGGCGGCAGCCTGAGCCAGGTGCTGGAAGAGGTGAACGAACTGCTCTGCGCCCAAAACGAGGAGGCCATGTTTGTCACCGCTTTTGTGGGTGTTCTGCATCTTCCCAGTGGCAGGCTGGGCTATGTGAATGCCGGGCATACCCCACCCCTGGTGCGCCATGCCGGGCGGTACGAGCACCTGGAGGCGGGGAGTGGGATGGTGCTGGGCGGCTTTTCCGGGGTGCGGTACCAGCAGCGGCGTACTGTGCTGGATGAGGGGGATGTTTTGTTCCTGTATACCGATGGTGTGACCGAGGCGATGAACCTGCAAGCCAGCCTGTACGGTGAAGAGCGTCTTCTGGCCTGCCTGAACAGGACGCAAAGCACAGAGCCAAAGTGTCAAATAGCCAGCATAGAGCGGGATGTGAAGCACTTTGTAGCCGGAGCCGGACAGGCGGATGACATCACCATGCTGGCGGTGAAGAGGCGGGGCCGTTGAACACCCAAAAACGCAAAAGAGTGTTGGCATTGGTGGCAGCATATTTTCCTGTGGTAGCATCCATCCTGCAAAAACCGAAAGGGGGGCACACATGCGGGAAAAAAAGAGGGAACTGGAAGTGGTGTCGCTGCTCTCAAACCATGAGCATGTGCAGTGTTTTGTGTATAAAATGGCGCTGGAACACATGGGTAGGGAAGAGCGGCTCTGCCCATTGCTGGTATCGGTGGAGGAAGTGTTCACCAATATCTGCAAGTATGCCTATGGGAATGGCAGGGGGCCGGTACGTGTGGAGGCTGTGTGGGGCAGTGGTTTTTTGGTCTCTGTAAACGACAGGGGAAAACCCTTCAACCCGCTGAGGCGGGAGCCGCCCGAACTGCTTGCCCCGGCAGACAAGCGGGTCCCCGGTGGGCTGGGCCTGCTGATGGTGCAGCGGTATATGGCGCGAGTGCTATATGAATACGCAGATGGATGGAATATTCTCACTTTGGTGCCCTGACCACAAGTTTGCACAGATAAGACCTATTTTCCGCTCATTTAGCTACCTGGGCGGCTAAGAAGGGCAGGGAAGCCTGCAAATATAAAAATCAGAGGTGTAAAGTTATGCTACCATTCGCAGGCAGAAATCGCGTCACATCCGTATTTGGAAGAAGAACCTTGAACGGGGCGGTAACCGACCATAAGGGCCTGGACATTGTTGGCGATGACAACCGCGAGGTTCTTGCCGTGGGCAGCGGCAAGGTCATCCAGTCCAACATGGTTACAGACCGGGGCAACTTGACATGGGAGTGGGGCAACTATGTGTGCGTGCAGGCACAGGACGGCCTGCTGCACTACTATTGCCACATGGGCAGCCGCGCCGTAAAAAAAGATGATGTGG
>CAYYLW010000226.1:0-3032 GCA_964472465.1 uncultured Oscillospiraceae bacterium | reverse complement strand
CCGCAGCCAACCTGCCTTTCGTATGCAAAGCGGCGGTGGAGCCTGTCTTTTTTCTTCATATTGGCATAAATGGCGAAAGGGGGCCGAGGATTATGTACCAGGCATTGTACCGCAAATGGCGGCCCAAAACCTTCCGCGATGTGGTGGGCCAGGAGGCAATAACCGGCGCACTTACCAGCCAGGTGGAGGCGGACCGAGTGGGCCATGCCTATTTGTTTACCGGTACCCGCGGTACAGGCAAAACCACCTGTGCCAAGGTGCTGGCCAAAACGGTAAACTGTGAAAACCCCAGCGAGGACGGCCCCTGTGGCGAATGCCCCTGCTGCACCGGCATAGAGGACGGCAGTATTCTGGACGTGATAGAGATTGACGCGGCCTCGAACAACGGCGTGGATGACGTGCGCGATTTGCGCGACGAAACGGTGTACCGCCCCGGGCGCTGCCGCTTCAAGGTATACATCATCGACGAGGTGCACATGCTCTCCACCGCGGCGTTTAACGCGCTGCTGAAAATTTTGGAAGAGCCCCCCAGCCATGTTATTTTTATCTTAGCCACCACGGAATTACACAAGGTGCCCGCCACCATTTTGTCCCGTTGCCAGCGTTTCGATTTCACCCGCATTCCGGCGGAAAAAATCAAGGCGCGGCTGATGGACGTGGCCGGGCAGGAGGGGATTGCCCTCAGCGAAGGCGCGGCAGGGCTGGTGGCTGTTTTGGGCGATGGCTCCATGCGGGATGCCCTCAGCCTGCTGGACACCTGCGCCGCTTTTGGCGGGGCCGTGGACGAGGACCTGGTGCGCCGTATGGCCGGGGTGACGGACAGGGGCTATCTGTTTTCCCTAAGCACCGCCGCAGGCAAGGGGGAGCTGCACAATCTACTCGAACTGGTGGTCTCCCTGCGCGAAAAATCGGTGGACGTGAAACGCCTGACCGAGGAACTGATTGCCCACTACCGCAATTTTCTGCTGGCTTCGGCAAAACCGGACGGCAGTTTGCTGGATTTTATGCCCGAGGACGAACGCAAGCACTACCAAAACGAGCCACCCCAAGGGGGCGACGCCCATTGCATCCGGGCGCTACACCGCCTGGCCTCGGCCCTGGACAGAATGGCCCGCAGCCAGGACCCCCGTGTGGAGCTGGAACTGGCCCTTTTGGATATCGCCATGGAAACGGGTGGGCAGGCCATTGTCCCGCCACCGGCACAGCCGGTCAAGGCGCAGGCCGCACCACCCGCAGCCCCACCTATTTCTGCGCCAGCGGCTGCACCTGCTATGGCCGTGAGCACATCGGGCACAGAACAGGCGGAAAGCGTACCGGCCGGGGCGGCTTCTCCGCCACCGGTGCCCACCAGTAACAGTGTTGCCAGCCCCCCGGCGCCAAAAGCCCCATCGCCAGCTCCCGCCCAAACAGCGCCAGTGGCGGAAGGCAAGGCCACACCGCCCACCCCTGCCGTACCAACAGCCACACCAGAAGAAACCACACAGCCCGCCACGGGCGGGGCGCTTGTTCCCTTCGCTGGCTGGGAGGCCGTGATTGCCCAAACGGCGGGCATGGACGCGATGGTACACTCGTTTATCAAAACCACCAGCGCGTATTTTGACGGTAGGCGGGTGCTGATTGACGGTGGAGAAGTGTTCATGGAGTTTATCCGCTCCAACAAAAATGTCAGCGAGGTCATCAAGAATGCCATTCAGCAGGCCACGGGCACGCGCTATGGCATAGGGCCATATAAGCAGGACGGCGGGCGGGAAAGCCCCTCTGAAACGGCCCGCAAAACCTTGGAAGAGTGGGAACAAAAAGGCCTGCCCATTGAATATGAAAATGAAGCCCCTCCGGGGAAATAAGGAGCAATAGTATGAAAGCAAGACTGCCGGATGGCTATGGTAAACAAAACGTAAATGCACTGATGCAGCAAGCGCAGGACATGCAAAACCAGATGCAGGTAAAGCAAGAAGAACTGCGCGAGCAAGAGACCACGGCATCCGCCGGGGGCGGCATGGTGGAAATTACCCTGCGCGGTGATTTCACCGTCACCTCGGTGCGCATTAAACCGGAATTGGCCGACCCCGAAGAGCTGGAGATGCTGGAAGATATGGTGGGGGCGGCCTTCAACGAAGGCGTGCGGCTGGTGAACGAAAAAGCCGAGGCCGAGATGGCCACCATTTCTGGCGCGTTCCCGGGCCTGGCAAACCTGGGCCTGTAGGCCGGGCGGGAAGGAAACAGCATGTCTATGAACGCCGAGCCGCTAGAACGTCTAATTGAACATTTTGCACGCCTGAACGGCATTGGCCGGAAAAGTGCCGCGCGCCTGGCCTACCAGGTGCTGGGTATGGAGCAGGACCAGGCCCAGGCTTTTGCCGAGGCCATTGTGGACGCGCATGAAAAAATAAAACGCTGTAACGTGTGCCACAACCTGACAGAGGGGGAGGTGTGCGGCATCTGCCAAGACCCCCAGCGGGACGCCGGCATGATTTGTGTGGTGGAAAGCCCCCGGGACGTGATTGCCTTTGAGCACACGCGCGAGTACCGTGGGGGTTACCATGTGTTGCACGGGCTTATCTCCCCAGCCGAGGGCATTGGCCCCGACCAATTGCCCGTGCAGGCCCTGCTGAACCGCCTGCGCGACGGGCAGGTGCACGAGGTGATTATGGCCACCAACCCGAATGTGGAGGGGGAGGCCACGGCCATGTATTTAGCGCGGCTGATAAAACCCCTGGGTGTGCAAACCACCCGCTTGGCCTATGGCTTGCCGGTGAATGGCAGCCTGGAATTTATAGATGATGTGACCCTATACCGTGCGTTTGAAGGGCGAGGAGAAATGTAACCGGATTGTTGCCCCCCCTTTGCTTGACAAAGCCTTGAAATGGGGGTATAGTACAGTTCCCCACCATTTGGCGCGAAAAATAGGGGTGCGGCAGAAAAGTCGGCCCCAAACGGAGGTGATGGCCCGGTGGAAAATGTTAAGACCGTGGTTGTCAACCGCAAGGCGCGCCACGAGTACGAAGTGCTGGAAAAGCTGGAAGCGGGCATAG
>CAYYLW010000225.1:0-3059 GCA_964472465.1 uncultured Oscillospiraceae bacterium | reverse complement strand
TCTACGCCACCTCCACCATCGGCAACGGCCTGATGAGCCAGATTCCCTCCCTGCTCATCTCGGTGGCCACCGGTATGGTGGTTACCCGCAGCGGCAACAATGATAGCCTGAACAAAACCATCGCCCGGCAGTTCATCTCCCAGCCCATTGCCCTCATCATCACCGGCTGCGTGATGCTGCTGCTCATCTTCGTAAACTTCCCGCCCGTACAGGTTATTTTGGTCAGCGGCATGCTCATCACCATTGGCATCCTGATGATGCGGCGCAGCAAACAGCTTGCCCCGGCAAGTGGGCCAGCCCTGGAAAGCGGCCCCGGTGGTGAGACGGAAGGCCCCCGTGAAGAGGTGACCAGCGAAGCCAGCTACTACCGCAACATCGACAATGTGTATTCCCTGCTTACTGTGGAGCAGATTGAGATGGAATTTGGCTATTCATTGCTTCCCTTGGTGGATGAGGCCAGCGGCGGCAGCTTTGTGGATCGGGTGGTGATGTTCCGCAAACAGTTCGCCTTAGAAATGGGCATGGTGGTGCCCTCGGTGCGGCTGAAAGACAGCGGCCAGCTCAACCCAAACCAGTACACCATCCGCTTTAAAGGCGAACAGGTGGCCCAGGGCGATGTTTTGGTGGACCATTACCTGGCCCTGGCCCCCGGCGATAGCGCCGACCCCGTGGACGGCATCGACGCCATAGAACCCGCCTTTGGCATTCCGGCCAAATGGATTAGCGAGGACCGCAAACCCAAAGCCGAGCTGGCGGGCTACACCTTGGTAGACCCCACCAGCGTTATCATCACCCACCTGGCCGAGGTGATTCGCCAGCATGCGCATGAACTGCTCACGCGGCAGGAGGTGGGCAACATGCTGGAAAACCTCAAGAAAACCAACCCCAGCATCGTGGACGAAACCATCCCCGGTGTTCTGAACACCAGCGATTTGCAAAAGGTGCTTTCCAACCTGCTGCGGGAGGGCGTGCCCATCCGGGATCTGGAAAGCATTCTGGAAACCCTGGGCGATTACGCCGCCGCCGTGAAAGACACCGACATGCTTACCGAATACGTGCGCCAGGCGCTGCGCCGCACCATCTCCCACCGCTTCTGCGAGGCTGGCCAGCTCAAGGTAATCACCCTGGACGCCGAGATTGAAAACATCATCATGAACGCCGTGAAGAAGATGGACGGGGGCAGTTACCTGGCCCTGGAGCCAGACGTCATCCAGGGCATTGTGGCGGCAGCCGGCGGCCAGTTCGATAAAGTGCGGGATATCGTGCAAACCCTGGTGGTGCTCACCAGCCCCATCGTCCGCATCTATTTCAAGAAACTCATCGATCAATTCTACCCCCGGGTGGTGGTACTCAGCTTCAACGAGATAGACACCGATATCCAAATTCAGGCATTGGGCAACATCGCGCTAGGCCAGGCTGAAATGGCTGGCTAAATAAGCGGCATAGAGGATTTTTTTTGAACTTGCCACAGGTTTACCATAAGTTTGTTGTATAATAGTTCCTATCAGTATCCGGGTTGCCCAAACGGGACCCGCCCGGAAGCAAAGGGGGCCGCCCGTGGCTGAACCAGACACCAAATTTAAATTAGAAAACCCTGCCGAAGTGCTGGCCGAGTTCCAGCAAACCGGTGATTTTGAACTGCGCAACCAACTTGTGATGCATTACAGTTATATTGCCAAAAGCGTGGCCGTGCAGATGCGCGGCATCACCTCCGTCTATGCCCAGGTGGAGGATGTTGTGAACGAGGGCATTCTCACTTTGATAGACTGCCTGGAAAAATATACGCCCGACAAGGGCATGAAGTTTGAAAATTACGCTTATATGCGCATACGAAATGCCAACATTGATTTTGTGCGCAAGCAAGATTGGGTGCCCCGCCGGGTGCGCCGCACTGCCCGGGAGGTGGGCGACGCCTACAATGCCCTGTCCACCGAACTGATGCGAGAGCCCACCACGCGGGAACTGGCCGACTATATGGGCCTGCCCGAGGAGGCGGTACACAAACACTTTTCCGAGATGCACGCTGGCGCCGTGCTCAGCTTTGAAGAACTGCTGCAAAATGCCCTGCCAGGCAGCAGCGAACCACCCGGCCTTGTAAGCAGCGATGAAGACGGCCTGCCCGAGCAAGGCCTGATGCAGCAAGAACTGCATCAGCAGCTAAAACTTGCCGTGGATGGTTTAACAGAAAAAGAACGTCTTGTAGTTTCCCTTTACTACTACGAACACCTAAAACTGCACGAGATTGCCAAGGTGATGGGAGTTTCGGAATCCCGCGTGAGCCAAACCCACTCCAAGGCCATTTTGAAGATGAAACAGAAACTAGCCAGCTATCTGGTGAATTAGCGCAATGCTTTCGGGCGAAAGGAGTTCCACTTATGCTACAAGGTTTTTACACAGCGGCTTCCGGCATGTTTATGCAGCAGCGCAGTCTCAATGTCATCGCCAACAATCTGGCCAATATGCAAACCCCGGGGTTCAAAACCAGCCGGGTCATCTCCACCACTTTTGAACAGCAGTTCCTCAACCGGTTTGAAAAATACAATGGCGGCGCCATTGGCGTAGGCAACCCCGCGCGCATTGTGGACGAGGTTCCCGATATTTTCACCTTCAACGGTATCACCGAAACCACCCGTCCCTTCGATATGGCCATTACCGGCTACGGCTTTTTCAACGTTCAAGGGGAGGATGGCCAAACCTACCTCACCCGCGACGGGCAGTTTGATTTGGACAACGAGGGCTACCTGGTGCTGCGTGGGCGCGGGCGGGTACTGGGTACAGGCGGCCCCTTGCAACTGAACACCAGCGATATCACCGTGGCCCCCAATGGGCAAATCACAAACAGCCTCACCGGGGCGGCCATGGGCCAGCTTGCCATCACCGTACCGGCCGATGACGCCGAGATTGACCAGAACCAAAACGGCCTGTTCACCCTGGCAGGCGGCGGTGTGGGTACTCCCGCCCAAGACCCCCAACTGGTGCAGGGCGCCTACGAAAACAGCAACGTGAACATGACCGATGAGATGACCGCCATGATGATGGCCCAGCGCAACTTCTCCTCC
>CAYYLW010000224.1:0-3098 GCA_964472465.1 uncultured Oscillospiraceae bacterium | reverse complement strand
CACCGGCGCTTGGCATTTCACGCATTTGGCATTTTACCGCCACACGCTGGCCATTTTTTGCAGGACGTCTTTTGATTTGTTTCTTATCTACGCAAAAAACAAAAATGCCAAAACAGAGGCCACCCGCCGCCTTTGGCAGGCGGCCAAGGTGGCACGCTTTGTAGCCAAAAACACAGGGTTAAAATTTGGCATTGGCAGCATTTGGGTATTGACTGGCCCCACCATGCTAAAAGTAGCGCTTTGGCTAGTCGCCGGCGCCATCCCCACCTTTCTACGGCAATTCCGGGGCGGCAAAAGAGGTTTGCATACGCTGCAAAAGCAGCCCTGCCGCCTTTGAAAACACCTGCTGCTTCTTCCAAACTATGTCCGCTTCGGCCCAAAGCGCAGGCACAAGCGGGCGAAAACACAGCGCGCTGCCCTGCCCCGTGTGCGCCAAATTTTCTAATGCCAGGGCGTAGCCCATCCCCTCTTCCACCAACAGGGCGGCATTGTACACAAGGTTATAGCTGGCCACAAGGTTCAGTTCTTCATAGTCCTTTTTTATCCACCTTGCAATACTGCCGCTTACCCTGCGCTGGCGCGAGCCAATAAGCGGCAGGGGCCACAAATCTTCGGGTGCAATCTCCGCTTTTTCTGCAAGGGGGCTGTCTTTTCGCATCAGCACGCCCCACCTGTCTTTCTGCGGCAGCCGCAGGCTCTCATATTTTGCAAGTTCCGCGGGCTGTATCAGCAGGCCAAAATCCAAAAGTCCTTTATCCAGCCGCTCGGTCACCTCTTCGGCATTGCCACTAAACAGGTGCACCCGCAGTTTGGGGTGCTGGCGCTGTAACTCCCTTACCAGGCGGGCCACCTGGCGCATGGCGCCCGTCTCCCCACCGCCAATATAAATCTCCCCACTCAGGGCCGCCGGGGCCGCAAGTTCCGCCTGGGTTTTTTCAGCAAGCTGCGTCATCTCCTCGGCCCGTTTGCGCAACAAGCGCCCCTCATCCGTCAGGCTTATCTTCCGTTTCCCCCTGCAAAACAGCTTAACCCCAAGCTCCGCCTCAAGCTCCATCAGCTGCCGCGAAAGGGTGGGCTGGCTCAAATGCAGCACCGCCGCCGCGGCCGAGATATTCTCCGCCCTGGCCACCGCCAAAAAATAACGCAATACACGCAGTTCCATTTTTATGCTCCTCTAACACAGGGGTTTTTTTATAATTTCACCATGCTTAAAAAGCATTATACCATATTTACTATAAGTATTTTACATGTTTTTATCCTGGGCTTATACTGTACTTGGGGCAAGGCCTTCCCTGTAAACCTGTAAACGGACCAAGCCGCCCCCCCTGCCAAAACCGCTTACAGCATTTGAACAAATGTTTTACACCGCAAGCGCCAATAGGAGATAAACCCCAAGTAAAGAACAAACCCCAGGCAGGAGATAAACCCGAAGAAGGAGACATAGCCATGGAACTTTCAAAATTTTTGGAGCAATTAAACCGGGGTGAGGTAGTGCGCGGCGGCTCCCCGGCGCATCTTTTTATGCACGGGCAAAGCCAGGCGGCCCTCCGCATCTGCGCCGCCATCAATGGGGCCTACCACACCCCCGGCGAGATACGCGCGCTTTTTTCAGAACTTACGGGCAAGCCCGTGGACGAGGGCTTTACCCTCTTTCCCCCCTTTACGGCAGATTTTGGCAAAAACATCCATCTTGGCAAGGATGTGTTCCTCAATTCGGGTTGCCGTTTTCAAGACCAGGGCGGCATCACCATTGGCAGCGGCGCCCTGATTGGGCACAACGTGGTGCTGGCCACCCTGAACCATGGCTTTGCCCCCGGCGATAGAGCCAGCCTCTACCCCGCACCCGTCAACATTGGCCAGAACGTTTGGCTGGGCGCGGGCGTAACCGTGCTGCCGGGCGTAAACATTGGCGATAACGCCATAGTGGCCGCCGGGGCTGTGGTGACAAAGGATGTAGCGCCCAGCACCCTTTGCGCAGGGGTGCCCGCGCGGTTTATAAAATACATTGAGGAGAGCGATAAGAGGGAGAACCGTGTGTTAACATACAGCATTTGAACAAATGTTTTACACAGCAAGTGCTGTAAATGCAACACAACATTTTACCACATAAATGAAAGGGCAAGCCAGATGGAACAAACCTGCAAAAAATGGCTGGCGCTTCTAGCACTAGGGGCCCTTTGCGCCCACCTGGCCGCCTGTGCCGGCGGGGGGCAGGCCCAAAGCCTCGCGCTTCCCCCCACTTATGGCAGCGGCACTTTTGCCTCCTCCTATTTAGAAGGCCCCTTGGGCACACAGGCCGAGGCTACAGGGCAGGACGCCGAGAGCTGCCCGCCCCCTGCAAACAGCGGGAAGATGCCGGAGATACGCCTGCTGATAGACGACCAAACCTACACCGCGCAGCTATACAATAACGCCGCCACCCAAAAACTGCTGGAACTTTTCCCCCTCAGCATCACCATGGAGGATTTAAACCAAAACGAAAAGTTTTACTACCTGCCCCAGAACCTGCCCACCGCCGCAGAGGCCGTGGAGAGCGTGCAGGCGGGTGAACTGATGCTGTATGGCGAAAACTGCCTGGTGCTTTTTTACAAGGGTTTTTCCACCCCCTATTCTTACACCCGCCTTGGGTATATCAAAAACGCCGCCGCCTGGGGGAAGGCGGCGGGCGGCGGCACGGTACAGGCGGTATTCAATTTTTCCTGCTAAGGCCATTTTTCAGCGGCCATTTTTACAGCAGTGGAAGGTCGTCCTCATCTGCCCTGTGGGCCTTTTGGGCATGATTTTATTTGGCTGGTTTATCGCGGGCATTTTTGCAAACTTTTTATAGGCAGCTTTCTATCAATACGCAAAACACATGGAGAGAGAACCGGTGTTTCAGGGGGAGGGCTGCCTATTGGCCCTCCCCCCGGAACAGCCCGCAAAGCCCCTCGTATAAAAAACGGGTCATCAGCCCGGCCAGTTCCTCAGGGCTATCGACGCAGCCCTCGGCCAGCCAGACGCGTATCATGCTCAATATCCCCGCTATGGCAAACAACTCCATATATTTTGTGGCGCGGGGTTTCAGGCGTTTGTCCTCCCGCAGTTCGGCAATGGTTTTC
>CAYYLW010000223.1:0-3169 GCA_964472465.1 uncultured Oscillospiraceae bacterium | reverse complement strand
AACACAAGCAGATAGATGAACCAGTATTTCCGCATATACGCCATAAAGCGGTGTTTGCGGGACTGGCGGTCTTGCAGGTTTCCGGGTGGAGGCGCCGCAGCGGCATGTTGGGCCATAAGCCGTTCCCCCTCTACAAAATTATTACTAATATTATTTGCCCCGTTTACCTTCTCACATTCTCAGTACAGAGGCACAGTCCTTCACTAACTTAATGTCATAATAATACCAATCTACACAAAAAGTCAAGCAAAAACCCCCACAAGAAAAGCCGGGAAACTTTGTATGTTTTCACAAAGCCACCCGGCTATTTTTTCTGTACCCCTCTTGCAATTCACTAATAAGATGGTAAAATATTAGTAATCTGATGATTTTATGAGTGGAAAATGGCACGGTTTATCTGCCCTCGCATTTGGTGCAAGGCCGTTCGGCTGCGCGGGTAACTGGTAAAATCCAGCGGGCCGAACGTTTCCAGCGCCGCCAGCGCGGCAGCCCGCCCGGCCTTTTCCTCCAGTAATTGTAAGGCGCGGTTATCGTATACCGCGGCGCGCAAGGCCTTTTGCCGCAGCGAGGAGAGCGGCCCCGTTTCCCCCGGGTACACCACGAAGGGGTCGCCCCCGGGGAAGGTTGCCTTGGCGTCGGTGGTGGCATAGGGGTTCAGCTCACATTCCGAGTATTTTCCGTTCCAGAAATTGTAGCCCCAGTGCAAAAAGCCCCCCACCTGTTGCTTATACAAAATGCTGCCCAGCACCCGGGTGCGGCGTAGCGGCATGGCCAGAAAATGGTTTGGGGTATCCTTATACTGTGCACAGCAGTAATAGGCCCACATATCCCTCGCTCCCGCAGCTTGTAGGCCGGCAAAGGCATCGGCGGCGGCGATGGGATGCCGCACATAGCCCTCTTTGTAAAATTCGGCACTGCTGAGGGTATCCATGATGTCGAAACCGGGCAGGCATTCGGCCATCAGGGTGTAGGCCTTGCGGTAATGGGGGTAGTGCTCAGGCTTTTGGGGCTCGTCGGACACATGAAAATAACACCGCGGTGCGTGGCCCCACCGCCGCAGCTGCTCGGCCAGCTGGGGCAGCATCTGCCGCAAAAAGCCGGTGTAGGCCCCACTGTCGCTGGCCGTGTCCCAGCCAAATATACGTTTTGGGCCCTGCGGCGTCTCCGCCATCACCTTGGGGGCAAAAGCCGCCCCCCACTGGGTGAAAAGCGGGCTCATCTCAAAATATTCCATCCCCAGGCTGCGGGCCGTTTCCATAAACCGTTTCAGCGGTGAGAAATCGAACTGATACTCTTCATTCTCCGTCAGCCGCACCCCCACCAGCTGCACAGTGGGCCGTTCTCTGCCGGGCAGGGTGTCCAGCGGGGGGGTAAACAATGGGGTGAGCAGCATGTTTACCCCGTGCTCGGCCGCCTGCCGCACATAGCGCCACACCATCTGCCAATGTGCCTCTCCCATACAGGGCATGCCGTGCAGCCGGGCAATGCAATCGTAATGCACCCACTGGGTAAACACCAGTTTTTGGGCGGGCAATTCCAGCGGCAGCACCCGCAGGGTAAACACCGCCCGTGCCGTGGCCCCGCTGCCCGTCTCCAGCCTCACCTCTATCCCGTGTTCCCCTGCGCCCAGTACGGCCGGGTTCACCTCAAACCACAGGCTGCGCCATTGCAGCATACCCGTTAGCCGGCTCTCCCCCGGCCAGGGCAACAGCACGTCGGGAAACAGCCCCGGCCCTCGGCGCAGATAATCGGCGTCCGCGTCTGGGTAGCAGGGCAGTTCGCAGGGCACATGCCCCACAGAAAAAGTCTGCACGGCCTCGGCATGGGAGCAGCTCACCCGCAGAGTATCGTCCTCCAAAGTGAGGGCCGTGCTGGGGGAATAGGCCAGCTGAAAACAAAAGGTCTCGTTCAAAAACACCTCGCCGGGCTGGTAGTCCTCTCTGGGTTCCTCCTCCAGAAACACCTTGGCCATGGCCGAAAGCTTTTTTATATACAGTTCCATCGTCAGCCACCCTTTCTTTTTTCACCGTTTCGCCCTGCGGTTTTGTTGTGGCTGGCGGAAACGGTTTGCATTCATTTTTTTACCGGCACCCCTCGCGGGCCAGCGCCGCCCTTATGCCTTTCGCTTCCTCTCCGGGTAGAAGGTGAGAAACAGCTTTATGTAGTCTGGTATTCTCTCCTTGCTGGGAGAAGTGAAGCCAAAGGCATAACCATCGCATAGTTCATATGGCCTACCGTGAATGGTGTAGCTTTTCCTATGGTTGCAGGAACCGTCCTCTTTCCTATTGTTGCAATGTCCACAGGTTCCATAGTCGCCCGTAAAGGCCTGTTGAATGAAATCCGGCGCCTGTTCTATGAACTCTGTGTGCTTGTCCACCTGGCTGAAATACAGGCGAAGAATCCATTCATTCCCCCATAGGTATACCCGGGCATATACTTTTTGGCTCTTCACGCCCGCTTTTGTAAAAGCAAACATTTTCTGGTCGCAGCCATCCCCACCGCCCAATACTCTATTACAAATGTACCCCAGCCTATTCATCTCCGCGTTAAAAACAACGATGAATTCTGTGTCTGTACAGCTCGCGACACCTCGCGCAAAGTTTTCAAACTCATCGTTCATATCTTTACACTTCCTCCCGCGTTTGTACCATACATACCACAACTGAAAAGGAGCCTTTTTATGAAACGAATTGGATTTATTGGTTACGGGTTGCGCAGCGAAACCATGATGCAGGCCTTTACGGCCATGGAGGCAGACATTTGCATCGCCGCCATCGCAGACCCCCGCCATGCCGCCGTACGGGAAAAATGGGGGAATGACCCGCGTTTTTCCTCCACCGCCTACTACGCCACCGCCGAGGAAATGCTGGATAAGGAGCCGCTGGACGGCGTGTTCATTGGCACGCGGTGCACCCTGCACACCCCCCTTGCACGTCTGGTTCTGCAAAAAAAGCTGCCTCTCTTTTTGGAAAAACCCGTCTGCGTGGATGAGGAGCAGTTCCAGAGCCTGCGAGAGGCCGGAAAAGGGCAGGAGGACCGGGTGGTGGTTTCTTTTCCCCTGCGGGTAACGGCCCTTGTGCAGGAGGTGAAGGCCATTGTGGACAGCGGCGTTCTAGGGCGCATCACCATGGTGCAGGCGGTGAACAACGTGCCCTACGGCAGCGTGTAC
>CAYYLW010000222.1:0-3190 GCA_964472465.1 uncultured Oscillospiraceae bacterium | reverse complement strand
CTGGCAGCACCACCAACAACGCCAACACGCGTTACCTTTCCACTGCCACTGGCCCCCGTGGCCTGTACCGCACCACGATAAACCAAAACACCGATACCGAAGTGCGGATTGACGGCAACAATGTTCAATTTGAAAAAGAGCAAACCGAACTATGGAAAGCCTATGCGCAGTATAGCTATTTAATGGATCGCGTCTCTGGCCACTACAGTTCCATCAACTCTGCCATCAGTAATTCTCGCGTATAGCTTTTTCACTGGTGAGTAAATCACATGTTTTGGGTTCCTGCCCCGCTGGCAGAGAAACCCCAAAGGAGGACGCGCCGTGTCTTTTTTGAATACCCTGGATATTTCTGCTTCCGCGCTCACTGCGGAGCGCATGCGCATGGACATCATTGCGCAAAACATCGCCAACATCGATAACACCCGCTCGGCCGAAGGCGGCCCCTATCGCCGGCAACTGGTGGTGTTTGAAGAACGTCCCCTCACCTTCCAAACCGCGCTGGATAAAGCGGCCCAAAAATACACAAATGTCAATGGGCGGCCACTACGCGGTGGAGACGCCGCCGTAAGTGGCGGCGTGCGGGTGCAAGAGGTGATTCAAGACGAGAGCGAGTTTATCCCCGTATACAACCCCGCCCACCCAGACGCTGACGAAGACGGCTATGTATTGATGCCCAATGTGGACCGTGCCGAAGAAAATGTGGATTTGATGGCCGCCACCCACAGCTACAACGCCAACATCACCACCATCAACGTAATTAAAGCTATGGCCATGAAGGCCGCAGAGATATTGAAATAACCACGGACGGTAGCCAAGGCTGCCGTTTCGCTGTGTTCACATATCTGTGATATTTTGGGCCCATATCCGGGTTTAACCCGTATTAGGAGGAGCACACATGAGTTCTTTCATCATTCCCATGAGCAGCCTGCCTTCCATCAGTTCCCTCTCCGGCACCCAGCAACAGCAAAACGTGCAAGGTGCCACGGCCGGGAATGCCCCTTTTTCGGATTTTTTGCAGAAAGCAGTGGCGGACCTCTCCTCCACAGGCGAGAGTTCCCGTTCCACTCTGTATGACCTGGCCCTGGGCCAAACGGACGACTTGCACACCGGTGCGCTGGCCGGCGTGAAATCCTCCACGGCCATCAACTTCACCTCTAGCCTTGTCAGCACTGCCATCCGTTCTTATAAAGAACTGATGCAGATGCAAATTTAACTGCCTGCCGGCACACCGGGCAAAACGAATGGAAAATAACGCCGCTGCTGTTTTTCAATACGGCGGCAGGTATGAAGGATTGGTGTAATGGGAGAACGTCTTTCTTCCCTCGGGGACCAGATTAAACAGGCGTTTGCCAAGCTGAAAGAGAGCTGGCAAAACCTGGAACCCGCACGGAAACGCATCATAATCATTGCGGCAGTAGCGGCCCTTGCCTTGGCAGTGGGCCTTGCTGTGTTTATGAATGTACGCGCTTCGCGCATGATGGTGTTGTACCAAGACCTACCCCAGGAGGAAAGCGTGCAGGGCCTTGCCACCCTGCAAGCCGTTGGCATACCCGGGCAAATCAACGGCAAAGGTGAACTGGAAGTGCCTGCCAACCAAGCCAACGCCGCTATGGCGCAACTGGCCACTGTGGGCATCCCCTCCTCCACCGCCGCCCTGCCCTACGATATTTTCCAGCAGGCCGGCGGCCTAACCACCACGGATTTTGAAAAGCAGCAATACCAAGTTAACCAGATGCAAGACCGTTTGCAGGATATCATCAAAACCTATGACGGTGTGCAGAATGCCTACGTTACTTTAAATATACAGGATCGTTCCAACCGGGTTTGGAACGCGGGCAGTAGCCCCAACAGCGCTTCTGTAAAGCTGGATATGATCAACGGGCAGGTGCTCACCTCCGGGCAAGTGTCGGGCATTCGCTTTTTGGTGGGCCCCGCCGCCAACATCGATCCCGAGCAGGTCTCGGTCATCGACACTGCGGGCGTTACCCTGGCCGCAGCCGGGGAAGGCTATGACGCCGAATTTGCCTCCACTTCGCAATTTTTACAGCGCCAGGGCTTCGAGGCTGAGGTAGAGCAACGCCTGCACGATAAAACGGCCAACATTCTCTCCCTTCCCTACCCAGACATGAACGACTACCGCATCTCGGTCACCGCCGCCCTGGACTGGGACGCCATGATTACCGAGAGCATGCAGTATAGCCCCCTGGAGGGCACGAACGGAGGCGTTACCAACCACGAAGAAACCCAGGCCGTGATGGGCACCGGGCAATATGCCGCCGGGGTGGCTGGCGAAACCAACAACACCGATATCCCCACCTATGCCGACCTAAACGGCGACGGCGAGATGGACACCGTGGACTATTACCAAAGCCGAGACTACCTGGTAAGCTATATCAAGCAGCAGGTGGAAAAAGACGGCGCCACGTTGAGCGAAGCGTCCATTGGCGTAATGGTGCGCGGCCAGCTAGACAACAACACCCGGCAAACCCTGCGGGAGCTCATCGCTGCCGCCACCAATATCCCCATTGATAGCGTAAACGTGCAGGGGATGCTGGACGCAAACCCCGTCACCCCAGAGGCCGAACAAAACCTCATTTTCGGCTTACCGGCCACCTTCTTCTACATAGCCACCGCGGCGCTGGCCGCGCTCATCATCGCCATCATTCTCATTGTTATCATGCGCAAACGCAAAGAGAAAAAGAGGCTTGAAGCCGAGGCTGTTGCACTGGCCGCCGAGGAGGAAGAGGCCCTGCGCGTACAGCAGGAAATTGAGGAGCGCAAGCGCCAGCTTAAAGACGCCGCCATGAGTGACAACAACGAAAATGCCATCACCAACGAGGTGCGTGAATTTGCCCGGAACAACCCGGAAATCACGGCCAACCTACTTCGTAACTGGTTGAAGGAGGGTGAATCATAGTGGCAAGCGGTAGCGGCAAAATCACAAACAAAACCCGTGCGGCGGCAGTCATCGTCACGCTGGGCGCATCGGAAGCAGCCGAGGTATACAAATACCTGCGGGAGGAAGAAATAGAGCAACTCTCCCTAGAAGTGGCCAAAATGGAGAGCCTGCCCCCCGAGGAATTGAACGCGATTATCGATGATTTTTACGGCCTATGCGTCACCCAAAAGGTGATTGCCGAGGGCGGCGTGGACTATGCGCGGGATGTGCTGGAAAAGGCCTTTGGCCCCC
>CAYYLW010000221.1:0-3198 GCA_964472465.1 uncultured Oscillospiraceae bacterium | reverse complement strand
GCGGTCGCCCATCACTGCAATCTTATACATAGGTTTCCCTCAGCCTTTCCCGCAGCACCTCGTCGCTCAAATGGTTCAGCTTGGCGCTTAAAATCAGCCGCACCATCTTGATCTCGTTCTCCCGGCCCAGGATAAAGGCGGCCAGGGGTTCAAGGCCAAAATAGTTGGTACGCTGGGGCCGAATCATCCGAATCATCTGGTCCTCGCACCAGCACTCAAAGGCCGCCATGCTGCTTTTCAGCGCTTCCACGGCCCCGGCATACGCGGTGGTCTCCAGGTACTGGTACACGGCCTGTAACCCCGAGGACGCGGCGTCCAGCAGGGCCTTGATGTCCAGCGTGCCCGCGCGCGCGGTGGCCTTCTCCATGAATTCGCGGCTCTTATTCATCCGGCAGCAGCGCACTGCCGCCTTGATGTTGGCCGCATCCACGGTGATCTCGGCATAGCGGCGCAGCAAGGCGCAGCCCGCGCCTTGGCCGGCCTTATCCACGGCCTGTAGGGCCGCACGGTCCAGCACCATATCGCACAGTTGGCCGTTTCCGGTGTGGGCCAGCACTTCGTAGGCCTCCCGTCCGGCGGCGGCCATCCCTTCGGGCAGGGCGCCAAAATCATGCTCCCGGGCCGCTTTGCGTATCTTTTCCAGTTCCACGGTGCCACCGGGCAGAAAATAATGGGCTTGGTTGGTTTCTTCGTTGGCCGTAAAGGCCAATTTGATGGCGGCTTTTAGGTTGTGGTAATCGCTTGCCAGGCGGAACACATGAAAGGATTCCACCTCGCCCACCAGTTCCCCAATCAACCCCCAGGTCTTTTCGGTCTCGGCGTCCAGCAGGGCCTCCACGTCGCCCGCAGGGGTCTCCTGCGTTCCCCAGCCTTTGTCGGCCAAAAAGCGGAACACTTCGGCGGCGCCGCCCATCTGGATCATCTGCTCCATGTCCTGGCGGCTAAGCAGGTGCTGTTCGGCCATATGCACCCGCGTTACCGCATAGATATACTCCTCTGCCATTGGGCCCCCTCCTTTCGTCCAGGTTTTTGTGCTGCGCTAGGCATTTGCAAACAGAATGGGGCTAATCATATCGGCAAATTCTTCCCAGCGCGCGTCAAAAATAGCGGCGAAGGAACAGTTTTCCTCCACATCGCCATATTTCAGCACAAAACCCCCGTCGATGGGGCGGCTTTCGCTGGCCAGCTTGATGCTGCTGCCCGCGGGCAACACGCCCGCAAGCTGCTGCTCAAACCCGGCGGGAAGGCGCTGCTTATCCTTGTTGTTCAGCATCATCACACCCTCGCCGTTTTGGGCAGAGGCGGCGGCCAAACGCAACAGCAGCGTAAAATATTCCTGTTCGGGCAGGCAGTACAGCTCTTTCAGCGCCAGCGCCAGCGTTTCGCCCAGCAGCGCCTGCTTGGTTTCCAAGCTGCGCTGCCGCTTTTGCAGGCCCAGGGCGGAATCTCGCGAATACTCAATATCGGCCACGCTTTGGCTGGCTGCGTCCAGGGCTTTGTCAGACGCCGCCTGGGCGTCCTCCCTGGCTTTTTGCAGCAGACCGTCCGCTTCCTCTTTCGCCTTGGCTATGGTCGCTTCCGCCTCAGCGGCGGCTTCGTCCTCAATTTCTCGGATGATCTTTTCAAGACCCGTCACGGCGGCTCCTCCTTTGCCTGTTTTGCTCTCTGGCTTCCTTCATTTAGATCGCCAGGCCATTCAGGCCCACCAGGGCCAGCAGGCTGATGAGCAGGGCAAGGATGGCGTAAGTTTCCACCATGGCGGGGAAAATCATGGCTTTACCGAACTGGTCGGGGCGTTTGGCCACCAGGTTGATGGACGCCACCGAGGCTTTGGCCTGGTTGATGGCCGAGATGAGGCCCACGATGCCGATGGGCAGGCAGGCAGCCAGGTACGCAAGGCCCTTAGCCAGGCTCATTTCGGGCGAACCACCGATGAGGCCGATCTGGCTCATGGTGATGAAGGCAATCAGCAAACCGTAGATGCCCTGGGTGCCGGGCAGAAGCTGCAAAATCAGAACTTTACCGAACATGCTGGGGTCATCGGTCACCACGGCGGCGGCGCTTTGCCCCGCCAGGCCAACGCCCCGGGCAGAACCCCATCCAGGCAGGAAGGCGGCCACCGCCATCCCCAGAACTGCAAAAACAATACCCATTTCAGACATGCTATGTTTCCTCCTCAATTTTATAATACTTAGTATGAACCCCCAAAGGCGCGAACTTCCGCCCGCCGCCCTCGTAAAACTTACCGAAGAACTCCACAAATTCCAAACGGTTGGAATGCACGTAGGCGCCCAGCACATTGATGCCCATGTTGAGGCTTTGCCCAACGGCAAACACAATGATGAACAGGATGGCGCCAGCAATGCCACCGCCCAGCATGCTGCCAAGCTGGTTCATAACCGAGGCGATAACCCCGGTGGCCAGCCCCAGCGCCAGCAGGCGCGAGTAGCTCAAAATGTCCGAAAGCCAGCCGGCCATCACGTTGTACAGGGCGTACACACCTTTTAAAATGCGTTTTCCCCAGTTCTTGCTCTCGCGCCCACCGGTGAAAACCACCCCCACGGCGCAGATGCCCGCAATGGCAAAACACAGGGTGTTTACGAAGGGCGGCAGGCTGAGAAGCGGGGTGGTGGAGCCCAGCATTCCGGCAAACAGATCCGTGCCCAGCAGCACCACAATCAGCGGGAATACAAACAGGCCCGGGAACACCGCATCGTAGATGATGGCGGGCACATCGCCCCGGCGGGCGCTGTTCACCCCGTTCATGATGAAGCCCACCGTGAGGTGCAACACACCGATGGCCAGGCAGAACATCAGCAGTTTCATGGGGTTTTGCAAAGGCGCAAACCACAAAGGCGGAATGAGGGTGGGGGCATCGGCCGCGCGGCCAAAGAAGGTTTTGGCCACGGCGTCCACCACATCTCCAAAGTAGCTGGAGAATACCACGCCCCAAATCATGGTGGAAACACCACACCAGAAGAAAAGCGTTAGCTGCTTTTTCCAGTTCTCTTCCATGTTCTTAAACTTCAGCAGGCAGATGGCCGTGGCCCCCGCCAGCAAAAGCCCGTAGCCAAAGTCCGAAAACATCAGCCCAAACATGGCGTAGTAGAAGATGCACATAATCGGCGTGGGGTCTATCTCCCGGCGGTTGGGCAGGCTGTAACTCTCAAGCACAGTCTCCACAGGGCGGGGGAACCA
>CAYYLW010000220.1:0-3202 GCA_964472465.1 uncultured Oscillospiraceae bacterium | reverse complement strand
CCACCAGACTTTGACTCTGGCATTCGTAGGTTCGAATCCTGCCAGGCCAACCACGGGGTTGACGGACGCGGAAACCCCGGCAAGAACCGATTTTTGGGTAACCAAAGGTCGGTTTTTTGTTGTGTAAGTCGTGGCTCCAGCCAGTCTGTCATCCCGCTTTTTGGCAACAGCAAAACCATTTGGCCGCACCTTGGCAGCAAGTTGGCGACACCTTATCTTAATAGTTTACAGCGGGCCAGTTTGGCCCTGCCAAACAATAAGCCCCTTCTTTTTACAGGGGTGTTGTTTGCGTAGATGTATTTGTTTTGGGTAAGGGCATTGGTCAATACCCCAGCAAAGCTATCTTAGGTGATGAAGCGTGCGTTTCTGATAGCTAGAAAATATATTGTTCCGAAATAAACGTTGCTTTTAACTTTTGTATAAAAAAATCTTTGATTCGGATTTGATGCCTATATGGAGGGAATATTACAGCAAGAAAAGTCATATTATCTTTATCATAGTATTCTAAATGGCAAATACTGTTTGAAGTTCCGTAACTCCAAAGTAAGTCTTTGAACCCCCGATACTCAAAGAAAACAAACCTAATAGAAGAGGGAGTTTCTTTAGAGTATTCATATTTGGCTTCATCATTTATATTATGTGAATCTAACATGAGAACTGCATCTTGGCGCGAACATGGCAAACTAGTATAATGGGGGCTGCTGGGCGGCACACTTACGCTTTTGTTCTAGGCACCGCCCGTTTGCGCCAGAGGAAGCGTGAAACAGACGGTGGTGCCTTTTTGCGTTTCACTTTCTATGCTGATGCTACCCCCATGTTCGGAAATGATATGCTTGCAGATATACAGGCCCAGGCCCGTTCCGGTGTTGGCCTCTTGCACGGAATAGCTTTTGTAGCGTTCAAACAGGTGGGGCTGTATCTCTGGGGGGATGCCCCGGCCGGTGTCGGATACCATCACCGCCACAAAGGCATCTCCTGTATGGCGGGCAGAAACGGTAATGGTGCCGGCGCTGGTAAAGCGGATGGCATTGGAGATGAGGTTGACCAGCACCTGGGAGATGCGGGCGGCGTCGGCCAGCACAGGGGGCAAGTTGTCCTCCATTTGTATCATGAGACTGTTCCCATTTTTGTTGAGGATGGGGTAATGGGCGCGGATGGTGCCGTGGATGATTTCATCCAGAAAGGAAGGTTTCGGCTCCAGACACATCCGGTTTTCTTCTATTTTTGTCACGTCCAGTATCTGGTTTACCATCAAGGCCAGCCGCTCCGCCTCCGACGATATCAGTTTCATTTTATCCACCAGGGGGTCTTCCTCTGCCCCCGCGGTGCGAAGCTGGCTGGCCGTCGTTTGTGCATAACCGGAAACCACCGTTAACGGGGTTTTGAGTTCATGGGATATGTTGGCCAGGAACTCCGCTTTTAATTGATTGATTTTTTCCAGCGCCGCGTTTTCTTCGGCCAGTTTTTTTCGGGCGGCTTCCAGTTCTGTGTTTTGCCGGCTATACAGCCGAAACTGCAAAAACATGGTGATGGCAAGCGCCACACTGACCGCGGTGAAACCGGAAATAACCGAGCTAATGGCAATCGTATGGCCGGGTGCGGGCAGATACCAGTAGGAAAACAGGCAAATGCCAATATAGACAGCCAGTTCCAACAGGCAAAAAAACAGAACTTTCCTGCCTTCCAGCAGGAATGCCGTGAATGTAACGGCAAAAATGAAATAGAAGGGAATGGAACCGGTGTAGGTGCCATTTTGAAAAAAGAAAATGGGAAAGCCCACCAAAAATACCGCAAACACGGAAATGATGGCACAGACCCGGTATTTTCCCGTTTTGGCGGCATAGCACAAAAGCCCGGCAGATAAAAACAGATAGAAGATGTAGACGAAGCCGTTTTGGGGTTCCTTATAAATACTGAACGCCGCAAAGGCGGACCAAAGGCTAAATAGCACACCCGTTAGGGCCAGCACATTAAACAGGCGCACCCGCAAAACAAGCTGCTTTCCAAATAGGGAAGCGGCTGTTTTTTTCATTCTCTCCACCATGGTTTTCCTCCCCTTACTGCACCGGGCACACAGGGGCCCGCTCCTTTGCCTAGGGCGCCATACACTCAGTAACGAATCTTGCTGAACATATACTCCTCTTTGCCTGTGCTTTTCAGTTCGAAATAGCTGCTTTCGTTCAGGTTCATTTTTTTACGCAGGTTTGTTACATGCACCGCCAAACTTTGCTTGCAATGAAAATGGCTATCCCCCCATGCGCGTTTGCATATTTCCTGGCTGGAAAGCCTTTGCCCCGCAAACAGCACAAAACAACTGAGAAGTTGCAATTCCTTTTGCGTGAAACCAATTGGCGTCCCACAGAGACTGGCCTCGCCGGACAGCAGGTCAATTTCCAGCGGCGGCAGTTCAATTTTCCCCGCGGTGAATACCCCCGCCCTGCGTAGCTGCGCCGTAACCCGGGCATGCAGTACATCCAGGGCGTAGGGTTTTGTCACATAATCATCCGCCCCGCCCAGCAAGCCTTTTATGATGTTTTCGTTTTCATCCCGGCATGTCAGGTAAATCACCGGTACGCGGGAGCGTTTTCGTATCTCTGCGCAAAAATCCCAGCCCATGCCGTCGGGCAGCATCACGTCCAGCAGGATGATGTCCGGGGTGTGTTCTTCCAGTTGAAAACTGGCCTGGGCAAGGGTGGCCGCATGTACCACTTCATAGCCCTTGCCTTCAAAGTATTCCCGGTTCACAAGGAAGATGTCCGTGTCGTCTTCCACCATCAATATTTTCGATTTTTTCACACACTCACCACCATGCAGCCATTATACACTTTTTTCGCCCTGCAAAAAATGGTGTTTAAGATTTCTTAATACCGGCCACCCGGCGCTGTTGTTTCTGCTACACTGCCAGTAATACCATGTTTTACAAGGCCAGAGAAAAGGGGGTGTTCTTTTGCCAAAAATTATCCGAACCGGAATTGTGGGCGATGATATGATGGATGTTCACTTGGACAATGGCCATATTCTGATGGTTTGCCTCACCGCCTTGCTGTCCTTGCCGGAATTTTCCTGCCTACGGGAAGATGGCCGGGTGATGTACCCCAAAACAGACGGTGACTGTGTGTTTTGGTGGAATGGGCCCTCACTTTCTTTGCCACAAATCATCGCCTTAGTAGAGGAGGAACAGCACATGAGATGGGGTACCGGC
>CAYYLW010000219.1:0-3309 GCA_964472465.1 uncultured Oscillospiraceae bacterium | reverse complement strand
GCTAAAGCTTTTTAAGGGCCACAGGCACAGCCTGTGGTTGCGTAACTAACACAAAGCCGCATGGAGAAAGCCTTCTCCATGCGGCCTGCTGCTTTTCATATGAAAACGGTGTTTGGTGGCACTAGCCGGCGCGCACTACCCGCCGAATCACCAGCGAAAGGCACTGCCTGTCGCGGTACAAATCCAGTTCTCTTCCGTCCTTCTGCAAACGTATCACCGGGCGCATCTGGTTTTCGTTGTCTATCACCTCGGCCATTCTCCCGTCGGAAAGTTCCACAACACTGCCAATGGGGTACAAGTCAATCTTGCGCACCAGGGCCTGCACTACATCGAAATCAAAGGAAGAACCCGCGCCGCCCATGATGTATTCAATGGCATCGGCCGGTTCCATGGGGCGGCGGTAAGGGCGGTTGGAGGTAAGCGCATCGTACACATCCGCCACCGAGATAATACGGCTCCAAAGGGGAATCTCCTCCCCTTTCAGCCCCTGGGGGTAACCCGTGCCATCCATTTTTTCATGGTGCCCCAGCACTGCCTGCCACAGTTCTTCATCACCCACACCCGCTTTTTTTAGGTATTCAAAGCCCGCGGTGGAATGGGTTTTTATCAGGCTCATCTCCCCCATGTCCAACTTGCTGGCCTTGCGGATAATCTCCACTGGAATGGCCGTTTTGCCAATATCGTGCATCATGGCGCACATCCCCAGCCGGTTGAGCTGCTCGCTACTAAAGCCCAGCCGCTGGCCAATGGCCACCGCCAGTACCGCCACACTAAGCGAGTGGTGAAAGGTGTAGTCATCGTAGCTTTTTAAGTCATTGATGTTCACCAGGGTGTTGCTGTCATTGCGCAGGTAGCCCACCATTTTATCCACCACGGTATCCACCCGCTGCACAATCTGCTTGGTGGATTCATGGAAATTCTCCTGGCTAAAGGTGTTGAACACGTCTTCCAGGGTGTCCAGCGCCTCATCCCTCAGTTCCGGGGCCAGCACCGGGGCCGAATTGAATTGGTGTTTCTCCTGTGTTTTCTCTTCGCCAGTCCCCTCAATGTACACGTTACGGAAACCGCGCTTGCGTATTTTATCAATCACATAGTCGCTTAACAAGATGCCACGGCTGATAAACGGGGAGGAATCATATTCCGAGAGGAACAAGTCCTGCGCCAGCACCATCCCGCTCTCCAGTTCTTCGGTCAACATCAACCTCACCAGCCGCACCTCTTTTCTGGTCACCCCGCTTGTAAGCGGTTCTATATATTTCATTATAGCATACCCATCTGTATAAAAAAAGAACCTTCCTCTGCTTTTATAAACTTTTCCTCCCTTCCCCCAACCTGGCTTTCCATGCAGCGGGCAGCGTGCCGCGCACATGTTACTATATGGGCTGAACAGCAAACCGAATGAAAGAAAGGGGTAATGAAAATGAACACGAGCAAAAGCGGCATACTAGACAATTATTTTGGCTACAGCAAACGTGGCTCCAGCTTTGGCACCGAGATACGCGCCGGGCTTACCACTTTTGCCACCATGGCCTATATCCTCCCGGTCAACATGTCCATCCTATCGGCAGCCGGGCTAGATGGAGGGGCCGTTTTCATGGCCACGGCTGTCTCGGCGGTGCTGGGCACCGTGCTAATGGCCCTGCTGGCCAAACTTCCCTTCGCGCTGGCCCCCGGCATGGGGCTAAACGCTTTCTTTGCCTACACCGTGGTGCTGGGCATGGGCGAAACCCCCGGTTTTGCCCTGGCGGCGGTACTTACGGAAGGCCTTATCTTTATTGTGCTCAGCCTAACGGGCATCCGCACCGCTTTGTTTAACGCCATTCCCAGGGAACTGAAAATGGCGGTCTCGGCAGGCATTGGCCTGTTCATCATGTTCATCGGCCTGCAAAACGCGGGCTTCATTGTAAATGACGAGGCCACCCTGGTGGCCATCAACCCGAATTTAAACGGCGCGGCGGTGGCGCTGGCCGTAATCGGCTTGGCCATCACCATCATTCTCTACATGAAAAAAGTAAAAGGTGCGCTGCTCATTGGCATCCTGGCCACCTGGGCTCTGGGTATGCTGGCGCAGTTGGTGGGCTGGTACCAGGTAATGCCAGATGCTGGGGCTTTCTCGCTGTTTCCCAGCGGTGTTCTGTCTGTACCCCCCAGCCTGGCCCCCACCTTTGGCCTGGCCTTTGGCGGCTTTGCCGACGCCTTTACCAACCCCGCCAATTTTGGGCGTTTCCTCATTGTGGTGCTCACCTTTTTGTATGTGGATATTTTCGATACCCTGGGCACCCTGTCCGGCGTTGCCACCAAGGCACGAATGCTGGATGAAAAAGGCGAGCTGCCCGGCATCAAGGGCGCCCTCACCGCCGACGCCATTGCCACCACCGCCGGCGCCATTTTGGGTACCTCCACCGTTACCACCTTCGTGGAAAGCAGCGCGGGCGTAGAAGAGGGCGGCCGCACCGGCCTCACGGCCCTCACCACCGCCGCGTGCTTCCTGCTGTCCATCTTCGTGTTCCCCATCGTGGGGGCCATCCCGGCCTTTGCCACCACCTACGCATTGGTTATGGTGGGCATCATGATGTTCGAGCCCCTGCGTGACCTCGATTTCTCGAACGCCGAGCACCTGGTGCCCGCGGTGGTTACCATTGGCTTTATGGTGATGGGCTACTCCATCAGCGCCGGGCTGATGTGGGGCATTTTGTCCTATATCCTGGTGAAAGTGGTGGTGGCCAAATTCCGCGAGATCACCCCCCTCATGTGGGTGCTGGGGGCCATTTTCCTGCTCAAAATGTTTGTGCTAGACCAGTTTTTATAGCACGGGGTTTTTCACCGCCTATCTTCTAACGAATAACCAGCCCTATGCTTTTCAGCCCAAAACCCTCTGCCGCTTGGCAGGGGGTTTTCTGGTTTACCCCCGCCCAAAAAACTCCACAGAAAACGGTCATTCTCCAGGGCAAAAACCTCTCTTTTTCCCCGTTGCCTTTTTGGGCGGCGGCCCCTATACTGGTGTTTAGAACCAAAATTTCCCCCGCATTCCCCTTATGCATCACCACAAGGAGGCGCCCCATGGGACTACTGGGCTATGTTCTTATTTTTCTGGCCAAACTGGTGGAGGTTTCGCTTGCCACCGTGCGCAACGTGCTGATTGTACGGGGCGAAAAGGTAAAAGGAGCCTTCATCGCCTTTTTTGAATCAATGATCTGGGTCATCGTGGTCAGCACCGTTCTCACAGACGTTGTTGAGGACCCCTTCAAGGTGCTGGCCTACTGCCTGGCCTACGCGCTGGGCAACTACTGCGGCGTTATTTTAGAAGGC
>CAYYLW010000218.1:0-3344 GCA_964472465.1 uncultured Oscillospiraceae bacterium | reverse complement strand
AGAACGATTTGATTCTGGCCATTGCCACCCCGGCGGCCCAGGCCATGGCCAACGAAACCAAGGATATCCCCATTGTGGCCACCGCGGTGACCGACTTTGTGGAGGCCAAACTGGTGGCCAGCAACGACGCCCCCGGCGGCAACCTGACCGGTACCAGCGATTTAACCCCTGTGAAAGAGCAGCTTACCCTGCTTACCCAGCTTGCCCCAGACGTGAAGAAAGTGGGCTTTTTGTACAATTCCAGCGAGGCCAATTCCATTGTGCAAATTGAGATTGCCAAGGGCGTGGCCGAAGAACTGGGCCTGGAATACGAGGAGTTCACCGTTTCGAACACCAACGAAATCCAATCGGTTGTCACCGCCATGGTGGGCAAGGTGGACGCCATCTACTCCCCCACCGATAACATGATTGCCAACGCCGTGGCCACCGTGGCCACCCTGGCCAAGGACAACAAAATCCCCTACATCTCCGGCGAAGAAGCCCTGGTGGAGGGCGGCAGCCTGGGCACCGTTTCGGTAAGCTACTATGAACTGGGCCGGATGGCTGGCCAGCAGGCCGTTCAGATTTTGAAAGGCGAGGGCAAACCCGCTGAAATACCCATCCAGTTCCAGGCCATTGAAGACGCCAAAACCGTGATGAACCAAGAGACCGCCGACGCGCTGGGCATTGCCGTGCCGGAAGGCGTGGAGGCCATCTAGCAGCATAAACCCGCGGCTTTTACCGCCGTGGCGCCGCACATGGTATGTGCGGCGTTTGTATATACCACGCACTTGGGCGTACAAAGCGGTGCCTGCCCACTATCCATGGGGGCACCCCGGCTTTTTCCGCCCCTGGGCGGGGAAAGCACACCTGCAATCTGCCAAAGGGGATCTACAAATGGACATAATGAGTGTACTGCGCGCCATGCAAGACGCGGTGGCGCAGGGCTTGCTTTGGGCCGTGATGAGCCTGGGCACATACATCAGCTACAAGGTGCTGCAAATAGCCGATCTGTCGGTAGACGGCACCTTTGCCCTGGGTGGGGCGGTTTCAGCCGCCCTCATCGTGGGGGGAATGAACCCCTATCTGGCGCTGATCTTCTCGCTGATGGCCGGCATGGTGGCCGGGGCGGCCACCGCTTTGATGAACACCGTGCTGAAAATCCCCAGCCTTCTGGCCGGTATTCTCACCATGCTGGGGCTGTATTCGGTGAATATGCGGGTGATGGGCAAAAGCAACACCCCCCTCCTAGGAGAGGATACCATCGTCAGTTTGGGCCTTAGCTGGCTGCCGGTGAACAAAACCGTGATGAACCTGCTGATTGGGGCGGTGTTCTGCGCGGGGCTTATCGCCATCATGTACTGGTTTTTTGGCACCGAGGCGGGCTGTGCGCTGCGCGCCACGGGCGATAACCCCAAAATGGCCCGCGCCCAAGGCGTCAACACCAATTTCATGGTGGTGCTGGGGCTGCTGCTCTCCAACGGTTTAGTGGCGCTTTCCGGCGCGCTGGTGGCCCAAAGCCAAGGCTTTGCCGACGTCACCATGGGCACCGGCACCATTGTGGTGGGCCTTGCCTCCATCATCATTGGCGAGGTGGTGTTCCGCTTTATGCGGGGCAGCTTTGCGCTGAAGTTGGTGGCCGTGGTGCTGGGCAGCATCCTGTACCGCGTGATTATTGCCGTGGTGTTGCAGCTTGGGCTGGACACCAACGACCTAAAACTCTTTTCGGCCTTGCTGGTGGCGGCGGCCCTTTCGGTGCCTTTGCTGCGCCAGCGCGTGAAAAGCCGGATTCTGCAAAAGGAGGATGTGTGATGCTAGCGGTAAAGGGCGTACACATGACCTTCAACCCCGGCTCGGTGAATGAAAAGCGCGCCTTGCAGGGCGTGGATTTGGACATGAGCCCCGGGGATTTTGCCACGGTGATTGGCGGCAACGGCGCGGGGAAAAGCACCCTGCTGAACGTGATTGCCGGGGTATACCAAAACGAGCGCGGCAGCGTACAACTGGATGGCGAGGACATCACCCGCCGCCCTGAGCACCAGCGCGCCGCCGTTTTGGGCCGGGTGTTCCAAGACCCCATGATGGGCACGGCCGCGGGGATGATTATGGAAGAAAACCTGGCCATAGCGGCCCGCCGGGGCAAAAGCCGGGGGCTGCGCTGGGAGATTACCCGCGAAGAACGCGAGGCCTTCCGCCTGGAACTGGCCAAGCTGGGCCTGGGCCTGGAAGACCGTTTGCAACACAAGGTGGGGCTGTTAAGCGGCGGGCAGCGGCAGGCCCTCACCCTGCTGATGGCCACCCTGCAAAAACCAAAGCTGCTGCTGCTGGACGAGCACACCGCCGCACTGGACCCCAAAACCGCCCGCAAAGTGCTGGACCTTACCTGCGAGCTGGTGGAGGAACACGGCCTGACCACCCTGATGATTACCCACAACATGAAGGACGCCCTGCGGGTGGGCAACCGCCTAATTATGATGTACGATGGGAAAATCATCTACGATGTGCAGGGTGAGGAAAAAAAGGCCCTGCAAACGGCCGATTTGCTGCAAAAATTTGAACTGGCCAGCGGGGGCGAATTCTCCAACGACCGCATGATGCTGGGCTAGGTAACTGGATATAAAATGCCCCCCAAACAGAAAGCCACTCTTTCTGTTTGGGGGGTTATCATTTTCAACTGCCCACTGCCTTTTTAAAACTGTACAAATCCCACTTTTTTGTAGACCTTGCGCATCAGTTTTTGGGCACGGTACCGGGCCTTTTCCGCCCCTTCGGCCAGGGTTTTTTCCAGCCAGGTCTTATCGGCCAAAATGCGGGCATACTCCTCTTGAATGGGGCGGAACACCTCAATCACGCTCTCGGCCACGGCCACCTTAAAATCGCCGTAGCCGCGGCCCGCAAATTCTGCCACAATCTCCTCGTCACTCTTGCCGCTCATCTCGCCATAAATGGTCATCAAATTCGAGACGCCGGGTTTTTCCGCGCTGCGGTATACGGCGGCCTCACTATCGGTGATGGCCTTTTTACATTTGCGCATAATCACGTCTGGGGTATCCGTCATAGAGATGAAGCTGTTCACGTTTTCTTCGCTCTTGCTCATCTTGGCCGTGGGGTCTTGCAGGCTCATAATCTTGGCCCCCTTGCCCGGAATCATGGGCTGGGGAATGGCAAAGGTATCCCCATAGGCGCCGTTAAAGCGGGTGGCAATATCCCGCGTTAACTCCACGTGCTGCTTTTGGTCCACCCCCACCGGCACCAGGTGGGTGCCGTATAGCAAAATATCCGCCGCCATCAGCACGGGGTAATCAAACAGGCCGGCGTTCACATTCTCGGCGTGCTTCTTGCTTTTGTCCTTAAACTGCGTCATG
>CAYYLW010000217.1:0-3363 GCA_964472465.1 uncultured Oscillospiraceae bacterium | reverse complement strand
TAATGTTCAATGCCCATCACGCCAAAGGCCTTGCCCACCAGTTCGTTGCCGTTTGCAAAACCATCTTTGGAGATGAAATTGATGACGTCCAGGCGGAAACCGTCCACGCCCTTTTCCAGCCACCAGCGTATCATCTCATACACCTTGCCGCGCAACTCCGGGTTGTCCCAGTTCAGGTCCATCTGCTTTTTGCTAAACAGGTGCAGTGCCCATTCGTCGCCCTCGGGGTAATAGTTCCAGGCCGGGCCGGAAAAAAAGCTGGCCCAGTTGTTTGGCTCCCGCCCGTTTTGGCCCTTGGCCCACAGGTAATAGTCCCGCTCGGGGGCGCTTGGGTCGGCCAGGGCCTTTTGGAACCAGGCGTGCTCGTCGGAGGTATGGTTCACCACCAGGTCCATAATCAGCTTGATGCCGTTTTTGTGCAGGTCGGCCAGCAGGGTGTTAAAATCCCGCATGTTGCCGTATTCTTTGGCTATTTTTTGGTAATTCCGCACGTCATAGCCCATGTCGTCGCCGGGGCTATCGTAAATGGGGGAGAGCCACACCACATCCACGCCCAAATCTTTCAAATAGGGTATGCGGCTGCGGATGCCCGCTAAATCCCCTATGCCGTCGCCGTTTGAATCCTGGAAACTGCGGGGGTAAATTTGGTAGCACACGGCCTCTTTCCACCACTTTTTGGTTATACTGGCCGCCGCGGGCGGGGCCGTCTCATCATGGGCGCTTAGCAGCCGCACCATCATATCCACCACGCCGGGGGCACGGCGGCCCAGCAGCTTTTCCAGTTGGCCCAGCCGCATGCCGCCCACCAGGGGGCTTTGCAAAATTTTGGCGCTGCGGCCTGCACCGCGCAAAAGCATGTCCAGCAGGTCTTTGCCCACCGGGTGCTGGTACACTTCACGTAAGCTGGAATTGCGGGTTATCATGGTTTGCCCTCCCTTGGTAAGGGGCTAAATTTCAATCTATACCTATGGCCAGCGGGCGCCTTACCTGTTGCCTGCCCCGCAGGCCCTGCCTTGTTTCCTCAAAACCCGTTAGGAACCCGGCGCAAACAAATCTTCGGCGGGCGGGGGCGGGGGGGCGCAGGCTTCGCAGCTTTCTTGGCGGCTGCGGTGCTGGCTTAAAATCCGCTCAATGCGGTCGTTCGGGTTCAGCAAGGTGGAGATGGATTGGTCGTGGTTCAAGGTGGCAATCAAGGTGGCAATATATTTGGTTAGGTTCACCTCGGTAAACCAGGGGCGGGTTTTCAAATCGGGGCTTAAATACGAGAGGTTGGTGACATAGAGCTGGGTGAACAAGCCCTGCTCATAGGCCTCGTCAAACACGTCCAGCCCGTTGGTAAACAGCCCAAAGGTGGCCAGCAGGAAGATGCGCCCCGCCTTGCGTTTTTTCAGCTCCTTCGCTATATCAATTAGGCTCTCGCCCGAAGCCAGGATATCGTCGGCCACGATGATGTCTTTGCCCATCACCCCGGCGCCCAGGTATTCGTGCGCCACAATGGGGTTACGCCCATTTTCAATCACGGTGTAATCCCGCCGTTTGTAGAACAGCCCCAAATCCAGGCCCATCATGGAGGCGTAGTAGATATTCCGCGGCGCGGCGCCCTCATCGGGCGAAATCACCATCATGTGGTCGGGGTCAATGCGCAAATCGGGGTTTTGGCGCAAAATGGCTTTCAGCATTTGGTAGGTGGGCTGCACCGAATCAAAATTGCTGAGGGGGGCCGCGTTCTGCACCCGGGGGTCGTGCGCGTCAAAGGTGATGATGTTGTGCACGCCCATGTTAAACAGTTCTTGCAGGGCCATGGCGCAGTCCAGGCTCTCGCGGGAGCTGCGGCGATGCTGGCGGCCCTCGTACAAGTAGGGGATAATCACCGTGATGCGGTGGGGTTTGCTGCCCGCTGCCGCAATCAGGCGTTTCAGGTCTGCAAAATGGTCGTCCGGGCTCATGGGGGAGTGGGTGCCGTACATCCGGTAGGTAACCGAATAGTTGGTTACGTCGCACATGATATATAGGTCATACCCGCGCACCGAATCGTGGATGATACCCTTGCCTTCCCCTGTGCCAAAACGGGGGGTTTCGGCGTCAATGAGGAAAGTGTCTTTGTGTTCGCCGGGAAAGGTCATCAACATGTCGCTTTCGGGCTGGGTGGTCCAGCGCAGCAAATAGTCGTTCACCATATTGCCACGCTCCTGGCAGCCTTGCATGGCCAGCAGGGCAAGAGGACGCATGGGTAGGCGGGCAGTGAGGGAAGAACCGATGTCGATAACCAAGGAACACGCCTCCAATTGAGTTAATAATACATGAATTTTCGTTTATTTTTTGCCAAAGTGCACCCCGTAGGCGCACCGGCCACAATGGATAAACTCAGTATAGCATAACAAAGCTATGGGATGCCAGGGGGTACGGCATGAATTTTTAGAAAGAGCGAAGAAAAAAAACACGGCCCGAAACCTTGACAAGCTGCATAAAACGCGTTAATATCAAAACCAAAACCGTAAGAACATGGCCCCAGGCCGGGTTTGGCCCAGGTTTTTTGATACGATTTGGCAGGAGGAACATGGCATGATATTTGAGAAAATCCAGGGTATTTTATGTGACCAGCTTGATTTGGACAAAAACCTGGTACGGATGGAAGCCGACATTGTGGAAGATTTGGAAGCCGACAGCCTGGATGTGGTGGACTTGGTGATGAGCATTGAGGATGAGTTTGGCCTGGAAGTGCCTGACGACATCATTGAGAATTTCCATACCGTTGGCGACGTGGTGCGTTTTATACAGGAAAATAGCGACATAGAGGACGATTAGCCCCCGGTCTAGCATCGTCCCCAAAAGAGCGGTGCCGCCATGTGCGGCACTTTTTTGCGAAAAGCCCGCCCACACCGGGCCACAAGGAGGAGCAAGCACATATGGAGAAGAAAATGGTGGAGGCGATAACGCCCATCGACGAGGATTTTGCCCGGTGGTACACCGACATCTGCCTGAAAGCGGAACTGGTGGATTATTCCAGCGTGAAAGGGTTTACCATTTTGCGGCCCTACGGCCAAGCCATATGGGAGAATATCCAGCGGCTGATGGACACTAGGTTTAAAGAGACCGGGCATGTAAACGTGGCCATGCCCCTGCTGATTCCCGAAAGCTTGCTGCAAAAAGAGAAGGACCACGTGGACGGCTTTGCCCCCGAGGTGGCCTGGGTGACGCGGGGCGGCAGCGAAGAGCTGGAAGAACCCATGTGCATACGCCCCACCAGCGAAACCCTGTTTTGCGACCATTTCAGCCGGGTTTTGCACACCTGGCGGCAACTGCCCCTGCTGTATAACCAGTGGTGCAGCGTGGTGCGCTGGGAAAAAAGCACCCGCCCCTTCC
>CAYYLW010000216.1:0-3372 GCA_964472465.1 uncultured Oscillospiraceae bacterium | reverse complement strand
ACCTGCACTGGGAGCAGATGCTGAGCGACACCCAGGAGGAGGAGCCCTGGTTCAATTTCGCGGGCAACGCCAAAAAATGCCTGCAAACCTGCTGGGGCGAGGCCACCCGCCGCCGGCTGATGGCCCACGGCGTACCCGGTGAAAACGCCCCTGTGACGGGCGCTGTGATGATGGATTTTCTGCGGGGGGAATTTGAGGGCTACTACCAGGACAAAGAAAGCCTGTGCCGCCGTTTTGGGCTGGACCCCGCCCGCCCGCTGTGGCTGTATATTTCCAGCTTTGGGTACGCCTCCATGAGCGAGGCCGAGGTGAGGGAACTGTCCGACATGGCGGGCACCGATTTTGCGGAGTTTGCCCGGGTGAACCGCGAGAGCATGGACGCCACCCTGGCCTGGTTCTCCCGTTTTTTACACGCCCACCCCGAGGTGCAACTGGTGTACCGCCGCCACCCCAGTGAGTGGAACAGCCCCGCCTTGCGGGAGATGGAGGAAAAGCACCCCGGTTTCCACGTGATTTTTGCGGACGGGGTGAAACAGTGGATCCAGGCGGCGGATACCATCTGCATTTGGATGAGTACCGCCGTGGCCGAGGTGTATTTTGCGGGCAAGGGCTGCCATGTGCTGCGCCCCTCCCCCATTCCGCATGAGTTTGACCCCGTGATTTATAAAGACGCCGTATGCCTAACCAGCTACGAGGCGCTGGAAGAGGCCGCCGCCTGCCCAAACCCGGCGTTTCCCATCGCCCCGCCGGTGATAGAGAGCTATTTTGACAAGGGGGAGCAGCCCGCCTACCTGCGCATGGCCAACCTGTTGGAGGAGGTATATCACACCCCCCCCCGCACCCGGCCTTTCAGCGAGGGTTTCACCCCCCACTTCAACTGGCTGAAGTGTTTTGCCCTTTTTGGGGTGCATGTGTTTTGCGCCCTGCGGTTTGACCCCGCCCGCCTGCGGAAATTGGCCCCCGGCTTTGCGGATTTTGCCTCACGGATTTACGGCTATATCATGAAGGCAAAAATACCCAAAAGCGAGGCCGCCGCCATGCGGGAGAAGATACGCGCCTACGTGGCGCAAAACGCCCCCGGGGCGGACGCGCCGGAGGAAGAGGCCCCCAAAATAGGCGGCTAGCGCCTGTTCAGGGTGGTAAAAAAACAGCGGGGGGAGGGGAACGATGTGACGGGCGCACCCAAGCACGAGAGCGCCGAGGGCTTTGTGGGCTCGGTGCTGAAATATTCGGTGTCCACGGTGGTCACCTTCGGTCTGTTTGCCCTGGCGGCCCTGCTGGGCAACTATTTGGTGCCAAACCAGGCGGTATATGGGGAGATTAACCAGTTCCTCACCGCTATCAACACCCTGATGACCATCTGCATCTTTGGCCTGGACCAAAGCTATATCCGCTTTTGCTATGAGCCCCCGGCCAAGATGACCAGCGCGGGGCTGTTTCGCCTGTGTTTTTACCTCTCTAGCTCGGTGCTGCTTGCCGCGGCGCTGGTGTGCTCGCTATTTTTTGCAGGCCCGCTGCGCGAGCTGCTCAGCTTCCAGATGCTGGGGCCGGAGATTATTCCCCTGGTGTTTTTAAACACCTTTTTCTGGATGGTGGCGCGCTATTTCTATGTGCTGTACCGCATGGAACAAAATTTGCTGCTGTACACGGTAACCTCCATCCTGATGAATTTCTTCAACAAAGTATTCTTTTTCGGCGGGGCTTTTTTCAAGGACCAATTGCCCGCCATGGTGGCCTTTTCTTTGGTGGGCCTGGGGGGCTTTGCGTTGGTGTGCCTGTGGGGCCGGCGCAAGATGCTGCGCCCCCAGCGGGAGGAGGGCGGGGCCAAGGCCCTGGGCACCGTGCTGCCCTACGGCCTGGCCGTGGCCCCCACCGGCATTTTGATAACGCTGAACAGCACGGTGGTGCTGGCCTATGTGGCGCTGGCTCTCTCGGCCGAGGCGCGGGGTGTGTACAGCCGGGGGCTTTTGCTCTCCAACATCATCACGGCCATCCAGCTTGGCTTTGCCTCCTTTTGGGGGGCCTATATGTATGCCAACTACAAAACCCAGCAGCAGCGCATCCAAAAGGTGCATGATATTCTAAACCTGGTGGTGCTGGTGTTCTTTTGCCTGCTGGTGGCTTTTGAGGATGTGATTTTCCTCATTTTGGGCAGCTATAAGGACGCCCAGCCCCTGTTCCCGCTAATGATGCTGGGCGCGGTGTTCACCGTGCTGTGCGAGACCACCACCTACGGCAATACCATCGCCAAAAAGCCCATTTTCGATACCCTGGGCAATGCCCTGGCCTTTTTTGGGAATATCGGCTTCTGCGTGCTGCTCATCCCCATATTTGGGCTGCCGGGCGCGGCGGGGGCCCTGGCGCTGGCCAACCTGGCCATGTACCTGTTCCGCACGGCTTTTGGGCAGGTGTTTTACCGCACGGTGCGCTACCCGGGCAAAACGGTGTTTGCGGTGGCGCTTTCCATTGTGCTGGCTTTGCTGGCCACGGTGTGGACGAACGTCTTTTGGCCCCGGCTGGCGCTGTGCCTTGGCTGCGCGGGGCTGTACTGCCTGCTGTACCGCGCCGAGCTAGCCCGTTGCTGGGCGCTGGGGCTTTCCATTTTGCGGGGGCTGGTATCCCGCGGCAAGAAATGATATACTGGCAAGGTATACGAAGGCTCTCCTCGGGTTAGATGCAGGGGGGCCAAAGTTCGTTTCGCTCCCCCAAAAGGCGCGCGGCATCCCGCTTTTTTCTGGCTACCCTTCGGTATGCCGCGCCTGCCCATCGCCTGCATTATGAGAGAAAACACAGTTTTACCGCGTATGGCAAGCGGCGCGCTGCGTGAAGGCACCGCCCGGGCCAAACGCCAAGAAAGGAAAGAGAGGTAGCAACCCATGCGTTACTGCACCCGATGCACCATGCCAGACACCCGCCCCGGCATCCAGTTCGACGAGGAGGGGGTGTGCACGGCCTGCCGCCACTACGAGCAGCGGAAAAACATAGATTGGGCCGCCCGCCGGCGCGAGCTGGAAGCCCTGTGCGATAAATACCGCGGCATGAACGGCCCCGGCGGCTATGATTGCGCCGTGGCGTGCAGCGGCGGCAAGGATAGCCACTACCAGGTGCATGTGCTGAAAGAGGAACTGGGCATGAACCCCATCCTCTTCACCGCCGAGGACAATTTCCCCATGACGGAGGCCGGCAAGCACAACCTGCGCAACATCAGCGAGGCCTTTGGCTGCACCATCATCTCCTGCAAGCCAAACATCCGGGTGCAAAAGATATTGATGCGCCGGTTTTTTGAAAAATATGGGAAGCCCACCTGGTTTGTAGATAGGCTGATTTACACCTTCCCGCTGCACATGGCGCTGAAATTCAACACGCCGTTTT
>CAYYLW010000215.1:0-3412 GCA_964472465.1 uncultured Oscillospiraceae bacterium | reverse complement strand
ATCCACCACCCTCCTCCCCGTTTGCAAAAAGGTCTCTATCAGGTTTGGCAGGCGGGAACGGGCCGCGGCGCCGGTCAGCACGTCCGCCTCAAACGAGAGGGCCTCCTCCGGGGAAGCTTGGGGGAAACAGCCCGTCATCACCGTTACCGCCCCCGGGTAGCGCCGCTTGGCCCCCCGTAGCCAGCGGCGGCTTTTGGCAGCCCCTTCCGCCGTAACGGTACAGCTGTTTACAATATACACGTCCGCCTCATCTTGTGGGCGCACCATCTCGTAGCCCGCCTGGCGCAGCAGTTCCTCCATGGCGGCGCTTTCGCCCTGGTTCACCTTGCAGCCCAAGGTATAAATTGCGGCTCTCAATACAGTTACTCCATTTGTCTAAGCCCCGGCGTTTGGCCTTGGGCGGTGTTCTTCCCGTGTGCTAAAACCCGGCGGTTTAGCCCTGCGGCACGGCGTTTTCCCCGGCGGGCAAATCGGCCGTGCAGTGGGCACATTTTACCGCTTCCAGGGGAATTTCGCTGCGGCAAAAAATACAAATCTGGGTGGTGGGGGCTTCCTCCTCCGCCTTTTTGGGCTTTCCCAAGGCCGCCAGGCGGTTCATGCCCCGCACCAGCAGGAAAATGACAAGGGCCGTGATGAGAAAATTGATGACCGCCGTGAGGAAGGCCCCGTATTTGAGGTCTACCCCGAGGAAGGGCACCGAGAGATAATCCAGATTCTGCTGGGCAAACAGGCCGATAATGGGGGCCAGGATATTGTCTGTAAGGGCTTTTACCACCCCTTGGAAGGCCGCGCCGATGATGACGCCGACGGCCAAATCCATCACATTGCCACGCAGGGCGAACTCTTTAAACTCGTTGAGAAACTTTTTCATGCTTTTGCCTTTCTTCCAAGAAGTTTTTACCAGGGGGTACGCGCGGAGAAAACATGCGCCAGGCGCACCTAGCGCTTAGGCAGTACATAGATCACGATGCACAAATAGTGCATCACGCTGCCCGCCAGCACCAGCAGATGCCACACCGCGTGCATATAGCGTATTTTTTTCAGCACGTAGAAGATGACCCCCACCGTGTAAAACAGGCCACCCAAAAACAGCAGCACCACGCCGCCCATCTGCATCCTGGCCACCACATCGCCAATGGCAAACACCACGCTCCAGCCCATCACCAAATACAATACAAGCGAAGGTTTGGCAAATTTTTTCAAACTGATGGCATTGAAAGTAATGCCCACGACGGCGGCTACCCAGTTCACAATAAAGATGACCATCCCCTTGGTAACGCCTTGCAGGGTGATGAGCATGAAGGGGGTATAGGTGCCTGCAATGAGCAGGAACACCGAGGAGTGATCGAAGATGCGGAAGAGGTATTTGACGCGCGGAAAGGGGAAGGCGTGGTAGAGGGTGCTCATGGTGTACAAAAGAAACAGCGACACCGCATAGATGGTGCAGGCTGTCACATCCAAAACGCTGCCGTACACCACGGCCAGCGTGACCACCACACTGCCCCCGATGATGGCGAACAGGGCCCCCACCCCATGCGAAACAGAACTGAAAATCTCTTCGCCCAGGGTGTATTGGAAGAGGGGACGCTCGGGTTTTTGGGCCTTGGGTTTATCCGCGCGGGGGGGGCTTTTTTGTGCTGCTTGGGTCATGGTTGTTCTCCTTTATGTACGAAGCCGCGTGGTTGGAACAAGCGAATAAAACTGGCACCCTGTGCAAGGCTATTCTTCTTGCCCGGAGTCGCCGTCTGTCTCGTCTCCCCGGGCCAGCAACTGGCCCAGCACGGTGGCAATGGTCTCCCGCCGCATGGCGGTTTTTTCGGGGGCGTACAGGAACTTCCCGTTTTGGTAGTCCACCATCTCCCCCGGTTTTGCCCCCGGCGGCAACATGCCCACCGGCACTTCCAGCGGCTGGCCGCGTTCGTCCACCAAAACGGCGGTCTTGCTCACGAATCTATCAATGGAAAACAGCATAGGTATCACCCTCCTTCAAAAGTTTTGCCCAGGCCCAGCAACGCCGCCATTTAGGCCGCCTTTGCCGGCAGTGCGGCCGTTTGCGCCTCCACTTGCAGGCCGCCTGCGCTGCCCAGGTGCACCCGGATATACCCGTTTTGGTCGGTACGGAGCAAGGCGCCGCCCTGGGCGGCAAAATTTTCCAGCGGGCCGCGGTGGGGGTGGCCGTAGCTGTTGCCAGCCCCGCAGGGCACCACCACCAGTTGCGGGGCCACCGCCTGCATAAAGGGCAGGGTGTTGCTGGTGCTGCTGCCGTGGTGGGCGGCCTTGTACACATTGGCCTGCAGGTCCAGCCCGCTTTCCAGCGCCTTCTCCTCGTTTTCTTTTTCGGCATCCCCGGAGGAAAGATAGCGCAGCGCGCCATATTCAAACAGCAGTAGGGGGGACAAAAGGTTGTAGTTATCCCCAGTGGGCAGGCTGCCTTGCAAAACCAGCAGGCTGCCCCCGCCCAAGGGGTAGCTGCCACCCGTGTTCATCACGGCGGCGGGCAACTGCTTTTCCTGTATGGCCAGCAGCAGGTTTTCAAACAGGGAGCTGGTGGGGTAAGGTGCCGATTCAAAATCCGGCAGCAGCACCTGCTGCACAGAAAAGGCCTCCACCACCGCCTGCATGCTGCCAATATGGTCGGCATGGGGGTGGGTCATCACCAGGTAGCGCAGGCTTTTCACCCCGGCGCTTTCCAGGTAGGCCAGCAAGCCGCTTTCCGCTTCGGGCGGGCCCGCGTCAATCAGGGCAAATTCCCCGTTGGCTTCCAGCAGCACCGCATCCCCTTGCCCCACATCCAAAAAATGCACCGTGGCTTGGGCCTCGCCCTCGGCAGGGGCGGCAAAATCCAGCGGCAATGCACGGAGCACCGGGGGCTGCTGTGTGATGCCCGCCACTTGGTACAGCGTCTTTTGCAGCCCCGGCACTGCCAGCAAAAGCGAGAGGACCACCAGCGCCACAAGCCCCATGGCAAGCCCAGCCGCCAGGCGTTTTTGGCCGCTCCAGGCAGGGCGTTTCTTTCCCTTGCGCCTTCCCGCCATCAGGGCCGCCTCTTATGGCTTGCGGGCCGTTTGCGCGCCTTATGGGCCGGGGCGCGTTTCGCAGCCTTCGAGGTTTTGGGCCGCCCCCCGGCCGGGCTTTGTTCCCGGCTGGGGCGTTTCTCGCCCGGCAACAGCAGGCCCAGCAAATCCAGCCGCCCTGCGGCGGCCAACGCCTTTTTTACCAGCGGGCGGTTTTGCGGCAGGTGGGGCTGCAACAAAGCCCGCTGCATGGCCTTTTCCTCGCTGGTTTTGGCGGTGTACACCTCCCGCAGGGTGTACGGGTCCAGCCCGGTGTAGTACATGGCGGTGGAGATGGTGCCGGGGGTGGGGTAAAAATCCTGCACCTGCTCGGGGCGGATGCGGTTTTGGTGTAGCCA
>CAYYLW010000214.1:0-3413 GCA_964472465.1 uncultured Oscillospiraceae bacterium | reverse complement strand
AAACCTTTGATATAAGCCGCTTTTTCCGATAGATTCATTGTTTGCCTCCTGTTTGGGAAAGCCGGGTTGCGGCCTTCGAATAAATGTGGTTAGGCACGCTCCATATATTCACCGGTGCGCGTATCCACGCGAATTTTTTCGCCTTCGTTGATGAACAGCGGCACACGCACTTCCGCACCCGTTTCCAGCTTGGCCGGTTTCAGGGTGTTGGTGGCAGTGTTGCCCTTGATGCCAGGCTCGGTTTCCACAATTTCCAGCACCACAAAGTTCGGCACTTCCACACCAAACACGTTGCCTTTGTAGCTCAGCACCTTCACGGTGTCATTCTCTCTCACAAACTTGAACTCGTCCGAGAGGTCGCTTGCGTTCAGCGGGGTCTGCTCATAGGTCTCGGTGTCCATAAAATAATACAACCCGCCATCCTCGTACAGGTACTGCATCTCCCTGCGCTCAATTTGCGCCATGGGAAATTTGTCCGAAGGGTTGTAGGTGGTTTCCGTCACCGCCCCGGTCATCACATTTTTGGTTTTGGTGCGCACGAAGGCAGAGCCCTTGCCCGGCTTTACGTGCTGGAACTCTACCACCTGCAAAACTTGCCCGTCCTGCTCAAAGGTAGCCCCGTTCCGAAAATCACCTGCTGATAACATGTCCATTCCTCCAAAGGCAGCTCTCTGCCCGCCGTTTTCTATATTTAATACATTATAAAGATATACCGCTATCCATTTTAATGGATATGCCCCACTTTTTCAAGACCTTTTGCGCATTTGGCCGCCAGCGGCCGCCGCTGGGCCTGCCCTATAGCACCAAAAGCCCCTTGGGGCTTTGCGGCAGGGCTTCGCAGCCCGCCTGCCCAATCAGCACCATGTCCTCAATCCGGCAGCCAAATTCCCCCGGCAGATAGATGCCCGGCTCCACCGTCATCATCATGCCGCTCTCCATCACGTCCTGGCAACTGGGAGAGAACACAGGCTGCTCGTGTATCTCAATGCCCACGCTGTGGCCCAGGCCGTGCCCAAAGCGCCCCCGGTAGCCCGCACCGTCTATCATGCTTCGGGCCACGGCGTCCACCTCGGCCCCGCGCTTGCCCGCCCTGGCCTCTTCCAGCCCCGCCAAATGGGCGCGCAGCACCAGGTCATACACCTGCCGCTTTTCCTCTCCCGGCTCTCCTAAAGCCACCGTCCGGGTCATGTCGCTGCAATAACCCTGGTACTTTGCACCAAAATCCATGGTGATAAAATCCCCTGGTTGCAGGCGGTAGTCCCCCGGGCGGCCATGCGGCAGGCTGGTGTTGGCCCCACCCAGGAATATCGTGTCAAAGGCCACCTGTCCGTCCCCCTCTGCCCGGATATATCGTTCCATCTCCAGCATCAGGTCTACCTCACGGCTGCCCACCTGAATAAAAGGCAGTATATGGCTAAAACACCGGTCTGTAATGGCCTGCGCCTTGCGCATCCTGCCTATTTCTTCCGCATCCTTCACCTGGCGCATCCGCAGGATGGCACGGCTGAACGCCGGGGAGGCCACCGGGCAAAACACCGCCAGTTGTTCCCTGTCTCTTTCAAACAATTCCAGCGTGATTTGCGTCTCCAACGCCAGCCGTTTCACGCCAGCCGTTTGGCAGTGCTCCCGAATTTGTTTGTACAGGTCACCCTGCACCACCACCTCGGCACAGTCCACCTCTTTTTCGGCGGTTTCTATGTAGCGGGAATCAATGATATACACCAGCTTATCGGGCAACACAAGCAGGGTGCCCGCATCCCCCGCGTCAAAATCCAGCAGGTAAAAACGGCTGGCCTCCGTTTGAATCAGCGCGGCGTCGAAATCCTCGGGCAGGGCCTGCCGCAACCTTCTAAGGCGGTCTTGTAAAAATTCTTTCATCTCTAGCCTCCCGGGCAGGGCGGCCGTGCCGCCTAAACTGTTAGCCCGTTATAATATTGCCGCATCCAACAGGCATCCTCAGCTTGCCGACCGGCGCTCTCACAAATCACCACTGGGTAAAGTTCCCTCTCTCTTAACAGTTCCAGCAATGGTTCCGGGTTTGGCCCCCAGGTTTCTTGGTCAAAATTGCAGTGTTTCTTCTCTCCACTGGGGCCATACTCGATTTTGGAGAAATGCACATGAAAGCCGCTGGCCCGTTCGTCATCCAAACCGCTGGCCAGGGCATCCAGCACGGCGGCGTAATCCTTTTTGTCCGCCAAACAGCCTTGGCCACGGGCATTCAAATGCCCAAAATCCAGGCAGGGAATGTGGCGTTTGTCCTGCCGGCACAGGGCCAATACCTCGTCCAGGCTGCCCACCTGCCCCAGCTTTCCCATGGTTTCGGGGCACAGGAAAATATCCTCATAGCCCGCCTCATCCAGGGCCTTGCGTGCTTTGTGCAGGGTATCACAGGCCTTTTCCAAGGCAAGTTCCCGGCTTTGTTTGCCCAAACTGCCCGGGTGGAACACCACCCGGTTACCGCCCAACATACGCACCGCGCGGGCACTTTCCAAAAAATACCGTAGGCTGCCCAGGCGCTTTTCCTCCTCCATGCTGGACATGGAGATATAATAGGGTGCGTGCAAGCTAAACTGTAGCCCCACCTCTTTTGCCTTGGCCGCCAGCAGGCCCGCCATCTCCGCCTGTAAGCGCACCCCATGCCCGGCTTGGTATTCAAAGGCATCCAGGCCAAACGAAACCGCATGCTCCACCGCCATAGCGGCATTTTTACAGCCCGTCCGCTCCGAATAGGAATCCCCCAGGCCCGCCGGGCCAAAACGGGGAACCTTTACACGGCTCATAGCAGCCGCCCGCCCTTGCGGTAATACCGCGCCAGAAAAGGCGCTTCAAGCCGCCGCTTTAGCCGTATGGTCGGTTTCACATCCTCCGCTATCGGCTTTACCAGCAGCACCTTCACCCCGGCCAGGTGCCCGGCCAAGGCATCGGTGAAGATTTGGTCTCCCACCAGGGCCATACGCTCGCGCGGCAGCCCCCACTGGCTCCTCGCTTTAAGCAGCCACCTCGGGGAGGGTTTGCAGCAAAAGCTGGCAAAGGGGAGTTGCAAGCGCTGGGCAAAGGGCTCCACCCGCTCCTTAAAATTGTTGCTCGCCAGCATCAGGCGTACCCCTGCCGCCCGCATGTCCTCTAGCCAGTGCAATACCTCGGCGCTCACCTCTTGGCTATCGTGCTTTGTGAGGGTATTGTCCACATCCAGCACCAGCGCTTCTATGCCCTGCTGCCGCAAAAATTCCGCAGTGATACGCGTCACATCGCGAAACACAAACTCCGGGGTAAACACTCTCATGGCAGGCTCCTTATATTACAATAAATAACAAGCCAGCACCCCGCTTGCCTCTGGGTAAAGGAAAGCGGGCCCACTAGGAGCCCGCTTGGGTGCCGCTATGCGCCCCGGCAAGCGTAACTATTTAAACTTA
>CAYYLW010000213.1:0-3418 GCA_964472465.1 uncultured Oscillospiraceae bacterium | reverse complement strand
GATTGTGGTGGTGCTGGTGAACCCGGACAAAAAGACGGTGTTCTCCCGCGAGGAGCGGGTGGATTTACTGAAAATAGCCCTCAAGGGCAACCCCAAGGTGGAGGTGGACACCTGCGACTGCCTGGTGGCGGAATACGCCCGCTCCCATGGGGCTTGCGCCTTGGTGAAGGGCCTGCGCGCGGTGTCGGATTTTGAATACGAATTCCAGATGGCGCTCATCAACAAAAAACTGAACGAGGAACTGGAGACGGTGTTCATTACCACCGACATCAACCACATGTTCCTCTCCTCCAGCGCCGTGCGGGAGTTAGCGCGCTATGGCCGTTCCCTCAGCGGGTTTGTGCCCGCCGAAATAGAGCCCATTTTGCACAAACGCCTGGGGATTCCCGGGCTGGCGGGGCACAACCCCCCATTACCCAAGAACCCGGAAGAAGGGAGTTAAAGCATGAATATCGACGATTTGCTGGACCTGATGGACGAGACCCTGGAGGACGCTTTTACGGTGCCGCTTTCGGGAAAACGGATGGTGGACGCGGAAAAACTGCGGGATATTATCGATGATATCCGCCTCAACATGCCCACCGAGATTCGCCAGGCCAAGGCCATTGTGCAAGACCGCGCCGAGATTGTGGAGGGCGCCCGCCGCGAGGCCGAGGGCATTATCCGCAAGGCGGAAGAACGCGCCAAGGTGATTGTGAGCGAGCAGGAGATTGTGAAAGCCAGTGAGCAGCGCGCCGGTGAGATAATGCGGGTGGCCAACCAAGGGGCCAAGGAGATGCGCAACTCGGTAACCAACTACTGCGAAAATATTCTGCACCAGGCCGAAGACCAGCTTATCAAAAGCGTGAGCGAAGTGAAAAACGTGCGCACCTCTATCCGGCACAAGGATAGAAGCCGAAACTGATAAAAAAACCTGCCCCTGGGTTCCCATAGAAAAACAAGGCCCGCCTTACACAGGCGGGCCTTGTTTTTTTCCTATGTGGCTATAGAGCAGGGGGCGGCGTGGGCGGCTCGGGCTTTTGGGCGGCCCTTTTTTTCTTTCTGCGGGCGGAGGCAAGCAGCAGGGGCACCAGCACCAACACGCCAAGTAGCAGCAGCACCAGCAGGGCGGGCAGGGCATAGGCCAGCAGAATGCTGCCGTCTTGTAACACCCCCACGAAGTTCGTCCAGCCATCGGCAAAGGCCTGCCCTAGGCGTTGGCCGTAACTGTCTGCTTTTTCGGGGCTCAACGCAGCCACTTCCCGCAGCTCAATATTCACCGTAGAATAGCTAATCAGTTGGTCATAGGTGTTTTTTTGCGAGGTGATGCTCTCTATTTCGTACTGTACCTCGGTCAGCTTGTCTTCCAGGGCAATCATGTCGCTCAGCTTGGTGGTCTCTGCCATCAGTTCCAAAAGCCGGGTTTCCTGGGTACGCAGGCTTTTCAAACGGGCTTCTAGGTCCACGTAAACGCTGGTTACATCCTCGCTGTTTTCACTGCGGCTTAGGATGTATTCCGCCTCGCCCAGTTCGCTGAGAAAACGGCTGTACTGCTCTGCGGGAACCCGGAGGGTGAAAGAGGCGCCCTGTAAACCAGAAGAGGAGTCCTCATAGATTTGCGAGGCGCTGATATAGCCGTTGCAAGCGGCCAGGATACTCTCTATGTTTTGGCAGGTGGCGGAAAAACGTTGCGTTTCCACGCTTAGCTGGGCGGTCATAATCACCTTTCGCCCGTCGGCGGGGATTTGCATGCTGGGCGAGTTCTGCGTGCCCGCCCCCGTATCCTGGTATTCCGCCGGTTCGGGCGCGACGGCGGCGGTGGAGGCAGCCGGGGCCGGGGCAACCTCCTGCTTGCTGCTGCCGCCGCAACCGGCCAGCAACAAAACGGTACATATGAGGGCCAAACAACATAGAAAAATTCGCTTCATGTAAAATCTCTCCCCTGCTGTTGATTTGTGTCCATCATACCATATCGGCCACCCGCCGATGGATGACAAAAAGTTTCCAATTCATCGAAATAAATACGAAAATGGTGCATTTTTTCCCCACCAGGGAAGGCAAAAAGAAAACAAAAACAAAAAATATCGATAATACATATAAAATATAAAAGCCGAAAAAAGGCGCAGGGGCCACCTTGCGCCTTTTTTCGGCTTGCTTTTTTTGGTTTCATCTGTATAATGATATGCAAGTGGGTGAAAGTGGGGAAAAGTGGGGAAACTCATCTTTTTCCATACGGCCAAAGGCGAAGGGGGTGGGCGGCTTGTTGTATGGCGAGTATAACTGTGCGCTGGACGACAAGGGCCGCCTGAATTTCCCGGCCAAACTGCGCGAAGAGATGGGCGAGAGCTTTTGGGTAACCCGCTGGCTAGACGGCTGTTTGGTGGCCTTTCCCAGCAAAGAGTGGGAGGCCGTGGCGGCCATTTTTGAAGAAAAAAGCCTGGTGAAAAGCCGCAAGTTAAAACGGCAGATGTACTCCGGCGCGGGCGAGGTAAAACCAGACAAGCAAGGCCGGGTGCTGATACCGCCCCCTTTGCGCACCGCCGCCGCCCTGGATAAGGACGTGGTGGTCATCGGCGTGGGCCGCTATGCTGAAATTTGGGATGCCGCGGCCTGGGAGGCCGAGAGCGGCAGCTTCGATAGCGACAGCATGGAAGCGGCAATGGAGGAATTGGGCTTTTAATGGAAACGGAATTTGAGCATATCTCGGTGCTGCTGGCAGAATGCCTAAGCGCGCTGGCCATACAGCCAGGGGGCATCTACCTGGACGGCACGGCGGGTGGCGGCGGGCATAGCCGCGCCATTGCCCAAAAGCTGCAAGGCGGCCACCTGTATGCGCTGGACCAAGACCCAGACGCGGTGCAGGCGGCCACCAAGGCGCTGGAAGGCCTGCCCGCCAGCGTGTTGCAGGGCAATTTCCGCAGTGCGGCGGGGCTGCTGGCAGAGGCGGGGGCGCCGCCGCTGGATGGCGCTTTGCTGGACCTGGGGGTTTCCTCCCACCAGCTAGATAGCGCCCAGCGGGGCTTTTCCTACCACCAAGACGCGCCCCTGGATATGCGAATGAGCCAGGAGGGCCCCACGGCCACCGATTTGGTGAACCACCTGAGCCGGGAGGAACTGGCCCGCATCCTGCGGGAGTATGGCGAGGAGACACACGCGTGGAGCGTGGCGGGCAAGCTGGTGGCCGAACGGGAGAAGGCGCCCATTGACACAACGGGCCGCCTGGCCGAGGTGGTGCTGGCGGGGCTACCCCCGGCGGTGCGGCGGAAGGCCAAACACCCGGCGCGGAAAAGTTTCCAGGCGCTGCGCATCGCGGTAAACGGCGAGATGGACGCGTTGAGTGAAGGTTTAGACACCATCTTTGGGCTCCTAAAACCCGGCGGGCGCTTGGCGGTCATCACCTTCCACTCGCTGGAGGACCGCATGGTGAAGCAGCGCTTCC
>CAYYLW010000212.1:0-3445 GCA_964472465.1 uncultured Oscillospiraceae bacterium | reverse complement strand
TAGGCGCCGCCTGTTTTCTTTGCGTCCGGCAGATAGTAGGTAATGGTCACCACAGGCCTTTCTTCTATCCGCTGCTGAATCAAATAAAGCTGCTCGTTCAGCAACGCTATGGCATCTTCGCCAGGTTCTGCCTTGCTCTGCGTTAGTCTTGCCGTTTCCCGCACCGCGGCATCATGCCCGGTAAGCGCCGCAAAGGGGGCAAACTGCGCGGCGCGGTCCGATAGGGACATCTGCGGGCGGGTGGCAGATACAGGGTGCGGCAGCTCCATGATATCGTCATATTTTCCGCTCATGCTTTGTGCCCCCCTATCTGCTTGTTCCGCTCCAAAGTCGTGGCGCCATCCTCCAGGCTCATCGCCTTTATAACGGCGTTTTTGCCGTAACGTCTTTGAAGTTCCACAATGGCTTGCTGCATTTTGCGTTCCTTGGCAAGTGCAGCGGCCATTTCCTGTTTTTCCTCTGCGCTTGAAAAAAGGTCAAGCTGTTCAACAGCATCCAGGGCCTCTGCTGTGTTTTCATCCACCACATTCGTTGCCACCAGGTTTACCCGCCGCACAAGCAGCCTCGGGTCTACAATGCGGTCAAACAGTTCCAGCACCGCCTTGGTAATTAGCTTAGTGGAGGAAGTCGGCTTGCTTAAACTCTCCGTTCCATGGGCGTGTTTTGGAACCTTTCGGCCATAATGGTCGGTTGTAACGGGGCCTTTGTATTGGCGGGCTATCTCCGGCCTTGTAAGGCTCTCAATATCATACCCAACCGTCAGTACCACCTGGTTTGTCATAAGGCCCTTGTCCACCAAATCCAGCACCAGTAAATTCACCATTTCGTGAACAATGAGCCGGGCTTTTTCAAAGCTATAGGGAGATTGCAGCACCTGGCCGGAACCCACGCTGTGGTTGCTGGGCTTATAGGCCTTTATATCGGCTATTGTGCAAGGCTCCCAGCCCCAGGCATGGTCAATCAGCAGTTCGGCATTGATGCCAAACAGTTCATACAGCAAATCTTCGCTGTGGTATTCGCGCTTGCTGCCAAGAGAACACCGCGCCACATCGCCCATGGTTTGCAGCCCGGCGGCTTCCAGCTTTTTGGCATATCCCCTGCCCACCCGCCAGAAATCGGTGAGGGGCTGGTGTTCCCAAAGCTCGCGCCGGTAGGTCATTTCATCAAGGTATGCAATTCGCACACCGTCCTTATCGGGGGCGGTGCGCTTTGCCATGATGTCCATGGCTATTTTGCACAAATACAGGTTTGTGCCAATGCCCGCCGTGGCGGTGATGCCGGTGGTGTGCAGCACATCCAAAATCATCTTCTTGGCAAACTCATAGGCCGTTAGTTTGTTCAGCGCCAGGTAGCTTGTTGCGTCAATAAAAACCTCATCAATGGAATAGATGTGAATATCTTCCGGCGCAACATATTTCAGATAGAGGCTGTATATCCGGGTGCTGTACTCCATATACAGCTTCATCCGGGGTGGCGCGGCAATATAGCCTAGGGCCAAACCCGGCGTGGCTTTTACCTCGGTATCGTCGTAAGATTCACCCGTGAAATCTCCGCCCGGCGCATTGCGCCTGCGCTGGGCGTTCACTTGTTTCACGCACTGAACAACCTCAAACAAGCGCGCCCGGCCCGAAACGCCGTAGGCTTTTAAGGACGGGGAAACCGCAAGGCAGATGGTTTTTTCGGTTCGGCTTTTGTCCGCCACCACCAGGTTTGTGGTCATGGGGTCAAGGCCGCGCTCAATGCACTCCACCGAGGCATAGAAAGATTTGAGGTCTATTGCGATATAAGAACGCTCCATGCCCTGCCCCCCTTTACACAGTAATTTTACCCAAGGCCAAACCAGTCTTATCGGCATTTCTGATGACAAATGGCTGCTTATATTATACAGCATCCCATAATTCAAAACCATGAAAAAGGAGGAAAATAGACTGGAACTGAAGACAAAACCTAAAATGGACACTCCCAAGGAGAGCGGGCGGCAGTGCGGTATGGTGAAAAATGCCCACGATATTCTGGCCAGCCACTATGCCACCCAGGCTGCGGCCCGGCAGCCCGGCGCAGAGGGCCAAGCCGAGGGGGAAACACCGAGCGCCTATGCCGTCCAGAAGTGGGAGACGCTTGAGAAGAAAACCGCACATACGGCAGTGGGGATGGTAGAGAAGTTGCCACCGGCCCTAACCCGCGCAGGCAGGGTGATACAACAAGAGCGGCAGAGGCATACCCTCTCCACAGCACAGAAGGCCCGGCATATTGCCGGGCCTTCTACTAGTATAGGTGAAACTGGCGTTTTTACTGCCCCCAACAACCGCCATCTGGGGCAAGAGATGCGGCACACCCAAGTCCACTTTGCGGCGAAGGCCATACGGCCAAACCATGATTTGAGCAATTCACAATGTGGCCCGGTGTTCCGGGCTTCGGTGCCCGCTCCGCCAGAGGCCCAGCGGCACATGAGGGCTGGCTTTCAAAGCGCAGATGCTTTTGGGAAGGCAAGCCATCTGAAAAGTTTTTCTTCCCAAAACCAGCCGCCTCCTGCGGTACCCGGCAGTGTCCCCTCTTCCAAGGCAGATGCACAAAAAAGCAACGCGTTGCCAAAGATGGGGCAGGCTGGGTCTCGGCCAAAAGCAAACACATACAAAGCTTGCCTGGGCGTGCCGCGGGCCGGGAAGCTGAAAACCCGCAAGGTGGCCAAGACCATGGCCCAAAACCGGGCCAAAAAGCTGGCGGTTCAGCAGGCTGCCCAGCGTGCCAGGCAAACGGCAAAAGCCACCGGTACGCTTGCCAAAAAAACGGGCCAACTGCTTGCGAAAGCCGGTATGGCGCTGGGGCGGGCGCTTCTCTCCTTGGCCTCAGCCTGTGGGCCTGTGGTGGTCATCATCGTGGCGCTGGCCGTTATCGGGGCGATCATCGCTTCGCCCTTTGGCCTGTTTTATGCCGGGGAGGATGAAGCAGCCAAAGCAAAGATGCAGGAAACCATCCGCGGCCTTGCCACCGAGTACCACGCGAAAATGCGGACCATCATTGAGGAAAACCCCCATGATGAAATGCGGCTAGATTTCAAAAACCGTGGGCATCTGCGCGGGGACAACCTGGCCGATGTCTTGGCCGTATACGCGGTGAAAACGGCGGGTGCAGAAAATGGCAGGGAAGTTGTGACACTGGATGCCGCGCGTTTGGCGGTTCTGCAAGAAGTTTTTTGGGCAATGCAGGAACTACAGTTTGAGATAAAAAACGAGCCAGTGTATGAGGAGCGGCAGGTGTACAACGAGGAAACCGAGGAATTTGAAACGGTGGGCGAATGGAAAGACCACCAGGTTCTCCTCATAGAAGCCACCTGCAAAGGGGCAGGGGAGATGGCAGACAGTTTTTCATTCAGCGCCGACCAGCGGGATATCCTAGACGAAATGTTAAGCGGCCCCTACGACAGCTATTTTGAGAATATGATTGG
>CAYYLW010000211.1:0-3506 GCA_964472465.1 uncultured Oscillospiraceae bacterium | reverse complement strand
ACCATGATGGCCGCGCTGGAACAGGCCTACCGGGGCTGCTCGATGCAGGGGCGCTTCCCAGGCGGGGTGCTGTTTTTAACCATGCCGCCCGAACTTGTGGATGTGAACGTGCACCCCGCCAAAACTGAGGTGCGCTTTGCCGCCGAAAGCGAGGTTTTTGCCGCTGTGTATCATGCGGTGAAGGCGGCCCTTACAGAGGGCGAGAGCCAGCACGGTGTTTTGCAATTGGGGGGCAGTGGCGGCCAAAAAATAGCTGGGGGCGTAGTGGAAACAGTTTTACATAAGCCCATTTTGCCACAGCAGCGGCCCGCCCAAAGCCCAGGGCGCGGGGAATTGCCCAAAGCCCTGCAGCCTGAACCCTTGGCGGCCTTTGGGGCCTTGGCCTCTGACGAAGGGGTTATACCCTATCAAACCAAGGTGCAGGCACCCAACGGGGGCCCCGCACAAACCCGGCGCCCAGGGGAGTGGCGGCTGGATATTTTGCCCGAGGCAGAGGAGACGCCGGGCAGTGCAAACCTTATGCCGCTCATTTCCCCGATATCTGCGGGGGGTGGTTTTGCAGAGGAGTTTTCTGTGGGTTTGGAAAAAGGGCACGTTTCGGCTGGGGGGCAGGGGCAAAGCGATGCCCAAGGTGCGGTTATGGGTACTGCGAAACCCCCGTTCTGCGCCGAGAATGTGCCGGTTGCCCGAAATTTGGCTCCCTCTGCGGCGGCGGAAAAACCCGCAGCCGAGCCGCTTTGCTATGTGGGTGAGGTGTTTGCCACCTACATACTGGCCCAGAGCGACCAAACCCTGTATGTGATAGACAAACATGCCGCGCATGAGCGTATTTTGTATGAAAAACTGGCTGCCGGGCGGCAAAGCGCCGGCGCACAGCAGCTTTTAACGCCGGTGGCCGTGCACCTTACGGCCACCGAAAAAGAGGCCCTTTTGGAAAACGGAGAGGTTTTGGCCGAGAGTGGTATTGAACTGGAGGATTTTGGCGCGGGCGGGGTGATGGTGCGCGCCATACCCGCCGATATAGCCCATACCGATGTGGAGGGCCTGATAGCGGAGGTGGCCAGAGGCCTTGCCTCCGGCGCCCGCCACATCAGCGACCAAAAAACCGAGTGGGTGCTGCACTCCATGGCCTGCCGCGCCGCCATGAAGGGCGGCGAAAAAACCCAGCCGGGGCAGCTTTTACATCTGGCGGGGCAAATAGTTGCCGGGGCCGTGCCCCCATTTTGCCCTCATGGCCGCCCGGTGGTACTGGAAATTACACGTAAGGAGCTGGAAAAGCAGTTTGGAAGGCTGGGCTAATAAAACAAAAATTGTGGTGGTGTGCGGCCCAACCGCCACGGGAAAAACTGACCTGGCCTTTGCCCTTTGCCGTAAATTTGGCGGCGAATTGGTGGGGGCCGATTCCATGCAGATTTATAAGGGACTGCCCATCGGTACGGCGGCCCCCAGCGCCGCCGATTTTGCCGACATCCCCCGGCACTTGGTGGCCTGCCTTTCCCCCCGGCAGGCCTTTTCGGTGGCGGATTATGTGGAACTAGCCGGCATGGTAATACAAAAAATAGCGGAAAAAGGGAAATTACCTGTTGTATGCGGCGGTACGGGCTTGTACATCGACAGCCTTGTAAAAGGAATAAGCTTTACAGATGAAAATGCCGATGCTACAGAGATAGCGAAACTGGAAGAGGAACTCAAAAACCAAGGGGGCGCGGCCTTGTTGGAGCGCTTGGCCGTGCTGGACCCGGAGACGGCCGCACGCCTGCACCCGGCCAACGGTAAGCGGATTGTACGTGCCCTGGCCTTAAGCGAAGCCACCGGCACCACCCTGGCCCAGCGCAATGCGGCACGGTGCGCAAACGACAGTGTTTATGATGCGCTGGCGCTGGGTTTGTGCTATGATGACAGACAGATGCTATACCGCCGCATTGAAGCCAGGGTAGAGGCAATGTTGGCCTCGGGGTTACTCTATGAGGCGGAAGAGGTTTTTAAAAACCGGGAAGTTTACAAAACCGCCGCCCAGGCCATTGGCTACAAGGAGTTTTTTCCCCTGTTTTTGGGGGAGAAAAGCCTGGAAGACTGCGTAAGCGCATTAAAGCAGGCCACGCGGCGTTACGCAAAACGCCAGCTCACCTGGTTTGGCCACCGGCCTTACCTGCGCTGGCTGGCGGTGGATACAGCGGATGTGTTGCGGGAGGCGGAACTGGCGGTGCAGGCTTTTTTGCCGGGGTGTGCTTGCGGCGTGCAGGGGTAGTGGGCGGCTAGTTCTACATCTGCCTTATATCTTGGCCTGCTTTTCTGCTGGCTCACTCAAGGCGGCCAGCGTCCGTGCATTCCTCCGCGTGGATGCGTTGCATACCTGCGTAGGCAGCCACGCTGCGGAACACCCGGCCCCTGGCCGCGGGGTAGCTGGTTTTTATTTGCCTTTATAGCAATTTTACAACAGTAAAGGGTCGATACATCCAATACCGCAACACACTGATTAGATATGGGCGAGCACATCCGCTCGGCTTTATAGAACAAGGAGACGGCTACGCAATGGCTTTTGGGATGGGAGAAAAGAAAAAAACGCCCCGGCCTCAGCCGGTTAGCGGCCCGCAGGAAGAGGTGCCCCGCGGCAAAACCCTGCGGCGGCTGCGCTGGCTTTTGTGGTTACTGATATTGCTACCGCTGCTTTACATTTTGGTGCAGGTGGTTATCATTTTAATGCCCCGTATGCGCACGGGTACGGTTTTGCAAGAGGTGATGACCGACTCCCTTTCGGTGGAGGGGTTTGTCTCTTTAAACAGCGTGCCCCTGTATGGCGGCGGGGTGATGTACTACACCGTGCCTGCGGGGCAGCGGGTGTCGGCTGGGGGCGAGGTAGCCCTGGTATATGGCAGTGAGGCGGGGGCCGCTGCCAAGGCTTCGCTGGAAAAGGTGGAAGGGGAGCTTGCCGCCTTGGAAGCAGCCCAGGCCGCCGTGGCCGCCGGGGGGAACGTGGACGTGTTTTTGCGCCAGATAGAAGAGGGCCTGATGGAGTATTTGCAGGTGCTGGAAACCGGGGACTATGGTGAGATTGGCGCGCCCAAAGAAGCCATGGCCCTGGCCGAAAACCGTATGCAGGTGGCCACGGGGGAAACGCCGGACTTTGCCCCCCGTATTGCCGCACTGGGCGAGCAAAAGGCCGCACTGGAAGGGCAGGCTGCCCCCTCCGGCAGCCTTACGGCCACCGAAACGGGCTATTTTGTGCCCGCCGGCAGGCAGGACCGCATCCCCAAAAGCTATGAGGAGCTGGCCGCCATGCCCCCAAAGCAGATGCAAGCCGCCATGCAGGAGACGCCCAGCTATTTCGATTCCTCGGTGGCCGGGCATATTGTAACCGATTATCAGTGGCAATTTTTCACTGTGGTATCGTCAAAAGATGCGGAAAAATTCAGCGAGGGAAAAAAGCTGGAAATCACCTTTCCCGAGGTGAGCGGCGAGACGATGCCCGTGGTGGTAAACAGCGTGGTGCTGGAGGAGGCCACCGG
>CAYYLW010000210.1:0-3522 GCA_964472465.1 uncultured Oscillospiraceae bacterium | reverse complement strand
CGGCCTCGCTTCCCTGGACGAGTGCCGTGACATGCTGCTGGCCAAGGGCATCGATGTGGATGCCATTGTGCGTGGCGTGCAGAATATCTGCTTTGATAACGCCGTGTGGGCCTACACGCTGGGCACCGCCCTGGCCGTGAAACGTGGCCTAAAAAGTGCCGCGGAATGCGCCGCCGCCATTGGCGAGGGCCTGGAGGCTTTCACCATTCCCGGCAGTGTGGCCGAGCAACGCCGCGTGGGCCTGGGCCATGGTAACCTGGGCGCTATGCTGCTGCGTGATGAGACCGAGTGCTTTGCCTTCTTGGCCGGGCACGAGAGTTTTGCCGCCGCCGAGGGCGCCATTGGCATTGCCAAAACCGCCAACAAGGCCCGTGGCCGTGCCCTGCGCGTTATTCTAAACGGTTTGGGCAAAGACGCGGCCTACATCATCAGCCGCATCAACGGCTTCACCTATGTGGAAACCCAGTACATTTTTGAAACCGGTGAATTGAAAATTCTGGAGGAGAAGGCCTTCTCCAAGGGCGAGCGCGCCGCCGTGAAATGCTACGGCGCCGACGACGTGCTGGAGGGTGTTGCCATCATGAAGCACGAGGGCGTGCAGGTAAGCATCACCGGCAACAGCACAAACCCCACCCGCTTCCAGCATCTGGTGGCCGGCACCTACAAAAAGTGGAGCAACGAGACAGGCGCCAAATATTTCTCGGTGGCTTCGGGCGGCGGCACAGGCCGCACCCTGCACCCAGACAACATGGGCGCCGGCCCGGCCAGCTATGGCCTAACCGACAGCATGGGCCGTATGCATGGCGACGCGCAGTTTGCGGGTTCGTCCAGCGTGCCTGCCCACGTGGAGATGATGGGCCTCATCGGCATGGGCAACAACCCCATGGTGGGGGCCACCGTGGCCTGCGCCGTGGCGGCCAGCGGGGTATAAAATACTCCTTGCATCAATAGAAAAAGAAAAACCAGCCGCCTGCAATTGGGCGGCTGGTTTTGTGTGTGGCCGGTGTTTCCCTGCGGGTGCCAGCGCCAAAAACAGGTGCCATAGTCCACAAAAGCCGTTTTGGCGAGGGAGAGCGCAAAATTCACAAAATGTGTGCTGTAACATATAAAATGCGCCATAAGAAGAAGGGCGGCCCATTTGCGACGGGGGGCCTTGCGGGGTATAATACAAGCACGGAAAACCAACTATGGCCAGGGAGGCAGAACAATGGATTTGATGAAAAAGGTAGAAGAAGTGGTGGAGAAGATTACCCATGACCCCGAGTTTGCGGAAAAATTCAAACAGGACCCTGTGAAAGCGCTGGAAGGGGCCACCCATTTGCAGTTGCCCAAAGAGCAGCTAGAGGCGGTGGCTGAGGCGGTGAAAGCCAAGCTGAGCGGCGGCAAAGAGGGCATTTCGGGCCTGGTAGAAGGGGCCGAGGGCCTGCTGGGAAAAATATTCCATAAAGAATAGGCGGTTTTTCTCTGTGTGGTGTTGCCCGGCGGCGGAATGTGGTACAATACAAGGGCCGGATGTAGCCACGAAACCAACGATGCCACCCTGCGTGGGCCTTGCCGGTTTTTGGCAAGCGCTTGGCCAGGGTGGCATTTTTTGGAAAAGGAGACAGGGCAATGGACAACCGTGAAGAAATTTTGGCCTGGATGGACAGCCAAGGCGCCGCATACGAACTGATGGAGCATCCGGCCGCCCATACCATGGAGGACATTGAGAACTTTGGCATATCACAAAAGGGGCTGGTGGGCAAAAACCTCTTTTTGCGCGATAGCCAGAAGGGCAAGCGGCATTATTTGGTAACGGTATGCGGCGATAAGCCCGTGGACCTAAAAAAACTGGGGGAGGCCCTGGGCGACCGTTTGAGCTTTGCCTCCGGGGAGCGGCTGCAAAAATACCTTCGGCTACAGCAGGGGGCGGTTAGCCCACTGGGCGCTTTTTTTGACCGGGACGCCGCCGTGCAGGTGTATCTGGATAAAGACCTACTGGCCCAGCCACGGGTGGGGGTGCACCCGGCCGATAACACCGCCACGGTGTTCATGGCCCCCGAAACGCTGGTAAAGCTGGTGGAGAGCACCGGGCATAAGGTACACTGGATAGAACTGTAACAAGGGATGCACTGTTTCAAACAGCCAAAAGGCGCGCCTGCCAAAACAGCAGGCGCGCCTTTTCTGTGTTGACGCGGTGTTTCCGCCGCGTGTAGCATCTTCCAAACACAGTGTATATGCGCTAGGGCAGCATGCCCGCGGCCACCATGAGCAGGTTCACCGCCAGATGCATCAGCCAGGGGGCCACCAGCCCCCGGCTGCGCAGGGCGGCCCCACCAAAATAGAAACCGCCCACGGCAAACAGCAGGCACAGGGGCAAAGGGTAGCCCAAGGAGAGGTGGTAGAAGCCAAAGGCCAGCGAGGTGGCGGCAAGGGCGAGGGACTCCGGTGCGAAATCCAGTGCCCGGGAGAGGAGGAAACCACGCCAGAGCAGCTCTTCCAGCGTGGCGTTCACCAGGGTGAACAGCAGCCCGGCGGCCAGCGCTTGGCCCCGGGGCTGGCGCCAGAGTATAAGCAGAACAAACCCGGCCAGGCAGGCGGCGCAAAAAATCAAAACAAAGCGCCATATGGGCTCTGGGTGGCCTTTCCACACAAGGGGAAAGCGTATTTCAGCCTTGGGGTTGCCGGGGTGCAAAAGGTTTTGCTTGGCCGGGGCGCTTAGCTGCCACAGGGCAAACAGTGCGATATAGCCCAGCAGGCCAAAACGCCCCCAAATAGCGGCCGCCTCGCTGAGAAGCCAGAAATTTGCCAAAAAGATGTTGGAAAAATAGAACCAGGCAACATGCCCCAGCGCCGCAAACCCACACAGCAGCAGAAGGCCGCGCGCGCGGCGGGCGGGCAGGGCGGCCAGCGCCAAAACAGCCCCCAGCAGAAGGCAGGCCGGCAAAGGAAGCAGTTGCACCAGTAACATGGTGAGGGGAAAAAACCAAATAAACGGGGACTGTGTTTTGGTTTCCAAGGCGTGGGCACCTCTTTCCTGTGTGGTAAGGCTCCATAAGGGTGGGGCCTAGCCCTCGGTGGCGCTTTTGGGCAGGCCCGCGGCCACCAAGGGGCGGTTTTTCACCAGCACCAGGCTGATGGCCATAAGCCCCGCCCCGGTGGCAAGCAGGGTCCATTCAATGGGGAACAGGTCTGCCAGGGGGCCAAACACCAGCATGCCCAGTGGCATGGCCCCGGTGTTGATCATGGTCATGATGCCAAAGATGCGCCCGATGTAGGCGGGGTCTACCCGTTCTTGCAGCAGCACCATGGCCGGGGTGCTGAACATGGGCATGGTGCAACCAAAAATGGCCATGATGCCCACATAGACAACAAAGGGGAGCGGGATGCCCAGGACAAAGGTGAACAGGCCCATCAGCCCGCCCATCAGCCCCATGGTGTACACCTTGTTTTTAAGGCCCCCCCACACGGCAATGGCAATGCCCCCTGCCGCCATGCCCAAAGACCAGGCCATTTCAACGGCGGTAAGCCGCCATACCTCGC
>CAYYLW010000209.1:0-3559 GCA_964472465.1 uncultured Oscillospiraceae bacterium | reverse complement strand
CCAGGCGGGCGCGTGCCTTTCTGTTTTTTGTGGACGGGAAAGAACGGTGGTTTAGCTATACTGTTTCACAATGGCGGCCATCTTGTCAAAAACGGCCTCCATGTCCTGCACCAGTTTAAACTGGGTGCGGCAACGGTCCAGGTTTTGGCCGGGGCGGTGGATGCGGAAGTAGGGGTCCCCCTCCAAATAGTCGGTGAGGAAACGGATGCCGCATTCCAGGGTCATCAACTTGGCGCCCCAGGGCAGATAGTTCTTTTCGGCGGCGCTGAGGGTGCCCCCCGCCCCTTCCAGGTAGCCACGGGTGTACACCTCGAAGAGGGCGAGGTCGAAATTTACGAGAGAGAGGTCTTTTTCATCCTCGGCAGAATGGTTGGCACCAAACCGGATGGAATCTCCAAAATCGTTCACCGAAAGGCCAGGCATCACGGTGTCTAGGTCGATAACACAGATGCCCTCCAGGGTGGTTTTGTCCATGAGAACGTTGTTCAGCTTGGTGTCGTTGTGGGTGACGCGCAAAGGCAGTTCCCCCGCGCGCAGGGCTTTCAGGCACACGCTGCAATCCTCCCTCCGCGCGTTTACAAACGCGGCCTCGGCCTGCACGTCTCCCGCGCGGCCCTGCGTGTCGGCGGCCAGGGCTTTTTCAAAACGGGCCAGGCGGTCCTCAGTGTCGTGGAATTTCACAATGGTCTCGTGCAGGCTGGCGGCGGGGTAGTCCCGCAGCATGTTTTGGAAACGGCCGAAGGCCTTGGCCGAGGCGTAGAACAGCGCGGGTGTTTCGGCCTTTTGCAGGCAGAGGGTATCCTCCACAAAGGGGTACACCCGCCAGGCACCGCCTTCGCTATCGGTAAAATAATTCTTCCCCTCTTTGGTACGCAGCACCGTCATGGTTTCGCGGCTGGGGTCGCCGCCAGCGCGGCGCACCATGTCTTGCAGATAGTCGGTTACGCCGCAGATGTTCTCCATCAGCCCGGCGGGGTCTTTAAAAGCCACCGTGTTGATGCGTTGCAGGATGAAGCGGCGGCAATCCCCGCTGGGCTGCTGGGTGTACACACAGAAGGTGTCGTTGATATGGCCCTCCCCATAGCGCAGCGCGCCCGCCACCTCTCCGCCGAAATCAAACCCGTTTAACGCCTCTGCCAATTTTTTCTCTGCCTGTTCCATGCTCATACCCCCTGCCGCATCCGCGCGGCTTTTCTGTATTCCATTGGGCTTTGGTCCGTCAGCTTGCGGAAACTTTGGGAAAAATAACTGGGGGACGAAAAGCCCAATATCTGCGAGATATGCGCCAGGGAATGGTCGGTATTTTCCAGCAAATACTTGCCTTCCCGGATGCGCCGTTCAATGAGATAGTTGATGGGTGTGATGCCATATTCCTTGCGGAAGGCGTGTACCAGGTGATATTTGTTCACATGGGCAATCTCCGCCAGGTCGTTCAGGTTCATCGCTTCGTAGTAGCGTTCGTCTATGTGGCGGCGCACGGCGGCGCATTCCTTGCTGCCCCGTTGCTGGGGCAGTATGCTGATGTTGATGGAATGGTGCCGTAGCAGGTGGATGAACAGCACCTGTAGCAGATGCTGGCACACCAGTTCGTGGTGCGTCTCCTTTTGTTGGGCCTCCTTTAAAAGCAGTTCCAGGCAGAAGCGCACGTCGCGCTGGTTATCCCGGCAGTTGATGACCCGGTAGGTGCCGCCTGTGTCTCCAAAATGGAAATCCAGGCCGTCTACCCCCAGTACAATATACTCTAAGGGGTTTGAATTATAGCTGGATTCGGTGTGTTTCACATTGGCGTTCACAATCACCATGTCGTCACCGCCCACGGCCTGGCGCTCGTTTTCAATCACAAATTCCCCAATGCCGCGCACGCAGTAGAATAGCTCCGTGCAGGCGTGGGTGTGCATGGTGCTGTGCCAGTCAGTATCAAAACGAGACGTGGTGACGTATAAAAGTTGGGAAGAAGCCAGGCCCTCCGGCTGCTTTTGTAAATCAAAACGGTTGTTGCTCACGCTTGGGGGCTCCTCCCTTTTGGTTTGCCGGGGCGGTACAAAAGAACAAATGGCCCGGTTTATTTTACAAATTTGTCATCAAACACAATATAGATAAAGCAATTCACAATTTGATTATACTGCCATCCGGGCGCTATCTGCAAGAGTTTGGAAAAATAAAAAACATAAAACACAAAAGAACGAGAGTTATGAGTATTATATATAAGGATAAAATAAGGTGCTTTTGAGTTGTAAATATATTGTATCTGCGACATATAATCAATAACTCACCAAAGTGTATAAAAATAAGAGGGTATTTTGTGTAAACTATGCATTAAAAATGACAAAATGATTTCAGCTTAATAGTAATTGTGCACAAAACACCAATATATATAAAAAATGCAGCAATGAAGCCGCTTGATTCACAGGACGATTTGGTATACCTTAGTAGTAAGTGATGCCGTAGCGTGGCAAGGTGAAAAAAGTGCGGCGCGGCAAAAACGGGGCCTGTGGCCCACCTGAATACGGGAAAACGTCCACCGGGCTTATCAGCCACTGTTTTGGGTAAAAGCCCTGGCGGACGAAACAACCATTTTAACCGAGGAGGTACGTTTATGAAAAAAGTTTTGAGTGTACTGATGGCCCTGGCTCTGGTGGCCATGCTGGCCGCCTGTGGCGGTGGCGCATCTTCTTCTGCGCCGGCCGCTTCTTCCGCGGCGCCTGCCGCTTCGTCTGGCGCCACAAGCGCCCCGGCTGCTACCGCAGGCGAAATTGAAGAGGGTGCAACCCTGGTGTACTGGCCCATGTGGGCAGAGACTGAGCCCCAGGGCGTGGTTCTGGCCCAGGCTATCCAGGCTTTTACCGATGAGACCGGTGTTGAGGTAGAAGTGAACTGGGCGGGCAGCCGTGACACCCGCAAAACCCTCACCCCGGCCCTGGACGCCGGCGAGACCATCGACATTTTCGACGAGGACATCGAGCGCGTGAACTCCACCTGGGGCGACTACCTGATGGACATTCAGGCCATGTACGATGCCTCCCCCCTGAAGGGCGCCCAGAATGAAACGCTGATCACCCTGGCCACCGATCTTGGCGGCGGCAGCCTGAAAAGCGTTCCCTACCAGCCCTCCACTTTCTTGATGATGTACAACAAAGACGCGTTTGACAAAGCGGGCATCACCGCTGTTCCCACCACCTGGGAAGAGTTCATGGCCGCTTGCGAAGCCCTCAAGGGCGCTGGCTTTATCCCCCTCACCGTGGACGATGCCTACATGGCCGCTTTCTTTGGCTATATTGTGGACCGTGTGGCTGGCAGTGATGCCGCTACCGCCATTGCCGGGGGCGACTTCACCAACGAGGCAGTGCTGAAAGCCGCCGAAGTGATTCAAGAGCTGGTGGACAATGGTTACATTGACCCCCGCGCCGCCGGCAACGTGTACCCCGCTGGCCAGAACAACATCGCCGACAGCAGCGTGGCTATGTACCTGAACGGTTCTTGGCTGCCCAACGAAATTAAGAACCAAACCCCCGAAGGCTTCCGCTGGGGCACCTTTGCCCTGCCGAACATCGCCGAGGGC
>CAYYLW010000208.1:0-3571 GCA_964472465.1 uncultured Oscillospiraceae bacterium | reverse complement strand
TGTTTTTGGGCAGGCCCAGGCTGGTGGCATAGTCGTTGGTGGTGCCGCCGGGGATATAGCCCAAAAGAGGGGGCTCCTCGCAATGCACCAGCCCGCCTATGGTTTCGTTCAGGGTGCCGTCGCCCCCGCAGCACACCAGCAGGTCGTAGTCGCAGCCCCTGGTGGCGGCAGTTTCGCGTGCGTCGCCGGGGCCCTGGGTGGGGTGCACCGTCACCTCATAGCCCGCTTCGCCCAGGGTTTGTAGAATGGGGAAAAAGCTGTTTTTCAGTTTGCCACCCCCGGTGTGGGGGTTATAGACAAAAATGGCGTTTTTCATTTTCTCTTCCTCATTGTTTCAAAAAGAAGTGTATGCCAAACGTTTAAAAGCGCCTTCACGCCGCCGGTGCCCTTCAGGGTGAAAGTGTGCCTTTACAGCCCGCCGCCGCGCCCAAACTCCGAGAGCACCAACCCTTTGTTGTGCTCTTCGGCCCAGCCGATGTTCCAGTAGCTGGTGAAGAGCAGAAGCTGCCGCCCGTGCATGTCCTCGGCACGCTTGGAGTCGCTGGTCAAATCCAGCCGTACAATGTCCACCTCGCTTTTTTCTATCCAGCGGATATGGCTGTAGGGCATGCGCTCTAGGCGGATTTCCACCCCATATTCGTTCTTTAGGCGGTATTCCAGCACCTCAAACTGCAAGGCCCCCACGGCCCCTACAATAATCTCCTCCATCCCTCCCCCCAATTGGCGGAAAATTTGGATGGCGCCCTCCTGGGCAATTTGCTCAATGCCCTTCACGAATTGCTTGCGCTTCATGGTATCTTTCTGGCGCACCAGAGAGAAATATTCCGGCGCAAAGGTGGGGATGCCATCGAAGGTGAAGCGTTCCTTGCCGCCGTTCAGCGTATCGCCTATGGAGAAGATGCCGGGGTCGAACACGCCCAGGATGTCCCCGGCGTAGGCCTCCTCCACAATCTCGCGCTCCTCGGCCATCATCTGCTGGGGCTGGGCGATGCGCACCATCTTGCCGGCCTGTTCGTGCCGCACCTCCATGCCCTTTTCAAATTTCCCGCTGCACACCCGCATAAACGCGATGCGGTCCCGGTGGGCGCGGTTCATATTGGCCTGGATTTTAAAGACAAAGGCCGAAAAATCGGGCGATTCGGGGCGTATTTCCCCCGCCGAGGAATGCCGGGGCAGGGGGGGCGGGGAAAGCCGCAAAAAGGCTTCCAGGAAAGGCTCTACCCCAAAATTGGTGAGGGCCGAGCCAAAGAATACCGGGGTGAGCTGGCCGCTGTGCACGGCGGTCTCGTCGTATTCGCTGCCCGCGCCGTCCAGCAGTTCAATATCCTCGCACAGCACGGCGTGGGCGTCTGCGCCAATCAGCTGGTCTACCCCGCCGCTGCCCAAGGCGGCCTGTACCGCCTTGGCCTTGGTGGCCCCGCGCAGCACCGCCTCAAAGGCCAATATCTGGCTGCTTTGGCGGTTGAACACGCCCTGGAACGCCTTGCCGCTGCCAATGGGCCAGTTCATGGCGTAGGTATCAATGCCCAGCACCTCTTCAATGTCCGTCAGCAAATCCAGGGGGGGCTTTGCCTCGCGGTCCATCTTATTGATGAAGGTGAAGATGGGAATGCCCCGCATCACACAGACCTTGAAGAGTTTTTTGGTTTGAGTCTCCACGCCTTTGGCGGCGTCAATCACCATCACGGCGGCGTCGGCCGCCATCAGGGTACGGTAGGTGTCCTCGCTGAAGTCCTGGTGGCCGGGGGTGTCCAAAATATTCACGCAGTGCCCCGCATACTCGAACTGTAGCACGCTGCTGGTAACCGAGATGCCGCGCTGTTTTTCAATCTCCATCCAGTCCGATACCGCGTGGCGGGTGTTTTTTTGCCCCTTCACACTGCCGGCCTGCTGAATGGCGCCCCCGTACAGCAGCAGTTTTTCCGTAAGGGTGGTTTTGCCGGCGTCCGGGTGGCTGATGATGGCGAAGGTTCTGCGCCGTTTGATTTCCTCTTGTGTCGTCATAGAATCCTTTCCCAAAGGCGCACGGCGGCAGGGGTTTTGCCCCCGCTGGCCGCACACTGTGCTTCTGTATTATAAAGTGGCCGGGGCGTCAAAAGCGCCCCAGGGCCCTGGCGTGGAGGGTTAGGCTGGCCGTCAGGCAGGGCCACGCCAATCCACCCGCTGCACTTTAAGGCAGCGCCCGGTTTTGTCGCATAGGGTGAACAGCGCGCCGTTCAGCATCATGGGGCCCTCGGCCACCGTGAACTGCACGGGCACATGGTCTTTTTGCTTTTTCACGGCCTGCTCGGGCCGCACGCCAATCACGCTGTTCAGGGGCCCAGTCATCCCCAAATCACTGATATAGCCGGTGCCGCCGGGCAAAATTTGCTCGTCAGCCGTTTGCACATGGGTGTGGGTGCCAAACACCGCCCCGGCCCGGCCATCCAGGTAATAGGCCAGGGCCTTTTTTTCCGAGGTGCTCTCGGCGTGGAAATCCACCAGCACATAGCGCGCATCCAGGCCCTTTAACAGGGCATCAGCCCGCTGGAAGGGGCTGTCGAGCGGTTCCATAAAGGCCAGGCCCGCCAGGTTTAGCACGCAAACCGTGCCGTGGCGGCCCATGTCGGTAAGGCAGCGGCCCGCCTGGGCCTCGGTGTAGGGGTAGTTGGCGGGGTGCAACAGGCGGGGCTCCTCGGTGTACAAATCCTCCCCGGCGCGGCGGTAGCAGTGGTTTCCGGTGGTCACCACATCGGCATATTGCAGCAGCGCCTCGGCGCTACTGCGGGAAAGCCCCACCCCGGCGGTGTCGCTGTTTTCCCCGTTCACCACCACAAAATCGGCAGCCAGGTCTTGCTTTAGGCGTGGCAGTGCCTCGCAAAAAAAATCCAGCCCGGCGTCCCCCACCACGTCACCAATGCATAAAAAATTCAAAAAATATCCCCCTGTTTTGCACGGCTGCCTTTGGGAAGAAAACAGCCGGGCGCTTTTGGCGCCCGGCGCAGGCAGCCGGAAATGCATATGGCGGCAGCCGCAAAGGGCTTTCCCGGCTCACCCGCAAATCATCTGGTGCCTAAAACTTCCTGTGTATGTTACTTGGCATAGTCAATGGCACGGCTCTCGCGCACCACGTTCACCTTAATCTGGCCCGGATAATCCAAATCGTTCTCAATCTTCTGGCTGATGTCGTGCGCCAAAATCACCAGGGCGTCATCGCTGATTTGGTCCGGCTTCACCATGATGCGCACCTCACGGCCCGCTTGGATGGCGAAGCTACTCTCCACCCCGGCAAAGCCCTTGGCAATTTCCTCCAGGGTTTCCAGGCGCTTGATGTAGCTTTCCAAATTTTCGCGCCGCGCGCCGGGGCGGGCGGCAGAAATGGCGTCGGCGGCCATCACAATAAAGGCCAGCGGGGTTTTGGGCTCCACGTCGCCGTGATGGGCCTCAATGGCGTGAATCACCGCCGGGTTTTCCTTGTATTTCTTGGCAATCTCCACGCCAATTTGCACGTGGCTGCCCTCAATTTCATGGTCTAGGGCCTTGCCCAAATCATGCAGCAGGCCGGCGCGCTTGGCCTGGGCCACGTTCAGCC
>CAYYLW010000207.1:0-3626 GCA_964472465.1 uncultured Oscillospiraceae bacterium | reverse complement strand
ATGATGCAGCACGCGGGGGGCAGTGCCAGCCAGTTTGCCACCGGGGGCATGGCCACCAAGCTGCGCGCGGCCAAGATGCTGGAAACGGTGGGCATCGATATGGTGATAACCAGCGGGCAGAACCCCGAATGTTTGTATGAGGTGGTGGCTGGCCGCCCGGTGGGCACCCGTTTTGCGTTTAAGAAAGAGGGTGGCACGGCGTGAAGAGCGTGCAGGATGTGCTAAATGCCGCCAAAGAGGCCAAATATGCCTATGCCCGCATGGAGGAAACCGCCCAGAAAGCGGCCCTGCTTGCCATGGCAGACGCTCTGGAAGCCCATTGTGGCGAGGTTTTGGCGGCCAATGCCCAGGACCTGGAAAGCGCGAAGGGGAAAATACCCGACGTGATGCTGGATAGGCTGTTGCTGGATGAGGCGCGGGTGGCCGGTATGGCGAAGGGCATCCGCGATGTGGTGGCCCTGGAAAGCCCCGTGGGGCTGGTGGAAAAAGAATTCCGGGCCAAAAATGGCCTGCTGATTCAGAAAATCCGGGTGCCCATGGGTGTGGTGGCCATCATTTATGAAAGCCGCCCCAACGTGACCACCGATGCGGCGGCCCTGTGCCTACGCAGCGGGAATGTGTGCATTTTGCGCGGCGGTAGCGAGGCCATTGGCACAAACCGCTGCTTGGCGGAAATTCTACGCGCCGCCATGGAACAGGCGGGCGGCCCGAAGGACGCCGTGCAACTGGTGGAGGACACGAGCCACGAGAGTGCCCGCGCGCTGATGGAGGCGCGGGGCTATGTGGATTTGCTGATACCCCGTGGCGGCAAAGGGCTGATTAAAGCCGTGGTGGAAGGTGCGCGCGGTGTGCCGGTGATTGAGACGGGTAGCGGCATCTGCCATGTGTATGTGGACAAGAGTGCCGATTTAGAGATGGCCCTGCGCATTTTATACAACGCAAAAGTACAGCGCCCCAGTGTGTGTAACGCCGCCGAGGTGTGCCTGGTGCACAGGGATGTGGCGGCGGCCTTTTTACCAAGGGCGGTGGAAAAGCTGGCCCAGGCCAATGTGGAATGGCGGCTGGAACCGTGCGCTGCGGCCCTAGTTCCGGGAAAGGCGGCCGCCGAGAACGATTTTGACACCGAGTTCAACGACTATATTTTGGCCGCCGCGGTGGTGGAGGATGTGGAGGATGCCATCCGGCATATCAACGCGCATTCCACCGGCCACAGCGAAGTAATTGTGACAGAGGACCAAGCGGCGGCGGAGACCTTCCTGCGTTTGGTGGATAGCGCCGCCGTGTATGTGAATGCCTCCACCCGGTTCACCGATGGCGGAGAGTTCGGCCTGGGCTGCGAGATTGGAATTTCCACCCAGAAGCTTGGCGCACGCGGGCCCATGGGCCTGTATGAAATGACCAGTTACAAATATACCGTTCGCGGTGACGGGCAGATACGGGGCTAAAAAGCCCCCGGCAGGCAGCAAACGGCAGCACGGAAAGGAACAGCATGGCAAACGAGAAAAAACCCGGTAGAAAAACAGAAGTTCATGATAAAGAGGCCACCCGTAAGGCAAAAGAGGAGCAGGCGCGCCGTACAAGACGCCGGATGCGTCAGCTGATTGGCCTTGCGCTGACTGTGCTTGTTGTGGTGGGCGCCGTAAGTATTGTGCGCGGCGGCATCGATTTGGCCCAGAACCTGGTGAACGACACCAGCGAGGTGGACACCTACAACCAGCGGCTATCGTCCTTGGTGTGGTTTGATTTGCTGCCGTTTGAGTCCCTCTCTGCGGCCGACCCGAACGCCCTCAAACAGGCGGTGGTATGGGGGGTGCTGAACGAGCTGGGCAGCGAGGTGGAATATGATGACCTGGGGCGGCCCCTGGTACCGGCGGCCCAGATGGACCTGTTTGCCGCCCAGCTTTTTGGGCCGGACTATAAGCTGGAGCATGGCTCGTTTGAAGACCCCGTGCAGTCCCTAAGCTACGAATACGACCCCGTGGCCAAGGTGTATGCCGCCACCGCCACGGGCCTAAACCCGCAGTACATGGGCAACGTGGTGCAAATTGAACGCCTGAGCGGGGGCATTAAGCGGGTGACGGTGGGATATGTGAGCACCATGAACAGCAACGATGAGCTGATTCCCACCCTGGATTTGAGCCACCCCTCCAAATACATGGATTATTTCTTCCGCCGGGATGGCAACGAATACTATCTCTATGCCCTGCGGCCCAATACCAGTTACGTGCCGCCCGAGACGGCCTCGTCGTCCAGTTCCAGCACGGCTGCGCCAGTGGCCAGCTTGGTAGACGACAGTCTCCCGGCCTCTCTGGGCCCTGCACTGGACGCTTCGTCGGCCCAGCCGGCCAGCAGCAGTGCAAGCCAGCCAGTGGAAAACGAGCCTGCTTCTAGCAGTGCATCCAGCAGTGCCGTAAGCGAAGAAGGATAGCAAGCAAGGCTTGCCGGAAAGAGGAAATTGGATGAAATCACCGATGTGGAAGTTGATTATAGCGGCCTTGCTGGTGTTTATGGCCTACAACAATGTACGTACCCTGATGACCGTGCCCCTTTCCCAGTGGGCAGCCGAGCAATGGCTGCTGCTGGTGGTAACGCTGGGGCTGGTGGCGGCGGCCGTTTTAAGCGTGGTGCGCTACCGTGCGGAGGCAAAGCAACAGGCCGAAGCCAAGGAGCAAGAGGCCCTGGAAATGCAGAAAGCAGAAGAGGAAAAACGCAAAGAGGAAGAATCCGCCTGGCTGGCCGAGGCAAATGTGGATGGGGAGAGCCTTGCAGAGGGCGAAACCAAGATGCAAGACGCAGAAGGCACCGTGATGGAGCGGGAGCTGGAAGCGCTGGACAGCTTCGACGATTTGCAGGGCTACGAGCTGCTGGATGTGAGCGCCGTGCCGCAAACAGAACCCGAGGAAAAAACGGAAGAATAACAGCAAAAGCGCCGTGTACACGGCGCTTTTGCTGTATAAAAACCGCTAGGGGGCACCGCTTTTCGGCAACGGGGATATGGCCTGCCGTCGCGTTATTCCCCGATAATTTTGACCAAGGCCCGTTTTTGACGCATGCCGTCGAATTCATAGTAAAAAATTTGCTCCCAGGTGCCAAAATCTAGCTGGCCGCCGGTGATGGCCACCACCGTCTCCCGGCCCATGAGGGTGCGCTTTAGGTGGGCGTCGGCGTTGTCCTCAAAGCCGTTGTGGGCATATTGGCTGTAGGGCTTTTCAGGGGCCAGCTTTTCCAACCAGCGCTCGTAATCGGCATGCAGGCCGCTTTCATCGTCGTTGATGAAAACACTGGCGGTGATGTTCATGGCGTTGACGAGCACAAGGCCCTCCTGTATGCCGCTATCCCGCACGGCCTGCTGCACCTCTTGGGTGATATTCACGATGGAACGCCGGGAGGGCAGGTTGAAATGCAGTTCTTTGCGGTATGGTTTCATAATATTCCTCCTCAATCTTTGCAATAGATGGGGCTTTTTGTCGTCATAAAATTGAAAAATAAAAGGCAAAGAGAAAAATATAAGAATTGCACAAAAATTATACGAAAATGGCTTTACATTTTTGCTACAGGGTGCTATAATCCTGGTAGTGTTTTGAATGTACGACCTGATTTCACACCTTGTTGTAAATCATGAGTTC
>CAYYLW010000206.1:0-3666 GCA_964472465.1 uncultured Oscillospiraceae bacterium | reverse complement strand
TCTTTTAGTCTCTTTTTCTTTCCAAACTGTCCAATATGTTTGACAAACCTACATCAGCACATTTTGGTGTTGGTGTGGCGCCAAGAATAATGCACACGAGACGTTGGTTTTTATAGCTGGGTGTTGAAGTAGCAAGGGGGAAAGTACATGATTTACAATGGGAGGCAGAGCATGAGGAGGGTGGTGTGCGAAAACGCTTGACAGCCATTGATGCTTGTATTAGTATAAATAATACAGAACATAGATTGTAAAATTTAATATTCAATTTTGCAAAAGGGGCTGCTAGTCAGCAAAATGGGTGATTAGAATGACGATTCGCTTGGATACTGCTAGCGAGATTCCCATCTACCTACAACTGCGCAACGAGATTGTGAAAGGAATAGGCCGCGGGGAGCTGAAAACCGGGGATAGCCTGCCCACCGTGCGCCAGATGGCCACCGATATAGGGGTAAACCCCATGACGGTGAACAAAAGCTATACGCTGCTTAAACAAGAGGGCTTTTTGCAAATTGACCGCCGCCAGGGGGCGGTGGTGTGTCCGGTGGCGGATAAGCATGGTATGTTTTACGAAAAGGTGGAGGCTGAACTGGAACTATTGGTGGCAGAATCGGCCTTAAAAGGCATTGGCAAACAGGCCTTTTTGGCGGCGGCGGGCGCCTTGTTCGATCAACTGGACAAAAGTGCTCTGCCAGCACAGGCGTAGGGGGGATACCCGTGAAAACACCCAACACCCGTTTGCAGAAAAATGTGGGCCTTGCCACCTGGCTGGTGGTGGCGGCCATGCTGGGCTTTGTGTTGCTGCGCTGGCCAGGCCTACCGCAGCAGGTGCCCCTGCATTATAATCTGGCCGGGGAAATTGACCGCTGGGGCAGCAAAACCGAGATGCTGCTCTGCCCGGCCATCTGTCTTGCGGCGGTGCTGCTGCTGAGCACCTGCCTGCGCCTGCCCAAGCTTTGGAACCTGCCCGTGCGGCCCACGGCGGAAAACAAGGAACAGCTATATAGCATGACCAAGACCATGCTGCTGTGGCTGCGCCTGGAAATGGCCCTGGTGTTCTTCTATCTCAATGTTTCCATCCTCCTGTTACAGAAGATTTCCCTGTGGTATTTACCCATTACCTTAGGGGTTATTTTTGGCACGCTTTGGTATTACGGATACAAGGAGAGGCAACTTAGCCAAGCAAGCCGGGGCGTTCTGTATATCGATAGCGAGGTGACGCGCTTAAAAAACACCTTTCCAGTATGCAAATGGTGGCTGCTGGGGCCCTTGTTTCTCATGGCCATTCCCGTGCTGTATCTTCTCACCAGCCCCAGCCGGCAGGGCTGGCTGTATGCGCTGCTGGTGGTGGCCGAGGTGCTTCCCTTTTGTCTGTGTTATTTTGCCGCAACGAAAGAAAAATCGGTTTTTTACACGGAGGATACCCGGTGCAATTTGGCGCTGAACCGCCTACGGGTGCGTAGCTGGACGCTTTTCTGGGTACTGGCGGCCTACAACGCCGCCGTATTTGGGCTGGTGTGTTTCATGTTGTTGCAAGCCCAGGGCTACCATTTTTCTGGCGGGGTGGGGGTAGTATATGCCATGCATGTGCTGCTTTTGATGGCCTATGGTGGCTGGCTGCGCCTCAAGGTAGCGCACACCACTGCTGGCCTGCTGGCGGGAAGGGCAGAGACGCATGATGCAAAGCGAAGGCCCCCTACACTGTAGGGGGCCTTCGCTTTGGTGGCACAAACCAAGCGGCCTATTCCAAAACACGCCCGTCGGTGGAAAGGGTGACCACTTGCAGGGGGATGTCTTTCCCGCTGGAGGCCAGGGCCTGCCGGGCGGCCCGTTCAATGCCGCCGCAGCAGGGTACCTCCATACGCGCAACACACAGGCTTTGAATGGTGTTTAGGCGTAAAATTTCGGCCAGTTTTTCGGTGTAATCCCCCTCGTCCAGCTTGGGGCAGCCAATCAGGGTGATTTTGTCTTTCATAAAAACCTGGTGGAAGCCGCCAAAGGCAAAGGCGGTACAATCGGCGGCAATCAACAGGTCGGCCCCGGAAAAATAGGGGGCATTCGGTGGTGCCAGCTTAATTTGTACGGGCCACTGGCGCAGGCAACTTTCGGCCGGCGCGGCGGGGGTGGACATGCTGGGCCGCGCCAGCGTTTTGGCTGCACTGCCAGGGCAACCGCAGGCCAGCGGGGGCATTTCTGCTTTGGCCTGTACAGCGGCCTCATCGTAAGGGGCGGCTTCCCGCTCTTCCATGTGGATGGCATCCACCGGGCACACCGGCAGGCAGTTTCCTAGGCCGTCACAGTAATCGTCCCGCAGCAACGTCGCTTTGCCGTCCACCATGCCAATGGCGCCCTCGTGGCAAGCACTCACACACAGCCCGCACCCAATGCAGGCATCTCTATCTATCTGGATGATCTTCCGTTTCATAGGCCTTGGCCTCCCTTGTTTTTTCTTTTTCTTTATTCTACAATAGGGGCAGGCAAATTGCTGTTGTATTTACAACAAAACGGAGGGCCTATGAAACAAAATATGGAAACCTTCTATAAAGAGTTGGCGGCCAGCCCCTTGCTGGCAGGCATTGCACAGGAGGACTATGAAAAATTGCTCACCTGCCTTTCTGCCCGCCGGGAAAGCCGCCACAAGGGTGCTGTATTGCTGCTGGCGGGCGAAGAGGTGACAGCGGTGGGGCTGTTGCTGCGCGGGCGGGTGCAGGTGATACAGGAGGACAGGCAGGGCAATGCCACCCTGTTGGCGGAGCTTGACCCGCCCGAGATGTTTGCCGAGGTATTCTGCTTTGCTGGCCTTACCACCAGCCCGGTTACGGTGCAGGCCGTGGAGGATTGTGAACTGCTATACATAAGCCCGCAAAAGATCATTTCTACGTGCTCTTCGGCCTGCCCTTTCCATACCCGGCTGATTGAAAACATGCTGCGGCTACTGGCGGGCAAAACCCTGCGCCTCAACCAAAAACTGTATATCGTCTCCCGCCGTAGCACCCGTGAGAAATTGCTGGCCTATTTGGGCATAGAGGGTGGGGGAGCGGGCCAGTTTTCCATCCCGTTTAGCCGCGAGGAGTTGGCCCAGTATCTGTGTGTAGACCGTAGCGCCATGTCCAGCGAACTGGGACGGATGCAGAAAGAAGGCCTGCTTCGGTTTCACAAAAACCAGTTTGAAATTTTGTAGTGGCGGCCAAAAGCCCCCGGCGCCCCGGCGTAAGGCCGGGGCGCCGGGGGCTTTTGCTTGCTTGAGATGGGCAGGTCTAGCGTGGGCCAGCGGCAGGCAGGGCGGCTTGCACCCCGTTGCCCTGGGAGATTTCCCGCAGGCGCAGGGCCTCTTCCTTAATTTGGCTGGAGATGCGGGAGTTTTCCTCCACTATATTGGCGTTGGAGGACACCACCTCCGAAATGCGGGCGATATTTTCATTAAGCGCTTCAATCAAGGTCATTTGCTTTTCACTCATGCTTAGAATGCTTTCCATGGTGGCCTCGTTTTTGTTTTCGGCTTCAATGGTGCTGCTGAAAATACGCGCGGCCCTTTGTGCGGTTACAGAGCCACTTTCAATAGAGGAAAAGGCGTCCTCCATCAATTGGGCGGTGCTGCTGGCCGAAGCCGCGCTCTTCATGGCCAGGTTTCGCACCTCGTCGGCCACCACGGCAAAGCCCTTTCCAGCC
>CAYYLW010000205.1:0-3677 GCA_964472465.1 uncultured Oscillospiraceae bacterium | reverse complement strand
CAGGTGAGGCGGACGAGTGCCCTGAAACGGTGGACTGCGCCCTCACATTTGAAGAGCTATCTGCCTGGATGGAGGAGGCCGGCGTGGCCCCCAGCCAGCAGGACATGCAACAGGAGAAGGGCGAGCGCGGCCGCGCCCGCCTATTCCCTACCGCCGGGGGGATTCTGCGCAGCATGAAGCGCGAAAACCGAGAGTATGACTATCTCTCGGTGGATGGGATGCAAAAGTGCTTAGCCGTGCTGGAGGATCTTTCGGCGGGCAACCTGCAAAACTGTTTCATTGAGATGAGCGCCTGTATTGGTAGCTGTATTGGTGGCCCGGCCATGGGGAGCCACACGGGCCCGGTGCGCAGCGCCACGGCGGTGAACGCCTTTTCCCCCCGGGAGGATTTTTTGGTGGCGCCCCTGCCCGCCGCGCAGCTTACGCAACACCTTAGCTACGCCGCCCCGCCCCGCCAGCGCTTTGGCGAGGCCGCGCTGGAAGAGGTGCTGCGCAAGATAGGCAAAACAAAGCCGGAGGATGAGCTGAACTGCGGGAGCTGCGGGTACGACACTTGCCGCGAAAAGGCGCAGGCGGTGCTGGCGGGCAAGGCCAATTTGGAGATGTGCCTGCCCTACCTGATGGGCAAGGCCCAGTCCTTCTCGGATACCATCATCAAAAACACCCCCAACGGCCTGATGGTGCTGAACGAGGCGCTGGAGGTACAGCAGCTAAACCGCGCGGCCTGCCGCATTTTTAACGTAAAGCGGGAGAGCGACGCACTGGGGCGCAGTGTGGTGTGCCTGATGGACCCCGCCCCCTTCTTCGACGCACTGGACAGCCAGCTTCCCATTCTGGACAGCCGCCACTACCTCACCGAGTATGACCGCTACATCCAGCTTACCGTGGTGCGGGATAAAGAATACGGCCTGGTGATTGGCATCATGCGCGACGTGACCGAGCAGGAAACCTCCAAGGCGGCCCGCCGCCAGCTTGCGGAAAAAACCATAGGGGTAACCGACGAGGTGATTGAAAAGCAGATGCGCACCGTGCAGGAGATTGCCTCCCTGCTGGGGGAAACTGCCGCCGAAACCCAAATTGCCCTGCAACAACTCAAGGAGACCCTAAGCCATGAGTAACCTATGTACCGAAGTGGGCTACCAGAGCCTTGTGAAATATGGGGAAGAGCTTTGCGGAGACAATGTGCAGGTGCTAAACCCAGACGACGACACCACCCTGGTGGTGCTGGCCGATGGCCTGGGTAGCGGGGTAAAGGCCAGTATACTCTCCACCCTCACCTCCAAAATTATCTCCACCATGATGGCCCGCGAAATGAGCGTGGAGGCCTGTGTGGCGGCGGTAGTGGCCACCTTGCCGGTGTGTAAGGTGCGGGGGGTGGCCTACTCCACCTTCACCATTCTGCGCATCACAGGCAATTCCCGCGCCGAGGTCATCCAGTTTGATAACCCCGCCGTCATCCTGTTGCGCGACGGCCGCCACTGGGAGTTCCCCCGTACGGCCGAAACCATTGAGGGGAAAACCATCTATAAGGCCGAGTTCCCCGTGCATGAGGGGGATACCTTCGTGGCCATCAGCGATGGGGTGGAGCACGCCGGGGTGGGCCAGAGCCTCAATTTTGGCTGGCAGCGCCCGGACATTATCCAGTTTTTAGAGGGCCTGTATGAGCCCCAGCAGACCGCGCGCACCGTTACAGAGGTGTTGCTGGAACAGTGTGGCCGCCTGTATGAGGGCCGCCCGGGCGACGACACCACCGTGTGTACCCTGAAAATACGCAAACGCATGCCCATGAACCTGCTGATTGGCCCGCCCCAAAACCCCGAGGATGTGAACACCATGATGGGGCTGTTTTTTGGCAAAGCGGGGGGGCATATTGTGTGTGGTGGCACCACCGCTACCTTGGCGGGACAGTACCTGGGAAAACCCGTGAACGCCATGCTGCCCAGCCCCGATTGTGACCCCGATATCCCCCCCACCGCCGAGATTGAAGGCGTGGACCTGGTGACAGAGGGGGTAATCACCCTAAGCCGGGTGCTGGAATACTCCGAGGAATATCTGGCAGGGCGCTGCGGGCACTACGAACTGGCCCAGCAGGAGAATGGCGCGGCTGGCATTGCCCGCCTGCTGTTCGAGGAGGCCACAGACATCAATTTCTATGTGGGCCGTGCCATCAACCCCGCCCACCAAAACCCCGGCCTACCCATCCATTTTTCCATCAAGATGCGCCTGGTGGAAGAACTGGTGCAGAACCTGGAAAAAATGGGCAAACGCGTGAAGGCCAGCTACTTTTAAGCGAGTGGAAAGTGAAGGGAAAAGACCCAAACGTGAAGAACCGGCCTGCTTTTTCACCTCCCGCGGTTTGCCATGTAGCCAGCCTTCATCATACAAAAACCCCCACAATGCCTGTGCTATTCTACCAATACAAGAACACCGAGAGACGGAAGGAGACGTTTATGCCCACACTAGCCCCCGCCGAAACCTGCTTCGATACCACCGTGGTGGACGAGATACTGGCGCGGCACGCCTGCCAGGCCCGCGCGGTGATTGCCATGCTGCAAGAGGTGCAGGAGCATTACCGCTACCTGCCGCGCGAGGTGTTCCCCTATATTGCCAAAGCCACCTGCCTTTCCGAGGCCGGCATCTATTCCGTGGCCACTTTTTACGAGAATTTTTCCCTGGAACCCAAGGGCCATTTTGTGCTAAAAGTGTGCGATGGCACCGCCTGCCATGTGCGCCGCAGCATCCCGATACTGGAACGTTTGCGCGCCGAGCTGGGCCTTTCGGAAACCAAGCACACCACCGATGACCTGGGTTTTACGGTGGAGACGGTAAGTTGCCTGGGCGCCTGTGGGCTGGCCCCGGTGCTTACGGTGAACGACCAAGTGTACCCGGCCATGACGCCGGACAAGGCGAGCGAGCTGCTGGCGAAGCTGAAAGGGGAGTTGGCGGATGCATAGTGCGGTAAAACTGGAAAACCGGCAGGCGCTGCAAAGCCTGCGCGCCGCCTGTGAAAAAGCGGCGGCGGCCGAGGGCCGCAAGGTGCTGGTTTGCGCGGGCACCGGCTGCATTGCCAGCGGCTCTTTGGTTGTTTTTGAGCGGCTACAGCAGTTATTGCAGGAAAAAGGCCTGCCCTGCCAGGCGGAACTGGCCGTGGAGCCCCATGCCCCGGCAGCGCCCGGTACGGTGGGCATGAAGAAAAGTGGCTGCCACGGCTTTTGCGAGATGGGCGCGCTGGTGCGCATTGAGCCGGAGGGCTGGCTGTACACCCGTGTAAAACCCGAAGACTGCGAAGAGATTGTGGAAGAAACCCTGGTGGGCGGGCGCTTCATCCAGCGCCTGGCGTACCAAAAAGACGGCCAGGTGTATCAAAAGCAAGAGGAGATTCCCTTTTACAAAAAGCAAACCCGCCTGGTGCTGGACCAATGCGGGCACATCGACGCCACCTCCCTGCATGAATACTTGGCCAGCGGCGGTTACCGCGCGCTGGAAAAGGCCCTGTTTGAGATGGGTGGCGACGCGGTGATAGACGAGGTGAGCAAAAGCAACCTGCGTGGGCGGGGCGGCGGGGGTTTTCCCGCCGGGCGGAAATGGAGCCAGGTGCGCCGCCAGCCCAAGGGGCAAAAATATGTGGTGTGCAACGGCGACGAGGGCGACCCCGGCGCGTTTATGGACCGCAGCAT
>CAYYLW010000204.1:0-3699 GCA_964472465.1 uncultured Oscillospiraceae bacterium | reverse complement strand
TGGTGCCCTACGCCATGAGCCGTATCAACACTTGGCTGGACCCCCACAGCGCCCCACCGGAGGTGGCCCACCAGACCATCCAAAGCCTCATCGCCGTGGGCTCGGGCGGGTGGACGGGCACCGGGATTGGCGGCAGCGTGCAAAAATTCCTCTATCTGCCGGAAATGTACAACGACTATATTTTTGCCATTGTGTGCGAGGAACTGGGCTTCATCGGGGCCCTGGTGGTCATTGCACTGTTCCTGCTACTTTTGCTGCGTGGGCTGCACATCGCCCTGCGCAGCAAGGATAAATTCGGCGCGATGATTTGCGTGGGCATCTCCATCCAAATCGCCCTGCAAACCTTCCTACATATCGCGGTGAACACCAATTCCATCCCCTCCACCGGCATCAGCCTGCCCTTTTTCTCATCGGGCGGTACCTCGCTGGTTATGCTGATGGGGCAGGTGGGGGTTATGCTCAGCGTCTCGCGCCAAGGCTATGCCAGCTTGGCTGCGGCGCGGCAAAGCCAGCTAGAGGGTGAGGAAGCCCCGAAACCAAGGGAAGAAGAGGCCTTGCCTCTGGCGGAGGAAGCGTGATGCGCGTATTGATTGCCGCCGGCGGCACAGCTGGCCATGTGAACCCCGCCTTGGCCATTGCGGGCGGTATACGCCAGCGCTGGCCAGGCGCAGACATCCATTTTGCAGGCCGCGCGGCGGGCATGGAGTATAACCTTGTCACAGGTGCGGGCTACCCCTTTCACCCCATTGAGGTGCGGGGCTTGCAGCGCAGCCTAAAGCCGGAAAACATGGTGCGCAACGCCAAGGCCGCCTGGTATTTGGCGCGCTCCGGCAGTGCCAGCCGCAAAATTTTGGCCGAAGTGAAGCCGGACTTGGTGGTGGGCACGGGTGGCTATGTAAGCGGCCCGGTGGTGCGCACGGCGGCCAAAAAGGGCATCAAAACCGCCCTGCATGAGCAAAATGCTTTCCCCGGTGTTACCAACCGCTTGTTGGCAGGGGAGGTAGACCGCATCTATGCGGTGTCGGCCTCGGCACTAGAGCGGTTGGGCCACCCGGAAAAGGGCCTGGTAACAGGGAACCCGGTGCCGCCCGAACTGTTTTGCCAAGACCGGGACGCGGCCCGGCAGGCCCTACAGGCGGGCGGGCGCACCGTGCTGCTGAGCTTTGGCGGCAGCCTGGGGGCCCAGCGTGTGAACGAGGTGGTGGCCGAACTGGCCGCCTGGCACCTGAAAGACAAGAATTTTTTACATATCCACGCCACGGGCGGCATTGAGAAAAACGATTTTGCCCACCTGGCCGAAAAGATGGGCATCAGTGGCAAGGAAAACTTTGTCATCCGGGAGTATATCAGCGATATGCCCGCCATGCTGGCCGCGGCGGATTTGGTCATCTGCCGGGCGGGGGCGCTTACCCTGGCAGAACTGGAAGCCGTGGGCCGGGCCTCTATTTTGATCCCCTCGCCCAACGTGGCCGAAAACCACCAGTTTCACAACGCGCTGGAACTGGAAAAGGCCGGGGCCGCCCGGGTGTTTGAAGAAAAAAACCTCAATGGCCGGGTGCTGATTCGCGCCGTGGAGGAATTGACCGAGCAGACGGAGACCCTGCAAAAGATGGCGCGGGCGGCCCAGGGGCTGGCCCAGCCACACTCCTTGGATATGATTTTGGATGATGTAGAAACGCTGCTGCAAGACTGAGGGAAACGACAGAACTCTCCTGCTGTGAGCGGGAGAGTTTTATATAGACCGGATGGGCCGAAAGTGAGGTGAGGGGCTTGGCCAAACCAAAACAGCCAGCGGGCGGCCAGCCTCGCCACAGCACGGCCAGTGGCAGGCCCCAGCGGGCCGGGGTGGCCCCTTCCCAGGGGGCGGGGCCAGGCAAGATCCCGCCGCCCCGCCGCCCCCGCCCGGCCCCCCAAGGGGTGCCTGGGCCAGAGGCTTTTCAAAATGTGCCAAGGCGCAAGCCCCCTAGCCATCTGCCCGGGGCCCCGCAGCCCGAGCAAACCCAGCAACACCCGCCACAGCAAGTGGCCGCCCCGCAGCAGCGCCAGGGTAAAAAAAATACCCAGGATGCCCAGGTAAAGGAACAGCAGTTAGCAGAAAAGCAGGCCCGGCGGGCCGAAAAAGAGCAACTGCGCCGCCGCAGGCGAGAACGGGTAAGCCCGGCCAAACGGCGGAAACGCCGGCGGATGATTGCGGCCATACTGGTGCTGGCGCTCATTGGTGCAGGTCTGTTTTTCTCGTTCAGCGTGCTGTTTAAAATAGAGCGCTTCACCCTGCAAGGGGAAAGCCCCTACACCCAAGAGGAAATTTTGCAGGTGTTTGGGCAAAAGCCCGGCGACAATATGTTTGGCTTCACCGCCAGCGCCGCCCAGCAGGAGATACAGCAGGAACTGCCTTATATTGAGACGGTGGAGGTGCGCCGCAGCCTGCCGGGCACGGTGATTTTCCGTGTAACGCCCGCCACCGAGGCCTACTGCCTGCCCTTTGCGGACGGCTGGGCGGTTCTGAGTGATAAACGCAAGGTGCTGCGCCTGGACGTGGCCCGGCCCGAGGGGCTGACCCAGCTTTATGGTGTGACGGGAATTTCGGTGGTGCCAGGGCAATTTATGGCCGCGGGGGAGGCGGGGAATGGCTTTCCCTATTCCTTTGAAGAGTACCAGGCCATGACGGCCCCTCCCCCCGCAGAGCCAGCCCCGGCCCCCCCAGCGGAACCAGTGGCCGACCCGGCTGCTGTAGACCCCGCCGCAGCCCCCGCAGAGGGCGAACCGGCGCCGGCTGGTGGGGAGGGTGTAGAGGGAGAAGCCCCGCTGGTGGCGGCGCCAGAAGAAGGCGCAGAGACCCCGCCTGCCGAGGAAGCCCCGCCTGCTGAGGAGGCACTGCCCAGTGAGAGCGGAAGTACACTGCCAGCCAGCAGCGCCGCAGGCGATGCGCCCGCAGAGGGGGAGGCGCCCGCGCCTGAAACACCCGCCAGCACAGACCTTGCCATGCTGACCGGCCTACTGGATGAGATACGCGCAAGCGGGCTTGCAAATGTAACCTGGGTGGATGTGAGCGACCCACTCTCCCTGCGCCTGCGCTGGGAGGACCGCATCACCGTAGAACTGGGCGCGCATAACAGCCTGCCGGAGAAGCTGAAATTTGTAAGCGTGCTGCTGAACGACAGCGAAAAAAGCCAGATCACAGCAGGAGACCGGGGGGTGCTGGATGTAAGCGGCTACCCGGACACCACCGATAGGGTGTGGTTCCGCCCCGAATAGCCGGGGTGCCCAACCACAATATTTAGTGGGAACTAGGTGCAAAGACGGAAATATTTTGTGTATTTTGGGGCAAAAGCCTTGAATTTAGCCAGTGCTTCTGCTATTGTATAAAAGAGTAATTTTCACCGGGGAGGAAAAAATATGGCCTTTGTTCTCGACGAAGAAATGCAGAACGTTACCAATATCAAGGTTGTGGGTATTGGTGGCGGCGGCGGGAACGCTGTAAACCGGATGATTGAATATGGCCTGCAAGGTGTTGAGTTCATCACCATGAACACCGACCAGCAGGTTTTGTTTACGTCTAAATCTACCCAAAAAGTGCAACTGGGTGCAAAACTTACCCGTGGGCGTGGTGCAGGCGGGGACCCTGAAATTGGCCAGCGTAGCGCCGAGGAAAGCCGCGACGAGGTGGCCAGCGCCCTGAAGGGCAGCCAAATGGCCTTC
>CAYYLW010000203.1:0-3700 GCA_964472465.1 uncultured Oscillospiraceae bacterium | reverse complement strand
TTACTTCTATGGCCCCCACCTGCACGAATACCTAAGCGAAATGCGCCGCGAGGCCTTTTCCGGCCACGACGTGATGACGGTGGGCGAGGCCCCCGGCCTTGGGCTGGAGATGTGCCGGTTGCTGACGGACGAGAGCCGGGGCGAACTGGACATGGTGTTCCAGTTCAGCCACCTGGATAACGCCGGAGAAAGCCGGATGGAGCCCTATGAATACGACCTGCGGGAGCTGAAAACCCATATTTTGCGCTGGCAGCGGGACTATGGAGACGGCTGCTGGCCCAGCCTGTTTTTTGATAACCACGATAACCCCCGGATGGTGAGCAAGATAAACCCAGACCCCGCCTGGAGCATGGTGATAGGCAAATTGCTGGCGGTGTTGTTGTTCACTCTGCGGGGCACCCCCTTCCTCTACCAAGGGCAGGAGCTGGGCATGACCAACACCAGCTTTCAAACCCCGGAGGAACTGCGGGACATTGAAGCGCTGAACCGGTATCAGGCGCTATCGGCCGCCGGGGCCGACCCAGACGAGGCCTTTGAGCTGGTGGCCTGGGGCAGCCGAGACCATGCCCGTACCCCCATGCACTGGGACAGAAGCCCCCATGCAGGCTTTACCGAAGGGGTGCCCTGGCTGAAGGTGAACCCGAATTACCCGGCCATCAACGCCCAAAACCAGCAGGATAACCCCGATTCCGTGCTGGGCTTCCACAAGACGCTGATTGCATTGCGCAAAGCGCACGAGGCGCTGGTATATGGGGAGTTTAGCCCCGTGTTTGTGCGGGATGCTGCCACTCTGTGCTATTTCCGCACGGGCGGGGGAGAGAAATTTTACATTGAGGTAAACCTTACGGGGGACGACCAAAAACGCCCCGGCCCGCTTACGGCAGGGCACCGCTTACTGGCGGCCAACTATGGCGGGGTGGCCCGCCACCTGCGCCCCTACGAGGCCAATGTGTACAGCGTGGGTGCGCCCAGTGAAGAAGGCGCCCTGTAGCCAAAGAGACACCCCGGCCCTGTACGGGCTATAGAAAACTGCTTTATGCTGTTAGGCAGAAGGGTTTCTGCCGCCCAAAGTGAAACCCGTATGGAGGAAAGAAACCATGATGAAGATGTTTATTGCGGCCCCCCCTATTTTTGATTATCAAATGGGTGTGCAGGCATACCGCCTGTGTGACCGTAGCGGGGAATCGGTGCTGAACCAGGCGGTGGGCCATGCGCGGATGAAAGACGCGCTTACCTCCCCGGGTTTAAGCATGGTGGCGCGGGTGGGTATGGCCCCCTTTGCCGCCGATAAACCCCTGTTTGCAGAGGTAAACCGCCTGCAATTGCTGATGGGCATGCCCACAAACATCCCCATACCCGCCAGCCAACTGGTGGTGTTGCTGCCGCATGATTTGCCGGTGGATGATGAGATTATGGCCCGGTGCGAGGGGCTGAACCGGCGTGGCTACCGCCTGGCGCTGGATGGCTTCCCCCCCGAAGGGATGGGCAGCGCCTTGCTGCCCTTGATGGATTTCATCGTGGTGACATATAAAGAACCCAAATTTAAGGAACAGTACTTGGCCATGCAGCAGATGCTGCCGGGTATTCGGCTGGTGGTTTCGGATATTCCCGACATGGAAACCTACAGCCGGTTTGCCCAAAACAAAGAGGCTTGGTTTACGGGCAGCTTCTACAAGCGCCCGCTAACGGCCGGCAAGGTGGAGATATCGCCGGTGAAGGTGAACGCCTTGCAACTGATGAACGAGGTGAACGGCCCGGATTTTGAGCTGGAAGATATCGCCACCATTGTAGAGCGCGACCCCTTCCTCACCATCTCCCTGCTGCGGTTCATCAATTCCACCCCCGGCCTTTCCCGCAATATCGATTCCATCCAGCAGGCGGTGGCCATTATGGGGCAAGACCAGGTGCGCCGCTGGGCCACCGTGGCCATTCAGCTCAGCCTGGCCGAAGATCAGCCCGGCGAGGTGACCCGGCTTTCCCTGGTGCGGGCCAAATTTGCCGAAAACCTGGCGGGCTATTTTGAGCTGGGTGTGTTCCAGCAGGGCCTGTTTATGATGGGCCTGTTCTCTTTGCTGGATGTGATTTTGCAAAAGCCCATGCCAGACGCCATCAAAGAGGTGGCTGTGAACGAGCGGGTGAAAAAAGCCCTGGTGGACCAAGAGGGTGATTTCTACCGGGTGCTGGAACTGATTTTTGCCTACGAGCATGCCGATTGGGACGAGGTAAACCGCCTGATGATACGTGCGGGGCTGAAAGTGGAGGACGTGAGCCATGCCTTTATCGATTCCCTTGTGTGGTACCAGCAATTGCTCAGCATCATTCAAACCGAAATAAGCGAAGAAGCCGAAGGCTAAAGACCGCAGAACCTATATTAAAAAAGGCCCACGCCTTCTCAAAACAGAATAAACAAAACAGGTGCCGCAAACAGTCGTTTGCGGCACCTGTTTTGTTGTGTGTGGGATGGATGCAAAGTGTTTTTATGCCTGCTTTTGGGGCCGTGAACGCTCTTGCACAGCGGGGCTATCAATGGAAAGTGTAATATTGGCCACTTTTACTTTGGTTCCGGTGAAGTGCAACGCATACTCCCCATCTTTTTCAAAGCCATCCACGGTGAAATTCTGGTTGGTTACCTCGGAAACTCCGGCCAGGGAAGTGCTCCAAAGCGGTTCTTTGGTCTCGTTGTCTATTATTTCTAAAAGACAGTTTTCGGCTTCTACCGTATAGGTGAATGTTACATCTAAGCTATCGATATCCTCGGTAACAGTAAATAGTTTTGCATTGACAAAGGGGTCGGTGCTCGAATAGTTTTCGTCCATTTCCAGCTTCAGAACAACGCCTTGTGTGGGGCTGCCACAGGCGGTGAGCAGAAGTAGAGATGCAGAAAGAATCCAGGATAGGAAAATGGGCATGGTTTTCATAGGGAGACCTCTTTTCTATGGAGAAGGGTGCGGGGCGACGTTTCCCTGTTACAGCCCCAGGTCCTGTTTGTAGGCAGCTATCTGGGCCTTCACGCTCTCGGGGGCGGGGCCGCCCAAAGAGTTGCGCTGCCCCACGCAGGTGTCCAGGCTGATGGCCTGGTACACGTCCTCCTCAAAAAGGGGGCTGGCCGCTTGGTATTCTGCCAGGGGCAGGGTTTCCAGGGTGCATGCCTGCTCAATACACTGGGCCACCAGCGCCCCGGTTATTTTGTAAGCATCGCGGAAGGGCAGGCCCTTTTTGGTGAGGTAATCGGCACAATCGGTGGCGTTGATGAAGCCCTTGGCGGCGGCGGCACGCATCCTCTCGGGGTTCACGCGCAGGGTCTCCATCATGGGGGTAAGGGCCGAAAGGCAGGCAATTACCGTTTCCACCGCGTCGAAGGTGAGGGGTTTATCCTCCTGCATATCCTTGTTGTAGCATAGCGAAAGGCTTTTCAGCATGGTGAGCAAAGCGGTAAGCCCGCCATACACACGCCCGGTTTTGCCGCGTATCAGCTCGGTGATATCGGGGTTTTTTTTCTGCGGCATGATGCTGCTGCCCGTGGCAAACGCGTCGTCCAGTTCAATAAATTTGTACTCGCTGGAGCACCACAGCACCACCTCCTCGCACAGGCGGGAGAGGTGGGTCATCAAAAGGCTGAGGGCAAACACCAGTTCGGCACAAAAATCGCGGTCGCTCACGGCGTCCATGCTGTTTTGGCAGGGGCGGGCAAAACCCAGGG
>CAYYLW010000202.1:0-3732 GCA_964472465.1 uncultured Oscillospiraceae bacterium | reverse complement strand
AGATGGAAGAAGAACTGGCCCTAACGGCGGCGATGGTGAAACGGATGGGGCTGCGGCTTCGTTCTGTTTATATGGGGGGCGGCACCCCAACGGTGCTTAGCGCAGAGCAGATGAGACGTTTGCTACACAGCTTGCAGAGGTACTTTTCCCCAGAACAGGCACTGGAATATACCGTGGAAGCTGGCCGCCCGGATTGCACCAGCTACGAAAAATTGTGTGTAATGAAGGAATATGGCGTGGGACGAATCTCGGTGAACCCGCAGAGTATGAACCCGAATGTGCTGGCGGCCATTGGCCGCAGACACGGCCCAGAGGACGTACTGCGATGCTGGGAGGATGCCAGACGGGCAGGGTTTGATTGTATCAACATGGACGTGATTGCGGCTTTGCCCGGGGATGACCCCGCCAGTTTTGGGAACAGCCTGCGCCAGCTACTAGCCCTTTCGCCAGAAAACTTGACGGTACACACCCTCACATTAAAGCGGGGTAGCCGCCTGTTGGCCGAGGATAACCAGGCGGGCGAAGAAGCGGCCGCTATGCTGGAGGACGCCTACCCAGCCTTGCAGGCGGCAGGCTATCAACCCTACTACCTCTACCGCCAAAAAAACACCCGGCAGAACCTGGAAAATACCGGTTGGACAAAAAAAGACTATGAAGGACTGTACAATATCTATATAATGGAAGAAGTGCAGACCATCCTCAGTGTAGGGGCGGGCGGCGTGACCAAGCTGGTGGTGGGGCAGGGAACCGAAATGAAACGTGTGTTCAACGATAAATACCCGCTGGAGTACCTGCGGAATTTCCCGAAGGTGCTGAAGCGGAAACAGGAAACGGAGGAATTGTATGCCGGCATTCTGGATTCCCAAACGGCTGGTGGAGATTGGGCTGATTAACACAGCGGCGGAGACGCCCTCGTCTTTTGTATGCCACTGTGAAATTGAATACGAAAGCCGAGTACTAGCCGCTGCGGCTGAAACCAAGGGCAGCGGCTGTAAGGTGGTGATGCTGACAGGGCCTTCGGCTTCGGGCAAAACTACAACGGCCTACAAATTGAAAGACGCCCTCTCTCGCTCCGGCATCCATTCGGTGGTGGTGAGCCTGGATGACTTCTACAGAAATATTGAGGATTACCCCCGCCTGCCTGACGGGAGCAAGGACTACGAGAATGTGCAGGCGCTGGACATTTCTGAGATTCACCGCTGCCTACTGGAATTGATTGAAAACGGACAGGCGGATTTTCCTCAGTTTGATTTTAAAACCGAGATGCGGATGGAAGAACGCAAAACCATTGAGTTACAGGGGGGCATCGCCATTGTGGAGGGTATCCACGCGCTGAATCCCCTTTTGACCAACGTGTTGCCACAGGGCAGTGTCTACCGCATTTATGCGGGCCTTCGTGAGGAGTATTCCCACGGCGGGCAGCGCTTTTTGCCCACCAGGGATATTCGCCTGGCGCGGCGGATGGTGCGGGACAACAAGTTCCGGGGGCATAGCCTGGAAAAAACCATCCAGATGTGGCCGCTGGTGTGTGAGGGAGAGGACCTGTATATCAAGAGTTTTAAATCGTATGCAGATTTGCTGATTGATACCTCTTTCAGCTATGAAATATGCGTGCTGGCACCTTATGTGCGCAGCATGAAGGGCATGCTGGGAGATACCCCCCTGGGCCGCCAACTGGATAGCCTGGCCGACCGGTTCTCCCATTGCAGTTCATTGCCGGACAAATATATTCCACCGCAAAGTATGTTGCGGGAGTTTATTGGCTAGACGTGATTGAGGGCAAAGCATGATGATGGGGGCAAGGCCCCAAAGGAGGCGCTTTTATGAAACAGGGACTGGACAGGCTGGCCGATACGGCGGGCCGTATGGCAGACAAGGCCGCTAAAGTGACGACAAGTGTGGTGGAAAAAGGCAAGGATAAGGTGGAGATATTCCAGTTGCAACAGCGCCTTTCCAAAGCCCAGAAACAGCTTGGTGCGCTGGTATATATGCTGCGCAAAACCGGGCAGGAGAATGCTCCTATGATAGAGCATTATGTGCGAGAGATTGATGATTTGAAAGCTCAAATTGAATTTTTGCAGCCCATGGCCACCGAAAATGAGCTGCATGTGCACGAATGCCCTTCCTGCGGCGCGGAGGGTATGGAGAATGCCATGTTTTGTCGTAGGTGCGGCGCGAAATTATCCGAATAGCAAGGCTGTGGTCGTCATAAAAGGCCGGGGCAAAACATGATTTTACTTAGTTTGTGCGGTTTTGCGCCAAGAAATATAGAAAAACTATTGAAATATACCGCCTTATGGAGTAAAATAAATCATGCTGCGCGGGCTGTGAATACACCTTAGCGCGCCAATTGAGGAAAAAGATGCATTTCAAAACGAAAGACCAGTATACCATTGCTGATTTGGTGGAGATTGTGCGGGTGCTGCGAGAGCCGGGGGGATGCCCCTGGGACCGTGAGCAGACACATGCTTCCATTCGCAGTTGCCTGATAGAAGAGACCTATGAGGTGGCCGATGCGATAGACCAAAATGACCCACAGCTTTTGTGCGAAGAACTGGGCGATGTATTGCTACAGGTGCTGATGCACACCCGCATGGAAGAGGAGCAAGGGGTATTCGGTTTTGATGATGTGTGTGACGGTATTTGCAAAAAGCTGATTTACCGGCATCCACATGTGTTTGGCCCACAGCAAACCTTGAATGCTGGCCAGGTGCTGGCCAACTGGGAGAAGCTGAAAAATACCGAAAAGGGGCGTGAAAGCGCCCAGGACCGAATAGATAGCGTGCCCCGTAGCCTACCGGCCTTGATGCGCAGTGCCAAGCTGCAAAAACGGGCTTTAGATTTTGGCTTTCGCTACAAAGACGTGCAAGGCGCCTTGCGCGACCTGGAGAGCGAGATTGCCGAACTGAAAGAGATTCTGGAGGATCCGGTACAGGCGGAGCAAGAGGTGGGCGACGTGCTGTTCAGCGCGGTGAACGTGGCTAGGGAACTGAAGGTGGAGCCGGAAGAAGCCCTAACCCGAAGTGCCAACCGTTTTGCCGAGAGGGTGAAGACCGTGGAACAAATGGCCTTGGCCGAGGGAAAAGACCCCCGCGATTTAGACGACGCGCATCTGGACCGTTTTTGGAACGAGGCTAAAAAGGGCGAATACTAGTTCGTATTGTAAAAACAGGTTCCCTATTTTCAGCCAGGTTTATGATGGGGAGAGGTAGCGACATTATTTCTTCCTGACATTGAGGGCTGCTATAAAGATGCTTGTGTTTTCCCATAACCCTATGGGGGCTAGACATACTAAAATTTTGTTTAAACGGCTACACTTTTAACGAATTTTAGATACATTGTTTTCCACAGAGGTTGCTCTGAGAAAAAGAATATTCGGAGGTATTTTACAATGACTAAGACTGATCTTGTAGCTCAGGTTGCGGAAGTGGCCGGTTTGAGCAAAAAAGATGCTGACAAAGCTGTTGGCGCTGTGCTGGAATCGGTAACCAATGCTCTGAAAAAAGGTGACAAAGTGACCCTGGTTGGGTTTGGCACCTTTGAGAGCCGTAAGCGCCCAGCCCGTATCGGACGCAATCCCCAGACCAAAGCCGAAATCAAAATTCCCGCCACCACCGTTCCTGCTTTTAAGGCCGGCAAAGCTCTGAAAGACGCCGTGGCAAAAAAGAAATAGGAATACAACCGGCAGCCGCTTTGCGGCTGCTTTTTTGTGGGAAAGAAAGAGTGAAAAAG
>CAYYLW010000201.1:0-3744 GCA_964472465.1 uncultured Oscillospiraceae bacterium | reverse complement strand
TCACCACCGCACCGAACCCATGGATGCGGGACATCCACGACCGGATGCCTGTGGCGCTTCCTGTTTTTAAGCTGAATACTTTCCTGGTTGTAGAAATGTATGAACGCGTCAATACGCTGGTTTGCTTCGCCAAATGTCTTCGGTTTAGATCTGTAAATGCATTCGGTCTTCAGAATAGAAAAGAGGTTTTTCGCCATTGCATTGTCCAGACTATTGCCCCTCCGCTCCCGTTTTAGCAAATCGTGGATTGACTGCTTTCCAGCCAATCCTAATTCCGATGTTATTTCGCGTTGAGTTATCCCTTCCGCTTATTTTTTAGAATTATGGGCAGCAGTTCTTTTATCTTCTGATATCCTCTTGCCATATAAATCCCCCTATTGTAGTTTCTATCCTACAACAGGGGGATTCTTCTTGTGTCTATTTTAGCTGGGGCGGTACAAAACTACGACAGGGGATTTTTTCCGTGGGAACCCTCTGGTAAAAATCTCCGCTTGAAACTGTGCACATACTGCACGCTATCCGTCTAGGTTATCCAGTAAGGCTTCGTCATACCGATCGTAGCCCAGCAGTTCCATTGTATTCTGCCCTAGTGTAAGAATAAGGTAGGTTCCGTCGTCCAGCGCCACCTCAACCCCATAGGTCGAAATCGGTATTTCGCCTTCCGGCGCTGCCGTACTTCCCTCCATCACAATCGCGCCACGCAAGGCTTTTGCGCCATCCCCTATGCCAAGGGTATTTACTAGCTCCACCGCTTTGGCGCCGTGGGGCTTTTCCGTCGTGGTGGCCGAAAAGTCCTTGGCTGCCTGCCGCATGGCCGCCATATTGGCTGCCATTTCTTCCTCAGTGGGCTGGTTTCGGGCCTCCGGGTTGCTCTCTAGAAAGGCGGCCATGTACTCCTCCGCCTGCTTGCGTGATTCCTCTGCGGCCGCCTCGGTCCAGCTGTCAAACCAGCTCCAGTCGGAGGTATCTGCATAATAGTAAACTTGTCTGTCCATCCCGCTCAAGGCATCTATAAAGCAAGATACTGTACCATCTGCTACTTCACTCTGTACAGACCAATACAGGTCTTCCCCCCCATAAACAGTGCCCAGCATTACAAACACCCGGCCAGCGAGAGGCCGGCCATATACGCGCTCACTGATTTCACCCATGATGGCTATGGCATACTGTGCCGACACGCCACCGGCAGGGGGTTCATGCCCAGCGTTGTATACCCGGATATTTAAGTTTTCCTGCCCAGCGTCTACCGCCTCGGCGGTGTTCTGCAAGGCGTCCATAGACGCCGATTGTAACTCCTCTTCGGCAGGTTGGGCCTTATTGGCCAGAATGGTGTTCAAAAATACGGCGCACAATGCAATCATGAGAGCGGCCAGGCCAATTGTGATGGCGATACCTCTGTTCCTAGTTTTCCTGTTTTCCTTCATTGGGAGCACTCCTTTCCAGTGCGGCCTTTCGGCCAAAACGCGTTCGCGTTTCATTGCCTGAATTCTAAACCAGGAATATCACAGCACCAGCAAGAAGTTGTCACAAAGCAGTAAATTCTACGATGGCGGTGGTGCCTTTGTGCAGGGTGGACTCATACCGTAACCTAGCTTGATGCAACGTGGCTATTTGGTAGCACAGTGCCACGCCCAGCCCCGCGCCCCCCTCCGCCCGGTTTCGGGCTTTGTCTGGGCGGTAAAAGGGCTCTCCCAGTTTTTCCACTTCTTCGTGTGTCAAACCACAGCCGTTATCCTCCACTGATATGATGATTTTTTCCGCCGTATGCGTTGCCGAAAACACCACCTGCCCACCTTCTGTGCAGGCGCTGATGGCATTGTCCAGCAAGTTGGTCATTAGGCTTTCCAGCAGAATAGCATCCCCCTGTATCCACATAGTATCGATAGGCCCAAGGGTTATGGTCACCCCAGATTTCGCCGCCTTGGGTTTCACAGAAAGGGCTACCTGGTGCAGCACCTCGGCCAGTTCCAGTGGCTCTAATGGAATGTCTTCATGCCGAAGCGCGGCCAGCTGCAACATCCGCTGGGCAATTATTCGTAGGCGGGCGCTCTCCTCTGTGATGTATTGTAGTGCCGTATTCCGCTCGCTCTCGGTCAATTGCGCCAACAGCATATACTCAGCGTAACCCTGTATGGCAGTCAGCGGAGTGCGAATTTCATGGGAAAGATTGGCTGCCATTCGTTCATTCTGCTGGGCGATTTCCTGTATTTCCGTGATATGCTGTTGGGCCGTTTCTGCCATGGCGTTGAAGCTGTCTGCCAGATTTCCAATTTCATCATTTCCTTTTTGTACAGCGCGAACACAGAAGTCCCCCTTCGCAAACCGGTCTGCCACATTGGCCACTCTTTCCAGAGGTTTTGAAAGGCTGCGTAGTACAAAAAACAACCCAATGGCCAGGAGAACCGAGACAGACAACCCTCCCATGGATAGAGTGCTACGCATTTGGCGGCTTGTCTCGGTGAGCGGTTGCAGAGAACGTGCGCAGGTAAGGGTGTAGTCACCCCCCGGTAAGCGGCTGGACACCACACTATAGAGTACACCGTCAAACTCCCGCGTCATCCAGTATTGCGTGTTTTCCTGTAGCGATGGTTGTGAGGGCTGTATGCTGGAAGTGGGCAGGTTGCCAAACAACAGCTCATCTCCCCGCCAGAGCTGTAGCAAAATACCATCCTGCGCATAAAAAGTCCCATAGGATTTGGCCAGGATTGGAACACGAAAGCGGATATTGCTTTGAATGCTGGCCGCGTCCCAGGCGAAGCTTTGGGCTATGAAATTTTGTTCATTTCTTGATTTTTCCATCTCCCGGTTCATCATCTGCCGATGGTTTTGCCAGCCGATAAAGAGGATACCCCCAAACAGTGCCAGCAAAAATAGCAGCAAGGTTAAAAGATAGGTTTTTTGCCAAAAATGCAAATTTTTCAATGTACTTCCCTCGTGTTTAGGCGGTATCCCAGCTTATATACAGTCTGAATAACATCCTCCCAGCCAAGTTTCTTCCGAAGCCTTAATATGTGCATGTCTACCGTACGGCTCTCTCCCTCAAAATCATAGCCCCACACAAGTTCCAACAGTTTATCGCGGGAGAGAGCGAGATTGCGGTTTATCACAAGCGCTTCGAGCAGCGCAAATTCTTTGTGTGTCAGAGGTACTTCCTGCCCGTTCACAAACACCTGCCGCGTATCCAGTTCGGCTTTCACCCCGGCGTACTCAAACATGCGCAGTTGTTTGTTTGTGCGGCGCAGTACCGCTTCAATGCGGGCCAAAAGTTCCAGTATTTCAAATGGTTTGGTGATATAGTCATCGGTGCCCAAACCGAGGCCCTCTAGGCGGCTGTTTAAGCTATCCCGGGCAGTAACAAAAATCACTGGCGTTTCACCGTCCAACTTTTGTTTTATCTCGAAGCCGGATAGACCAGGCAACATGACATCCAGCAGCAGTAAATCGTACCGCTCATTTTGAACACCATCTATAACGCTTATTCCATCAAAAAAGGCATCGGGGTGATGCCCCACCAAACGCAAGTTCCGGCAAATCAATTCATTGATAGCTTTCTCGTCCTCCGCCACTAGGATTTTTGCCATTCACACAGCCCCCTTCTCATCCTTGTTATTCCCATTGTAGCAAACTATGTCACCAAGTTGTAAAAAAAGATAAAAAAGAAATGAATTACCCACGGGAGCGCGTTTGTCTGCATCAAAAAACCGGCAATACTGCTTTTGGAGCAATGCCCAAAAAGAGGACAAA
>CAYYLW010000200.1:0-3753 GCA_964472465.1 uncultured Oscillospiraceae bacterium | reverse complement strand
CGCAAAGGGATTTGGGCGGATTGTACACAGCGCCTCAGTTCCAGCGCAAGGACACCTTTGGCGATATTGTAGGCCTGCAAAGAAAGGCTTTGCCGAAGGTGCACGCCCCGCGCATCCTGCAAAAGGCTATAGCAACCGGGATCAATGCTTTTGGGGGTATCCAAGGTTTCTTGGTACCGGGCGCGCTCGGTGATATTGAAGGCAATTTCCGGGGCAATCCAAAGCCGCTCGCCTCCGATATTCCAGGTTCGCTCTTGCACCAACTGGGCCAGGTGGGCAGGGTCGTCCAGCTTCGGCGGGGCCCAGAACACCCCTTGGGGGCAACGCTTTGAAAAAGGGCCAAAGATATGGCCTCCGTGTTGTGAAATCAACAAACTCCATTCCGCATTCAATTCCAAAATTTCGTAATGGAGCCCGCAAGTTTCAAATGCATGTTGTAAGGTGCCTAAAGTCACACAGATCCCCCTTCCACATTTGCCAGAACGGCTTCCAAATAGGGCATTGAATCCTGGGCACCTATTCCCCCCACGGTGATGGCGCTGCACTCTGTGGCAAAGCGGCAGGCTTCAAGCAGTGGCATTCCATTGAAAAGCCCATATACCAGCCCCCCCACAAAAGAGTCTCCTGCACCGGTGGTCTCTACCGCGTTCACCTTCTTAGAGGGAACCTGTGCGGTATGCTTGCCATCACAGGCAACCGCGCCCAGTTCCCCCAAAGTGAACACCCACTGGTTTTGGTAGCGTGCCGCGGTGGAAGCAACGTGTTTTTTCGCCGTTTCCATGTCTGTAATACGTTGCCCACAAAAGGCTTCCGCCTCCACTTCGTTCACAATCACCAGTTCGCATCCGCTCACACTTTGTGCGTCAAGCGCCTCTGCTGGCGCGGCATTTAGAATTACCCGGCAACCCCACTCACCACATTTTTGCACGGCATAGGCCACCACATCCAGGGGTATTTCAAGCTGTAAAACCACCATGGCCGTTTCGCGCAACAGGTTTTCCGCGCGGTCTATATCCTCTTTTTGCAGCGAAAAATTCGCCCCCCGTAAAAGGGCTGCGCAAACCTGCCCATCCGGCACAGAGAGTGCGGCGCTCATGCCACTGCACTGGTTGGCTCTGCGGACATATTCCGTATGTACGCCATAACCATTCAGCGTTTGGAGCAAAAAATCGCCCATGCTGTCCTGCCCCACGCAGCCAATCATATGGGTTTCCAGGCCAAGTTTGGCACATTGAACCGCCTGATTCGCCCCTTTTCCGCCAGAGACCAGCGAGGCCTCTTTGGCCGCCATGGTCTCCCCCAAAACAATCATCTTGGGCAACTGGAAGATGATGTCGAAATTCAAGCTGCCTATCACAACCACTTTGTTCCTCATTGTTTCCGCTCCGCTCACTTTAGTAAATCCATCAGTAATTGGTTAACCGCCACGCCATTCTGGCTGCGGATTGCATCGGCCATCTGGCCTTTGTGCTCTTCCACCAAACGGCTTATTTTCTCAAACGCATCTATATTGGCCTGAATCTCTGCGCTGGCGTCCTCTCGTATGGGGAAGGTATCAAAAAATACCACACCATCATAATGGTACTTTTTTAGGTAGTATACAAATTCTGCCGCCTGCCCCAAGCTCAGTGTGCCAAAAATCAATCCACTATCCTGATGCCCATACCCGTCATTCATGTGTAGGCCAAACAGCTTTTTTGTTTTGGCCGCCAGCGCCAGGCCATACGCCGGGTTTTCCCGCTTCATTTGCATGTGGCAGTAATCCAGCGTGCAGCCCACATTGGCCCGGTTCACCTCTTGAATGAGGAAAAGGGTCATCCCTGTGGAATCCACCATGGCAAAATTGCGTTCTTCAAACGGTTTATACTCAATGCTAATCTTCAGGTCTTGGGCATAATCCGCCACCTCTCGGATGCCTTCTACCAACAGCTCCCAGGCCTTCTCATAATCCAGTTGAAAGGGATAATCGAACCCATCGTTTTCAAACCACAGGGTGATGACAGAGCCCCCCAGGCTACGGCAGACATCTATGCCGCTTTTGCACATGGAAATGGCTTTTTTTCGGGTTTCTTCCTCCGGGTTTGTAAAATTGCCCTGGGTGAACAGCTTGCGCCAGCGAATGGCTAGGCCGTTCACCTTCAAATCTCCAATGGCCCTACGTATTTCCTCGATATCATACGCTTCAAAATGCTCGGGGTAATTAAACTCCACATGTGTCAGGCCTTCAATTTTGTGATAGGCCTCTATGGCGTCCAGCACAGTGCGCCCTTTCAAAACGAAAGAATTCATCCGTCCCGCATACTGATAATTCATCCGGTATCCCTCTCCCTGTCTTACCGCCTTATGTTTTCGTTGCCGGAAAATGGCTAGGGCTTGCTTTGTTGCATGCTTCTTTTCGTCTCTCTTTGGTTTACTGCATAGTTGACGATGAGAACAATGATGAGCAAAGCGCCCCAGATGATTTGACGGTACAGATTGTTCAAATCGCGGAAAATACCCAGCCATGTGCTGATGATTTGAATGATGAAAACGGCCACCACCACGCCTTGCACATTGCCTTTTCCCCCGCTGGGCGCCACACCGCCCATCACGGCAATCATGATGGCCTGCATGGTGTAGGAAGAGCCGTAATCCGCTTTGGCAGACGCCTTCATCCCCAGCATGATGATGCCTGCCACCGCAGACAAAGCCCCGATGATGGCATAATTGGTAACGGTGAGTTTGACCACGCTCATGCCGGAATAGGTGCAGGCTTTCACATTGGTGCCAAGCATGCGAATTTTATATCCCAGCGTCGTTTTAGAGATAACCAGCCCGACGATAACGGCGCAGGCCAAAAACAGGATAAACGGTAGGGGAATGCCTACTATGCGCTGGTTGATCATTTCTGTGAATTGCGCGGGTACGCCAGACAGGGTACTTCCCCCGGTTAGGATAACCGAAAGGCCATTGATGAGGCGCTGTGTGCCCAGTGTGGCCAAAATGGGGGGAATGCCCACCGCGGCAATGAGTAGGCCGTTAACACAGCCCCATAAGGCGCCCACCAAAAGGGCCACCAAAATACAGGCCAAAGCCACCAGCACGGCCGTTCCCATCGGTGTGTTTTCGTTCACGAACTGTGGATAGACCAAAGCCACCAAAATGGCACAAAAATCGGCCACGAACACCACACTTAGGTCAATGCCCCCGGTGAGTAAAGCCAGGCTCATCCCAATAGCCAGGATGCCATACTCTGGCAAAAGCTGGCCCATGGAGCGGAAGGTGCCTACCGTTACGAAATTTTCAAACTGTGAAAAGCAGGCAAACAGCAGAATCACAAGGAAAACTCCCAAAAGGCGTGTCAGGTTTTTATCTTTGTTGAGCAATGACTGTATTCTCATGTTTTCTACACCCCTTTTATTCTGCTTGTAGTTTTACTGTGAGTTTGTTTCTGGACCGTTTGTACTGAATGGCCGTAACCGCCGTGCCCATGAGGATGATGGAACCGGTGAACACATTGTTCCACTCGGCACTGATACCAATGAGAATGAGGCTGTTGCTTACCACGGTGAGCAGTAGCATGCCAAGAAAGGCCTGCAACACAGTGCCCTTGCCGCCGGTAATGCTTACACCGCCCAGCACACAAGCGGCAATCACCGTCATTTCCATACCTTGTAGGTTGTTGGGCTGCACGCCTTGCAGCATGATGGCACGCAGCACACCAATCATGCCCGCCATAGCGCCCGAAAAGCAATAAATAAACATGGTTACACC
>CAYYLW010000199.1:0-3803 GCA_964472465.1 uncultured Oscillospiraceae bacterium | reverse complement strand
CACCCAGCAGGTTTTTCATCTCCTTGTTGCCTTCGCTGAACAGATACACATACTTGTTGCTCATTCTATTGCCTCCCAACATTATGCTCTTGCACTCGTGTGCGTCCTTTTCGTATACCTACCCTTACAATCGTCGCCCTAACAGTATACCAGACGCCGCCCCAGAATGCCACAGCCAGCGGCCTTTTTAGCACTTTTGCCCATTATTTCACCACTTCCTCTTGCAAAAAAAGCACAATGCGATAAGATAGTAATAATGGGGTAGTTTGGGAATTTTCTCTGGTAAAAGTCCTTTTGCCGTCTACCCCTTGTTTTTCCTTCACCTTTTTTGTCCCAGCCTTTGTTTGCTGGGCCCCCACAGGAGACACATGTTTTTTAAGAAATGGAAAAGCCCCGCCCAAAGCCTCCAGTGGATGTTAGTGGGGCTGGGAAACCCGGGCAAAAAATACGAAAACACACGCCATAATATCGGTTTTGACGCGCTTGATGCCGCCGCTGGCCGCTGGGGCATTGAGATAAAGCGCCAGAAGTTCGACGCCTTGTATGGCCTGGGCGAGGTGGGTGGCGAAAAAGTGCTTTTGCTAAAACCGCAAACCTTTATGAACCTCTCGGGCCAGAGCCTTTTGAAGGCGGGGGATTTCTATGGCATACCGCCAGAGAGAACCCTGGTTCTTTTTGACGATATCTCCCTAGCTCCCGGTGCGCTCCGCATCCGTCTCTCTGGTTCGGCCGGGGGGCACAATGGCCTCAAAAGCATCATCACTTTTTTGGGGCAAGAGTTCCCACGGGTAAAAATTGGGGTGGGGGACCGCCCGCGCCCTGAATACGACCTGGCCGACTGGGTGCTGAGCCGCTTCACAAGCTCTGAGCGAAAGGCCGTGGAGGGCCGCTTTGCCGACATTCAAAGCGCCTGTGAACTCCTGGTACAGGGCAGAGAAAAAGAGGCGATGGACGTGTACAATAGAAAAGTGGAAAACCAGCCGTGAGTAGAAAAAAGCAATGAGGTGGCACGGTTCTCTGCACGTGCGTGCCCTTTTGCGCAATACTTCCTATTTTCATCTTTTTAAACGGAATTTCCGAGGTGTTTCATGCTCACACTTGCCCTAAAACACAGCCCAGAATACCGCCGCCTGCTGGAGGCCATGCAAGGCCCGGCGGGGGGCACCGCACTATTTGGCCTGCCGCCCGTGGCCCGGGCGGCGGTTTTGTGCGCCCTGTGTGAAGATACCGCCCGCACCGCCTTGGTCATCACCCCGGGCGAAGCCGAGGCCACCCGTTTTGCCGCCGACGCCGAAACCTTTGGCATCTCCGCCGCGGTGTACCCCGCGCGGGATTTTGTGCTGCGCAACATTGAGGGCCAAAGCCGGGAATATGAATACCGCCGCCTAGAGGTGCTGGGCCGCTTGGTGGGCGGGCGGGTGCGGCTGGTGGCCGCACCTGTGGAAGCAGTGTTGCAGCACACTTTGCCCAAAAGCGATTTCATGGCCGGCACCCTCACCCTAAAACCCGGGCAGACACTGCCCCAAAGGGAACTGGTGGACGCCTTGTTCCGCGCGGGGTATTTTCGCCGTCCCCAGGTGGAGGGGCCGGGCCAGTTTTCTCTGCGTGGCGGTATTGTAGACCTCTACGCGCCCGATATGGCCGCCCCCGCCCGCCTGGAATACTGGGGGGACGAAATTGAATCCATCCACAGCTTTGACCTGCTGAGCCAGCGCCGGGATGCCACGCTGAAAAAGGTTTACCTCTCGCCCGCCCGAGAGGTGCTGTTCGGGGAGCCGGAGGCCGCTGCCGCCGCCCTGCGCAGCTGGCTGGATAAGAGCAAGGGCGCCGCCAAAACCCAGCTGGCCGCCGTGATGGAGCCGGACCTCGCCGCTCTGGATAGCGGCATCATCCCCGAGGGGATGGACCGCTACATGAGCCTGCGCTATGAAACACCGGCCACTTTACTGGACTATATGCAGGCCCCGCTGCTGTTTTTCGATGAGCCCAGCGGCATCCGTGAAGAGGCCGCCAGCGCCCATTTCCGCTTCACAGAGGAAGTGAAGCATCTCTATGAAGAAAAACTGCTGGCCCCAGGTTTGGAGGGGCTGTACGCGGAACTGGCAGACCTGTTGCACCAGGCCGAAAAGCACAGCAGCCTCTACTGCGAAAACTTTGCGCGCAACATACCGGACGTGAAACTGCGCGAGACGGTGAACCTGCCCGCCCACGGCCTGCCCCCCTGGCGCGGCGAAGTGGCCGCCCTCACCGAAGAGCTGCGCCCGCTTTCACACGAGGGCTATTTTTGCTGCGTGCTGGCAGGTACCCCGCGTGCGGCTGCGGCTTTGGCAAGGGATTTAAGCGCCGAGGGCTTCACGGTGCTCAGCCCCGAAAAAGGGCACGACCCAGAGCCCAGCCCCGGCGCGGTGGCCGTGCTGGCGGGGCGGCTATCGGCCGGGGCCGATTACCCCTCGGCCCGGTTTGCCCTTTTCACCTCCCGCCGCGAGGACGAGCCCAAGAAAAAACGGGCCGCCAAGAGGAAAGGCGGGCTTTCCAGCCTTTCCGATATCGCCCCCGGCGACTATGTGGTACACCAGGGGCACGGCATCGGCCTGTATGCGGGCATACAGCGGCTGGATTTCCACGGTGTGGTGAAGGATTACCTCAAGGTGCTGTACGACAAAGGCGACGCCCTGTATGTGCCTGTTACCCAGCTGGATTTGCTGGCCCGCTACACCCCGCCAGGAGACGGTGAAAAGGTGAAGCTGGCGCGCATGGGGGGCGAGGCCTGGAAAAAGACCAAAAGCCGGGTGCGTAAAGCCACCCAGGAGATGGCCGAGGACCTCATCAAGCTCTATGCCCAGCGCCAGCACGCCAAGGGCTTTCCCTTCCCGCGCGACGGCGAATGGCAGCGGGATTTTGAAGCCCGTTTTGAATATGAGGAAACACAAGACCAGCTTCTCTCTGTCAAGGAAATCAAGCGCGATATGGAAAAGCCCCACCCTATGGACCGACTTCTTTCCGGCGATGTGGGGGTGGGGAAAACAGAAGTGGCCCTACGCGCGGCCTTCAAATGTGTGATGGGGGGCAAACAATGTGCCATCCTGGTGCCCACCACCATTTTGGCCTGGCAGCATTACAACACCCTGCTCTCGCGCATGGAGGCCTTCCCTGTCAGCATCGGTATGCTCTCGCGCTTCCGCAGCCCGAAACAGATTAAGGACACAGTGAAGGGTATGGCGGCGGGCACGGTGGATATTGTGGTGGGTACCCACCGCCTGTTGCAAAAAGACATCAAGTTTAAGGACCTGGGGCTGCTGATTGTGGACGAGGAGCAACGCTTTGGGGTACGGCATAAGGAAAAGCTGAAAGAGAGTTTTATCGGAGTGGATACCCTCACGCTCTCGGCCACGCCCATCCCCCGCACCCTGAACATGGCCATGTCCGGCATACGCGACATGAGCACCATCGAGGACCCGCCCACCGAACGCCAGCCCGTGGAGACCTATGTGATGGAGTTCGACGAGGGCATTTTGGTATCGGCCGTCAAGAAGGAGCTGGCCCGCAGCGGCCAGGTGTACTATATTCACAACCGCATCGATACCATAGACCGCACCGCCGAGCGGCTGCGCCAGCTGCTGCCCAGCGCCAATATTGCCACCGCCCATGGCAAGATGGATGAGGAGGGGCTCTCTCGCACCTGGCAGGGCCTTCTGGACGGCGAGATAGACGTTCTGGTGTGTACCACCCTCATCGAAACGGGGGTGGATGTGCGCAACTGCAACACCCTCATCATAGAGGACGCCGACCACATGGGCCTGGCC
>CAYYLW010000198.1:0-3806 GCA_964472465.1 uncultured Oscillospiraceae bacterium | reverse complement strand
TTGGAACGGCGCTTCTGGAATGCGGGCTTTTCAAAGCAAGCTGGATGTTGTGGCGCACAACATTGCCAACGTGAACACCAACGGCTACAAAGCCCAGCGTGCGGCTTTTGATGATTTGATTCGCACCCAAATGAACACCAATGTGGAGGGCAACAACTTGGTGGGCCATGGGGTGAAGCAGCAATATATCGATAACCTGATGACCCAGGGCAGCCTACAAGAAACAGGCTTTGATTTGGACTTTGCCATTGCGGGCGAGGGCTTTTTTGGTGTGGATGCCAACGGCGTGCGGGAATATACCCGCAACGGTGCTTTCCACATTTCGGTGGCGGGCAACCAGGCCACTTTGGTTACCAACGACGGTGCCTTTGTGCTGGACCGCAACGGCCAGCGCATCCAGTTGCCGTATACCAACGGCCAATTGGATACCACCGGCCTGGCCCAGCGGCTGGGGGTTTGGAATTTTGCCAACCCCTATGGCCTTGTCTCCGAGGACAATGCCCGTTTCAGCCAAAGCGATAATTCCGGGGCCCCCACCCTCACTGCGCAAGCCGGGGCAGGTGCCCAACGCACCGAGGTAAAGCAGTATTATCTGGAACTTTCCGGTGTGGAACTTTCTAAGCAAATGGTGGAAGTGATTGAAGCCCAGCGCGCGTTTCAGATGAACAGCCGCGTGGTGCAAACGGCCGACCAGATTGCCGATGAACTGAATAATCTGCGCTAGATATTCTAAAAATCCGCCGCAGAAGCGGCATCTGTTTGTGGGTTTTTTTGCGGCTTTCGCGCCGCCAATGCGAATGAAGAGTGGGGAGTTTTGAATATGCCTATTCAAACCTATGATGACCTAAACAATATGCAGGTGGATATGCTGCGGGAAATTGCCAATATTGGCACCGGCAACGCCGCCACTTCGCTGGCCTCCATGTTGCAGCGCCCCATCAACATCCAGGTGCCCCGCATCAGCTTTTTAGATTACGAGGCCGTTACCCGGGAACTGGGCGGGCCGGAAACCCTGATGGTGGGTATGATGCTAAGCCTTTCGCAAGACATCAGCGGCATGATGATGTTTTTGATGAAGGAAGAATTTGCCCATATGATTCTAAACTCCCTGCTGGGGCAAAGCTTTGCCAGCTTTACTGAGGTGGATGAGATGGGGCTTTCCGCCATGCAGGAAATTGGCAATATCATGGCGGCCTCTTACGTAAACGCCATCAGCCAAATTTCCGGCATGACCATTGAAATTTCCCCGCCGGACATCTGCATTGATATGGTGGGCTCCATTTTGAGCGTACCGGCCATCCATTTTGCCAACATCAGCGACAAGGTCATCTTTATAGAAGACGAGTTTGAGGGTGGTGGCAACGACGAAAACAGCAATATTCTTCTGATCCCGGATGTGGATTCGCTGGACCGGTTGATTTCTAAATTGGGGTTAGACGTATGAGTAATACCGTTTCTGTGGGCATTGCCGATATGAATGTCATCCGTTCTCCCGATATCCTGGTCACCTTCGCGTTGGGCTCCTGTGTGGGCATCTGCCTGTTCGACCCCAATGTGAAGGCCGCCGGGCTTTCCCACATCCTTCTACCCAGCTCCCAGCAGATACCCGGCAACAATGCCCCCATGAAATTTGCCGATACCGCCATCCCTCTTCTGGTGAAAAAACTGGAAAGCATGGGGGCAATGCGCATGCGCATGAAGGCAAAAATAGCCGGTGGCGCGCAGATGTTTGCCTCTTCCAGCAATGCCGCCATCGCCAATATTGGCGCGCGGAACGTGGAGGCGGTGAAAGCCACCTTACAAAGTATGCGCATCCCCATTTTGGTGGAAGATACCGGCGCCAATTACGGGCGCACCCTCTACTTTAACGCCGATGATTTTAAAATGACCATCCGCAGCCCCAAACGCGGCGAATGGATTGGCTAGTTCCCACGCGTTATCTGTTTTGGTATCAGACTATTTTTTATAAGACCCCCGGAGCTTTATCACACCCGCCCTGTGCGGCCAGCGCCCCGGTCACAGATTTTACGGGCAGGCAGCCATGCGGTATTGGCTTGCCTGCTTTTCCTATCGCATCCTTTTTACATCTGCAAATAAAGGGGAATTTCTATGAGCGAAGAGAACAAAGGAGGGTTGTTTTCCCAGAAAAGGGAAAGCATCTTCTCTAAGCATAGCCCTTCTAAAGGCTTATTTGAAAAACCGGACCCACAAGAGGCCCCTGCTGAAGCACCTTCAGCCAGGCCTAGTAAAAATCCTTTCGCCACGGGCACCGATGAAACCCCGCCGCAGGATAATGTGCCGGAAAAACCGGAAGAGACCGAAGCGGCCAGCCCCGAAGAAACCGGCGCGGAGGCCGACAGGAACAAGGCTTCTACTGGCGCACAGGACGCCTTTGTGAAGCTGATTGTGGCCCCAGACAGCATGACGGCCGCCATTGTGGTGGATCCGCCCCGCGAGGGCGGCCAGCACCTGACGCGGGATATGCTGGATGCCGCTTTGTCTAAGGCAAAAATCGTGTATGGCATTCAAGAGGAAGGGCTACAGCGCCTGCTGCTGCCCACCTATGATACCAGTATCGAGGTGGCGCTGGGCACCCCCGCGGTGGATGGCGAAAACGGTGTTTGCAAAGAGCTGTATGCCCGCGTTCGGGAGGCAAAAATCACCGAAAAAGAAGACGGCTCTGTGGATTACAAGGAACTGGGCCTTATTTGTGATTTGCCCGCCGGCACCGTGATTTGTGAGCTCACCTTGCCCACCGATGGCCAAAATGGCACCAACATCCAAGGCCGGGAGCTAAAAGCGAGGGCGGGCAAAAAGGCCGTCCCCCCTATTGGGGAGGGCACCCGTCTAAGCGAGGACGGGCTGAAAGTGACCACCACCGTAACGGGCAATTTGGTTTTTCGCAATGGGCGTTTTACCGTGGACGAGGTATTCCGCGTGCAGGACGTGGACTATGACGTGGGCAACATCCACTTTTCCGGTGATGTGGTGGTACAGGGCGAAATACAGGACGGCTTTGAAATCCGCGCCGGGGGCAACATCTCCTTGCATGGCCGGGTGGGTAGCGTAGTGCTGGACGCCAAGGGCAACATCAATATAGAGCAAGGCATCAACGGTACCGGCAAAGCCGAGATTACCGCCGCCAAAAACGTGAACGCCGGGTTTATTGAAAACTGCCTGGTGCGCGCGGGGGGAAACATCGTGGCCGGCTCCATCATCAACAGTACCGTGGAGTGCGAGGGCGACATCGACGTAACCAGCAAGCACGGCACCATTGTGGGGGGCAAAATCACCGCCTTTGGCTCCATTAAAGCCAAGGAAATTGGCAACGAATCCAACACCCCTACCCTGGTAACGGTAGGCATTACCCCCCGGCTACTGAAAGAGCGCAAAAAACTACAAGACCAACTGGCCGACGTGACAAAATATATCGATGAAATGACTAAAAATACATTGTACATAGAAAAGCTAATGGAGCAACAGCGCGAAATTCCCCAAGACCGTATTCAACTGTTGCAGCGCACCAAGGTGGCCCTTCCCATCACCGAAAAAAAGAAAGAGCAGTTAGAAGCCACTTTGAAAGAGGTGGAAGAAAAAATCGAATCCTCCACCGGGTCCACCATCACCGCCCGCATCATCTACCCGCCCACCCGCATCACCATTGGCAAGCTGAGCATGAGCCTCAATGAAGTGCGAAACAGCGCCCGGGTGTATATCAGCCAACAGGGTGAGCTTACCGTGGGTTCTTCCTAAAGTCAGGACCACCCGCTAAGCGGGTGGCATGGGAATGCCCTAGAAGGGCATAT
>CAYYLW010000197.1:0-3832 GCA_964472465.1 uncultured Oscillospiraceae bacterium | reverse complement strand
ATTGTGGATTTGAGCCGCAGCCCGCCGCCAAACCCGGTGGCCGACGACCGCAACGACGGCTTCACCCGCCCGGTCATTCTTCCAAAACCGCAGAAAACCTCGGCCAGCTGGAGCGTGTGGCGGCCCTGGTGGCAGGCGCACTGGCTGTGGCAGCCAGACATGCGCTGGGTAGAGACGCAGCAGTGGGTGCCCGCCCTGTGGCGCAACCCCAAGGCCCCCTCGCAGACCTCCGCCGTGGCGGTGCCCGGTTGGAAGCATGAGGCCGGGCATTTTGTGACGAGCGGCCAGTGGGAGGACCACGGCAAATGGGAGGACAAGGGCTGGTGGGAGTTTGCAAACGACCAGTTCAGCGCCAGTCTCTCGGCCTCCATGCGCCTTATGCCGGACGAAAAAAACCCCACAGCCAGCGGCGGCACGCTGAAATCCGGCTATGGGTTTGGCCAGGTGGTGACGGCGGGCGTAAGCAGCAGCCAGCCCGCCTCGGTGACCCAAGCGCAAAACGCCGTCTGCTATTTCCCGGAATTTCAGTACCGAACCTATTGGCGGCTGCTGGAAAAGCAGGGCGGCAGCTTCGTGTTTGAGCAAAACCCCTACAGCACCTATGGGCGCAGAACCCACTTCACCCCCATCTGGTACCCAGACGGCAGCTACACCCCGCACACCTGGCTGCTGGACTGCTGGACGCCCGACGGCATGCTCTCCACGAACCTGACGGACAGCCTCACCATCTCGGGCAACCTCTGGTCCGACTGGCACATCGCCCCCCAGAAGCCGGGCTAAAAGCAACAATACAGAGAAAAAACAAAGCCGCAGCGAGGTAAAGCTGCGGTTTTGCTCGCCAAATTCTCACAGTGAAAGGTGAAACATGTATGAACAAAAAGAGACTGACCCTCGCCCTGGGCCTGGGCCTGCTGCTGTGCCTTGTGTGCAGCCAGGCGGTGTTCGCCGCTGGTACCGGCGACGTGGCCGGGGCCATTGAGGGTACCTGGTCCACCGCCTCCCAGCAGATCAAGACGGTGGTGAACCGGGTGGTGTTCCCTGCCATAGACCTCATTCTGGCGGTGTTTTTCTTCGCGAAGCTGGGCACCGCGTATTTTGATTACCGCAAGCATGGCCAGTTCGAGTGGGCCGCGCCCGCCATCCTCTTCGCCTGCCTCGTGTTCACCCTCACCGCCCCGCTCTATGTGTGGCAGGTGCTGGGGATGTAGGGCGGTTGCGTCTATTGAAGCCGATTTTCCTCTCCCCACACGCACAAAGAGTCCAGAATCGGAATGAGTGATTTCCCACGTGGGGTCAAGCTGTATTCCACTTTGGGCGGGATTTGCGGGTATTCCTCACGATGCACGAGCCGGTCGCGCTCCAGCTCCTTGAGTGTAAGGCTGAGTGTTTTGTAAGAAATGCCGCCGATGTATTTTTTCATTTCGTTGAAGCGTACCACTTCAAACTCCATCAATGTATACAGAATAGTCATTTTGTATTTTCCATTTATTAGAGACAGGGTGTAGGCAAAGCCGCTGTCTTGCAAAGCATTTGCATCACTGCATCCCAAGGCAATCACACTCTCCTATTGGTAAGTATGCAACATAAATGTGCGTACTTGATATTTCTTCCATTCTTGTTATGATTGTAGCAGGAAAGAAAAACACAGTCAACCCAACCAGAGAGGAAAAAAAGATGAACAAGAAAATTGTAGTGCTTAATGGCAGCCCGCGCAAAAATGGCAACACCTCTGCCTTGGTGTCGGCTTTTGCAGAGGGTGCGCAGGAGGCAGGCAACACGGTTACAGTATTTCATTTGGATAGCATGGACATTCGGGGATGTAAGGGATGTATGGGGGGTGGCAAAAATCCAGACCATCCCTGCGTGCAGCGGGACGATATGGATGCCATCTATCCTGCATACAAAGAGGCCGATGTGTTGGTGCTGGCCTCGCCGCTTTATTACTGGAATCTCAGCGGGCAACTACGCACAGCATTTGACCGCCTGTTTGCGGTGGCTGAGGGCAACCAGAGCTACGAGAACCCCAAAAAGAAAAGCGCTCTGCTCATGGCGGCTGAGGGAAATGGTTTTGAGGATTGTGTCTCCTATTATGACCATCTGATTGGGCATCTCGGCTGGGAAGATTTGGGCAAGGTGCTTTGCGGTGGTGTGATGAACATAGGCGACATTGCGGGCAGGGCAGAACTGGCAGACGCAAGGGCACTGGGTACATCCATTCAGTAAATACAACCGAAAAACAAGCAAAAACAAGCTGGGCAGTTTACAACACTGCCCAGCTTGTTTTTGCGAAAGGAAGTGAAAATTCACAATGTTCATATGGGATTTCGTAGCCGACACCGTGCTGGGGCAAATCATCGACTGGTTCTATGGCCAGGTGGTGGGTTTTCTCGGCAACTTTTTCATGCAGATGGGCGGCATGGGGGCCGAGCTGTTTGGCATGAGCTGGGTGCAGGCTCTGGTTCTGTTTTTTCGGTACCTGGCCTGGGCTCTGTATGGCGTGGGGCTGGTGGTGGCGGCCTTTGAATGCGGCGTGGAGTACCAGTCCGGGCGCGGCAGCATCAAAGACACCGCCCTGAGCGCCATCAAGGGCTTCATGGCCGTGGGCCTGTTCACGGTGGTGCCGGTGGAGTTGTACACCCTCTCGGTCTCTCTGCAGGGGCAGTTCACAGCGGGGCTCACCGGCTTTGGCAAGGACGTCGGCACGCTGGCCGGTGAGATCATCACCAGCCTGCAAAGCGCCGGCGGGCTGGATCAATCGGTGAACACCGGGGTGTTTGGCGGACTTGGCAGCGCCCCCAGCACCATGATGATTCTGTTCATGGTCATCCTCATGGGCTACGCCGTCATCAAGGTGTTTTTCGCCAACCTGAAACGCGGCGGCATTCTGCTCATTCAAATTGCCGTGGGCAGCCTGTATATGTTTTCGGTGCCCTGTGGCTACATCGACGGCTTCGTCAGCTGGTGCAAGCAGGTTATCGGCCTGTGCCTCACGGCCTTTTTGCAGGCCACCGTGCTGGTCGCGGGCCTCATGGTGGTGAAAGACAGCGCCCTGCTGGGCCTCGGCCTCATGCTGGCGGCTGGGGAAATCCCACGCATCGCCGGGCAGTTCGGGCTGGATACTTCCACCAAAGCAAACCTCATGGGCGCGGTGTACACGGCGCAGTCGGCCATCAACATGACAAAAACTGTTGTACAGGCGGTAGCGAAATGAACACTGAAAACAGTAACAGAGTGAACACGGAAAACAAACTTGTCTACATCGCCTCCCCCTACGCCGGGGAGGTGGAGCAGAACCTGGCCTTTGCCAGGGCCGCCTGCCGCTACGCCATGGAGCAAGGTCACACCCCGGTGGCCGTGCACCTGCTCTACCCGCAGTTCTCACAGCGAAATAACAAACTGTAGTGCATAAATACAGGTAAATTCAAGCGCTGCATAACAGTTTCTAGCAAAAGTTTGCTGCGCAACCTTTTGAGAAACTGTAATAGACGACGACATCCCGGCCCAGCGGGCCGCTGGCCTTGCCATGGGCCGCCGGGTGCTGGCGGTGTGTGACGAGCTCTGGCTCTGCGGGCCCCGCCTCTCTGGCGGCATGAAAGCCGAAATGGCAGAGGCCGAAACGCTGGGCATCCCCCTTGTGCGGGTGCCCGCAGAACACATTTTGCAAAAGCCGGAGCAGAGCCAAGGCTCCGGCTTTTCCATGCAGTTGTAAAGGAGGAAACGTATGTACATCTACCCCGACCATCTTCGCGCCAAGGCCACCTTGTTTTTGTGGCAGCTGCGGGACGTGGGCATCATCGGCGTGGCGGCACTTTTGTCTGTGCTGGCGCTCACC
>CAYYLW010000196.1:0-3921 GCA_964472465.1 uncultured Oscillospiraceae bacterium | reverse complement strand
ATGTGGTGTGCAACGGCGACGAGGGCGACCCCGGCGCGTTTATGGACCGCAGCATTATGGAGGGGGACCCCCACCGTTTGCTAGAGGGCATGATGATTGCCGGGTTTGCCACCGGCGCCAGCGAGGGTTACCTCTACGTGCGCGCCGAATACCCCATGGCGGTGCAGCGTTTGCGCATTGCCATTGCCCAGGCCGAAGAACACGGCCTGCTGGGCGAGGATATCCTGGGTAGCGGCTTTTCCTTCCGCCTGCATATCAACCGCGGGGCCGGGGCCTTTGTGTGCGGCGAGGGCAGTGCCCTCACGGCTTCCATTGAAGGCAAGCGCGGTATGCCGCGGGTAAAACCCCCCCGCACGGTGGAGCAGGGTCTGTTTGAGAAACCCACCGTGCTGAACAACGTGGAAACCTTTGCCAATGTGCCGCTGATTGTGCAAAAAGGCGCGGCGTGGTACCGGGCCATCGGCCCGGAAAACAGCCCCGGCACCAAGGCTTTTGCCCTCACCGGGAACATCGAGAACACCGGCCTCATCGAGGTGCCCATGGGCACCCCCCTGCGCGAGATTATCTTCGATGTGGGTGGCGGCATGCGCGGCGGGGCAAACTTCAAGGCCGTGCAAATTGGCGGGCCGTCGGGCGCCTGCCTTACCGCCGAGCATCTGGACCTGCCCCTGGACTTCGACAGCCTAAAAAAGGTGGGCGCGATGATTGGCTCGGGCGGGCTGGTGGTGATGGACGACGCGACCTGCATGGTGGAAGTGGCCCGATTTTTTATGAACTTCACCCAGAACGAAAGCTGCGGCAAGTGCGTGCCCTGCCGGGAGGGCACCCGCCGGATGCGGGAAATATTGGAGCGTATTGTGGCCGGAGAAGGCCGCGAAGGCGATATAGAGCTGCTTTTGGAACTGGCCGACACCATCTCCGCCACCGCGCTGTGCGGCCTTGGCAAAAGCGCCGCCTTCCCGGTGGTAAGCACCATCCAAAGTTTTCGCGCGGAATACGAGGCCCATATCCGGGAAAAACGCTGCCCGGCGGGGCAGTGCCAAAAACTCAAAACCATCCGCATCGTGGCGGATAAATGCAAGGGTTGCAGCAAATGTGCCCGTAGCTGCCCGGTGGGGGCCATCGAAGGCCAGGTAAAGCAGGCCTTCACCATCCTCCCCGGCAAATGTATCAAATGTGAGGCCTGCCTCAGCGCCTGCCCCTTTGGGGCCATCATCGCCTCATAGAAAGGAACCGGTGTATGTCAAAACAGGAATATATGACCATCGACGGCATTCCGGTGCCGCTGAAAAACGAAAAAAATGTGCTGGAGGTCATCCGCAAGGCGGGCATCAAGTTGCCCACCTTCTGCTACCACTCGGAGCTTTCCATCTATGGCGCCTGCCGTATGTGTATGGTGGAAAACGAGTGGGGGGGCCTGGACGCCGCGTGCAGCGCGGTGCCCAAAGCCGGCATGAGCATCAAAACCAACACCGAGCGGCTGCGCCGCTACCGCAAAAATATCTTGGAGCTGCTGCTGGCCAACCACTGCCGGGATTGCACCACCTGCCAGAACAGCCGGGACTGTAAATTGCAGGCCCTGGCCAAACGTTTCGGTATTAGCGATGTGCGCTTCCCCAACACCGCCGAAACCCCCAAAATTGACGATTCCTCTTTGTGTATCACCCGCGACGCAAGCAAGTGTATCCTGTGTGGGGACTGTGTGCGGGTGTGCGGCGAGGTGCAGAACGTGGGGGCCATTGATTTTGCCCACCGCGGCAGCAAAATGACCATCAGTTGCGCGTTTGACCGCCCCCTGGCCGAGAGCAACTGCGTGGGCTGCGGCCAGTGTGCCGTGGTGTGCCCCACCGGGGCGCTGGTGGTGAAAAGCAACATTGAGGCCGTGTGGAAGGATTTGGACGACCCCGAGACCAAGGTGACGGTGCAAATTGCCCCGGCGGTGCGGGTGGCCCTGGGCCAAAAGCTGAATGTGCCCGAGGGGGAAAACGCCATGGGCCGTATTGTGGCGGCCCTGCGCCGCATGGGTTTTGATGAGGTGTTCGACACCTCCACCGGGGCCGACCTAACCGTGCTGGAGGAGGCAAACGAACTGCTGGCGCGGCTGGAGGAAAACCCGGAGATGCCGCTGTTTACAAGCTGCTGCCCCGCCTGGGTGCAGTACTGCGAGAAAAACCACCCCGAACTGATGGCGCATGTCTCCAGTTGCAAAAGCCCCATGCAGATGTTCGCCGCGGTGGTGAAGGAGCAAAGCGCGGCGGCCTCCAGCCGTAAAGCGGTGCACGTGGCGGTGATGCCCTGCACGGCCAAGAAATTTGAGGCGGCCCGCCCGGAATTTGCCAAGGACGGCCAGCCCGATGTGGACCATGTAATCACCACGCGCGAACTGATTCGCATGGTGCGGGAATCCGGCCTGGTGTTTGGCGAGTTAGAGGCCGAGGCCGTGGACGCCACCTTTAGCACGGCCACGGGCGCGGGGGTGATTTTTGGGGCGAGCGGCGGCGTTACCGAAGCGGTGCTGCGCCGCATCGCCAGCGATAAATCCCCCTCGGCGCTACGGGGCCTTGCCTTCCAGGGTGTGCGGGGCATGGAGGGGCTGAAAGAAGCCCAGGTGCCCTATGGAGACCGCGAACTGCGCATTGCCGTGGTGTGCGGCCTGGCCAATGCCGAGGCGCTCATACGCCGCATACAAAACGAGGGTGAGCACTACGATTTTGTGGAGGTGATGGCCTGCCCGGGCGGCTGCGTGGCGGGCGCGGGCCAGCCTTATGTGCCCAGCGCCCAGCGCAAGAAACGGGCGGCCGGGCTGTATGCGGCCGATAAGCTTTCCAGCATCAAGCGCAGCGAGGAAAACCCCCTGGTGATGGGGCTGTACAGCGGGCTGCTGAAGGGCAAGGTACATGAACTATTGCATGTGGAGTACCAGACGAAGGAGGAGGGTTAAGCTTGGTTGAACTGAGTGTGTGTATTGGCAGTAGTTGCCATTTGAAAGGTTCCTACAATGTCATCCAAACCTTCCAGCAATTGATAGAGAGCGGAAACCTGCACGACCATGTGGAGATGCGCGCGCAATTTTGCATGAAGCAATGCCAAAAGGGTGTTTCGGTGATGATGGATGGCGAGCTATACAGTGTCTCGCCCGAAACGGCCAAAAGCTTCTTTCAAACCGCGGTGATGCCCAAAGTTGAAAGTTGAAAATGGAAAGTGGAAAGTGAAGGGCAAAGCCCCAAACGCGAAGAACCCGCCATCGTTTTTTTCCTCCCCGGAGGAGGGAGGAAAGGGCGGCCCTGCCGCCCAGAAGAGAGAGAGACATACGGCTGGAAAACAAAGAAACTCTCTCCCTACGTTTGCTACGCAGCTAGATCCCTCACCAGAGGGAGCCAAAGCCCCACATACAGAACGCCCTTAATATTCAACCGGAATAAATAGAGAAGGAGAACGACTATGGCGACCAAAGCGAAAACTGAAATCAAAACCCAAAACCCCGAGGTGAGTGAGGTAAAAGCCTCTATCGACGCGATGGTGAAAAAAGGCCAGAAGGCCCTGGAGGGTTTCTTGGCCATCGATAGCCAGGAAAAGGTGGATGCCATTGTGCACGCCATGTCTCTGGCAGGGCTGGACGCCCACGAAAAACTGGCCCGGATGGCCGTGGAGGAAACCGGGCGCGGCGTGTTTGAGGACAAAGTGGTGAAAAACATGTTCGCCACCGAATATATTTGGCACAACATCAAAAGCCAAAAAACCGTGGGTATCCTAAGCGAGAACGAGATGGAGGGCAGCGTGGAAGTGGCAGAACCCGTGGGCGTTATCGCGGGCGTTACCCCCACCACCAACCCCACCTCCACCACCATGTTCAAATGCCTTATTGCGGTGAAAAGCCGCAACCCCATCATCTTCGGCTTCCACCCCAGCGCCCAGAAGTGC
>CAYYLW010000195.1:0-3924 GCA_964472465.1 uncultured Oscillospiraceae bacterium | reverse complement strand
ACAAGGTAGGGGTCTAGCCCATAGGTGGTAGACCAGTGCTCCACCTCATCGCTATAGTCCAGCGGGTAGCTGCTTTGGCCTAGCGTTTGGCTACACCCAAAGCAAAAAGCCGCCAGCAAAACCAAAGCAAAAAACAAAGCCGTTAATTTTCCGTAATGTTTCGGCATGGTCACTCCTGTTATATTAAAATGCCTATTGGGGCAAAGCCTGCGCCAGCAACAAGGGCAAAATGGCATCGGCCGCCTTCTGCAAGTGCTCCTCGGTGCCGTTGTTCTCCACAAGATAATCCGCGGCCAAGCGCAGTTCTTCGGGGCTTTTTTGGGCATTTAGCCGGCTGTGCGCAGCCGCCTTTGAAATGCCATCACGCAGAATAATGCGGCTGATGGAAAGCTTTTTTTCGCTTTCCACCACAATAATGCGGTGGCAATGGGCCTGGAAAATGCTGCCCACCAGCATGGCGCCATCTAGGAAGAAAAGCCGCGCGCCGGATTGTTCGGCTATTTTTTCGCGTTTTATTAATTCTTCCAGCACAAAGGGATGTACGATATCGATGAGCGTTTGATTCAGCCGGGGGTCGCCAAACACCCGCTCCCCCAGTTTCTGGCGCAACAGCCCGCCGTTTTCATCCAGTATGGCAGGGCCAAAGGCGGCGCAGAGCTGCTTAAGGCAGGGGCTGCCCGGGGCACAGACAAAACGGGAGAGTTCGTCTCCATCTTCCACGGGGTAACCCAGTGTGGCGTAATACCGCGCCAGGCTGGATTTGCCGCTACCGGAACGCCCGGTGATTCCCACAATTAGCATCATAGCTGTACCACCCGAAAGGCCGCCGCACGCAGCAGCCGGTTGTAAACTGCCATGTTTTGGCCGTTTGGCGCATCACAGCGGGCCAGCACCTCGGCCGCACCCACATCATCCAACCGACGCAGGGCGGCAAACAGCCCGGCGCTTTGGCTGGCGCTATCCCCCTGCTGGCCGTAGGAAATGGCCGGCACCGGCAGGCTTTTCTCCTCCCCGTCAAAACACAGGGCCCATAGGCCGTCTTTCGCCTCTTGTTCCAGCTTTGTTTTAAAAGGTTCCAGCCCCCCCACCGTGAGGCTAAGCCGGGCCTTGGGGGCATAATGGCGGTATTTGGTGCCGGGGCTTTGGGGGCTTTCCCCCGCTTGCAGGGGCAAAAGCACGGTTTTGGAATACCCCACCGCCCGGCCCAGCACCTCGCTAATTTCCGCGGCGGTTACAAACCCGGGGCGCAGTACCACCGGAGTTTCCCCCAGCGCCAAAACGGTGGATTCCACCCCCACCGGGGCCGCGCCACCGTCCAGTATCAGCGGGATTCTACCGCCCAGGTCATCCAGCACATGCGCCGCGGTGGTGGGGCTGGGCCGCCCCGAAAGGTTGGCCGAGGGGGCCGCCAGCGGGAAACCCGCCGCGCGAATCAACGCGCGCGCGCCCTCGTGGGCGGGCAGGCGAACCCCCACGGTGGGCAGCCCCCCGCTTACCGCTGCGGGAATGGCTTCTCCCCTTGGTAAAATCAGGGTGAGGGGCCCCGGCCAAAAAGCCTCTGCCAGGCGCAGGGCCTCGGGCGGCAGCTTGGCCGCCACCAGGGGCAAATCCTCCACCTGGGCTATATGCACAATGAGGGGGTTATCTTGCGGGCGGCCTTTGGCGGCAAAAATACGCGCGGCACTCTGGGCCGAAAAGGCGTTGGCCGCAAGGCCATACACCGTCTCGGTGGGCATGCCCACCACCTCCCCGGCCTGTAGCAGGGCGGCCGCCTCTTGCAAGGCCCCAGCGTCCAGCGGCAACACCCGGGTGTTCACCGTTCTAGCCCTCCGCCGAGGCTTGCAGTTTCTCGGCCTGGTCGGCGGCAATCAGCGGGTCAATCAGTTCGTCCAGGCTGCCCGCCATGATGCTGTCCAGTTTATACAGGGTGAGGCCTATGCGGTGGTCGGTAACACGGCTTTGGGGGTAGTTGTAGGTACGGATGCGCTCGCTGCGGTCCCCACTGCCCACCTGGCTGCGGCGGGCGGCGTCTATCTCGGATTTTTGTGCCTCCTGCTTTTGGGCCAGCAAGCGGCTACGTAGCACCTTCATGGCCTTATCCCGGTTTTTGTGCTGGCTGCGTTCGTCTTGGCACTCCACCACCAGCCCGGTGGGCAGATGGGTGATGCGGATGGCGCTGGAAGTTTTGTTGACGTGCTGGCCGCCTGCGCCGGAAGAACGGAAGGTATCCACCTTCAAATCCGCCGGGTTTATGTCCACGTCCACCTCGTCGGCCTCGGGCATCACCGCCACCGTAACCGCCGAGGTATGGATGCGGCCCTGGGCCTCGGTTTCGGGCACACGTTGCACCCGGTGGGTACCGGCTTCAAATTTCATGCGGCTGTACACGCTGTCGCCCTCCAGGGAGAACTCCACCTCTTTCAGCCCGCCCAGCTCGGTCTCGTTTTCGTTCAGAATTTCCAGTTTCCAGCCCTGCCTTTCGGCATACAGGCCGTACATGCGGAACAGGCTGTGGGCAAACAGGGCGGCCTCATCGCCGCCCGTGCCCCCGCGAATTTCCATGATGACGCTGCGCTCGTCGTTCTCGTCTTTGGGCAGCAGCAAAATGCGCAATTCCTGGCCCAGGGTCTCAATTTTCTCGCGGTTTTCTTCCAGCTCTTCCTTGGCAAGCTCCTTCAGTTCAGCATCCAGGCCGCCTTCATCCAGCAGGCTAAGTGCGTCCTCAAAGGCCTTCTGCGCCGCCGTGTAGGCGTCGTAGGTTTCCATCAGGGGGGTAAGCTGCTTATATTCCTTCATCAGCGCCGTGTATTTGGCGTTGTCCTGCACGGTGGCAGGGTCTTGCAGGCGGTGGTTCACTTCTTCATAGCGGTTTTTTACCGCACCCAAATTATCGAACATATTGCCTTCCTTTTTCGCATCGTATTCTTGTCTATTTGTTTTCTGTTATTTACGCATTATTCCCGTGGCGGGGTCGGCGGGGTTTCGCGCAAAATTTGTTTGATATTTTTTTCTATTTTACCACGGGGCAACATCACCTCATGGCCACAGCCCTCGCAGCGGATACGAAAATCCATACCTACCCGCAGCACCAAAAAGCGGTGGCTGCCACAGGGGTGGGGTTTGCGCACTTCAATGCGGTCTCCCACATGCACATCCATCCCCATTCCCCCTCTTTCCCATAGATGTCTATTATATCGCATGACAAAGATTTTCGCAAACCCTTGCCATGCCCAATTTTCGCCACTATTTTACCAGATATTTTGTGAAATAATATTCCGTCATTTTCTACAAAAAACATACGTTTTCTGCCTTCTGGCAAGCCCCATCTTTGCACTTAATGCCGAAACGATTCCCTTTTTTGCCACCCATAGCCCTTGGGTTTTTATGGCATGAATTGACAAGCCCCCCTACCCCTTGTTATACTACCAAATAGCAAAATCAATAAGAAAGAAAAATGCGCCGACGGAGAGTACTTTGGGCAGAAAGCCTTTGGCAGAGAGCCGCCCCTATGGCTGAAAGGGTGGCAAAGGCGGGCACAGGGTTGTCGCTCCTAAGCAGGCTGGGTGAACCGCTTGGTAGCCCTGCCCGTCTCCCCCGCGTTACTGGGGGGCAGAGAGGCCGGTTTTTCCGGCAACTTGGGTGGTACCGCGGTTGATTCCGTCCCATATTGTGGGGCGTTTTTTTTATTTTCAGGAGGAACACATGAGAGAACTAGAAAAAGTGTATGACCCCGTTCAGGTGGAAGACAAGACCTACCACTATTGGGTGGAGGAAAACCTCTTCCATGCCGAGCGCGACCCAGATAAAATCCCCTATACCATCGTGATGCCCCCGCCCAACATCACCGGGCAACTCCACATGGGCCACGCCATGGACGAAACCTGGCAGGATATCCTCATCCGCTACAAACGGATGCAGGGTTTT
>CAYYLW010000194.1:0-3943 GCA_964472465.1 uncultured Oscillospiraceae bacterium | reverse complement strand
TATCGGCAAAAAAAGCCGATAGTTTTGTAAGACAAAGGCGGAGGGTTTGCCATGATTGCCGTACATTTAATGTTGGTTCGAACAAAATAACATCATATTAAAAGCATATTTCCAAGCGTACACAGAGAATGCTGAAACAAAACAATGTCTTTTGTACTACAAAGAATTATACCCTGCTTTATCGACAGTGTCAATTCTATTCTAACCGGCGGCCGAATTTTATCTAATATTACCAGAGGAACGCAGACGTTTTTGTGCCGAATCCCCATTTTATTTTCAGGAAGTTGATGCAAGCAATTGTATTCTGTAGCTTGAGAAGGGTGGGGACACATGCGGAACGGAACGACCTCTGGCATGCCCATTTCGTTCTTTAGCTATTACATTGTAATGTATAGTTTGGGTTTTCACTTTACCTCTAAAGCCATGACGGGACAAAACATGGGCCGAAAACTCCTTTTAAGCAAAAAGAAAAATGCGGGATATACAATTTGTATATTATGCTGGTTTTCGGGGAAAACCTTGCAAAATATAGTGGGATGCAGTATGATGATACACAATATGTAGTTTTTCTGTAAGGGAAATTTGAACTTGCAAGGCTGGGCAAAGGGGTGTTGGCTGGGGTGGAGCATATCATGGGCATGTCTGGTGCGGATGGCACCACCAGCATCAACATTGCCACCATCAGCGGCACGGTGGTGGCCAGCTTCACGGTGGGGGCCATCAACTTCTTTTTCGCAAACGAGGAAGAGGTGAGCCACAACCTGGCCGAGGCCTTTATCACCGCCCAGATGGCGGGTTACCCTGTGCGCAGTTGCCGTCAGGTATGCCTGGGGGTGGCGGGTTTGCAGCATGGGGGGGTATCGTTGCGGCTGGAGCCTACCCTGCGCGGGGTGATGCGCCGCTGTGGCTACACCGGCGACGCCTACCTCACAGACGATGAGCAGATAGCCCTGGCCGGTGCGCTGGGGGGAGGCAAAGGCGCCATTTTGGTGGCGGGGGATGTGTCGGCCTGTTATGGCAAAAACCGCCTGGGGCTGCACCACCGCACCGGTGGTTATGGGCACCTGGCCGATGACGATGGCTCGGCCTATGCCATTGGCCGGGAGATATTGCGCGCGGTGGCCCGTGCCAGCGATGGGCGGGGCCGCCTGACCCGTCTCACCAGCCAAATCTACTTGAAATACGGCTTAGCTGGCCAAGGTGACCTGGTGCGCTGGCTGCGGAACAACCAGCTTGAGCACGAGGAGATATGCAGCCTTTCCGGTTTTTTGGCCCAGGCCTGCCAAGCCAGAGACCGGGTGGCCTTGGACATTGTGGAAAAGGCCGTGCAACAGCTTACCGGGCTGGTGAGCCCCGTGGTGGATAAACTGGCCCTGCAAAAAGGCGTGATGGCCGTGGCGGGCAAGGTGCTACTGGAAGATGTATTTGTGGGTATTGCGTTCAAAAAGAAAATTAGCGAACTATACCCCGGATTGCAGTGTGTGCCACCCCGCAGCGATAGCGCCGCAGGCGCGGTGCTGCTGGCGAAGGAGCGTTTGGCCCTGCGGGGCTTTCTGTAAGCATCCCCGCGTGCATGATACGAGAAGTGACCCGAAACGGCAGCTCCCGCTGCCGTTTTTTGTACCAGACAAAGGAGGAAACCATGAGGGAGTGGCCGGAAAACCGCGTGCTTGCAAAGCAGCTAAAGGAGATGGTTCAGGGCAAGACGGTGCGCCGGGTGGAGCTGGGGCACAGCCCCCACAAGTTCTTTTTCACCAACAGGGAGGGGCCGGGGCTTGACGAACGGCTGGTGGGCAGAACGCTGGGGGAGGCGAAAGCCCTGGGCATTTACGTGGAAATAGAGGCGGAGGAAAATGCCCTGCTGCTGGGGGAGGGGCTAAACCTGCGCTGGTTGCCAGACGGGGAGCCCTTGCCGGAAAAACGCCAACTACTGCTGGAACTGGACGACGGCAGCGTGCTGGTGGGCGGGGTACAGATGTATGGCGGGGCCTGGGCCTACCCGGCGGGGCAAAATGATAATATGTATTACCGGGCGGCCCAAGAAAAACCCTCCCCCTATTCCGGCGATTTCAGCCTGCCCTATTTTCTTGCCCTGGCAGCCGGGGCGAAACCCAGCCTAAGCGCAAAAGCCTTGCTTGCCACAGAACAGCGCATCCCGGGTATTGGCAACGGGGTGCTGCAAGATATTCTATTCCTGGCGGGGCTGCACCCCAAAACCAAATGCCAAGAGATGGATGCGGCGCGTTTAGAAAGACTGTTTTGGCAGATGAAAGAGAGCCTGGCGCAGATGGAGGCCCAGGGCGGGCGGGACAATGAACAGGACCTGTTTGGCCGTGCGGGGGGCTATGCCTGCCTTCTCTCGGCCGGCACCTGGAAAAAGCCCTGCCCCCAATGCGGGGGCTATGTGGAAAAACAGCAGTACTTAGGTGGAAGTGTATATTTTTGCCCGGTGTGCCAGCCATTGTAGGCCGGCGGGAAACCGGTGTTTTGTAATGGCGCCCCAAATCTGGTATATTGTTCATAAATGAGAGCGAGAGAGGGGCTGGCGTGTTGCACAGTAAAGGTTTAAAACGGGTACTATTGGTGTTGGCTTTGCTGCTGGCCCTGGTGGTGCTGGCGGTGGGGGGTTATGTGGCCTACATTGTGCTGGCCTACTATCGCATCCCAGATGACAAGACCCTGGTGATGGAGGGGCAGGCGAGCGGTGTTTTGCAGCCGGGGGCCAGCTATACCGCCATGACCCACAACATCGGCTTTGGCGCCTATGACCACGCGTTTTCTTTCTTTATGGACACCGGCACCATGGATGATGGCAGCCCGGTAAAGGGCCAACATGCCCGCGCCCAAAGCCAGCAGATTGCGCTTAGCAACACGGAGGGCGCGCTGGCCCTGGCCCAGGCGGAGCAACCGGATTTTTTGCTGCTGCAAGAGGTGGATGAAAAGGCCGACCGCAGTTTTCAGCTAAACCAGGTGCAAACCTTCACGGGGGCTTTTCCCGCCTATGTTTCGGTGTATGCGTCCAATTTTCACACCCCGTTTTTGGCCTATCCCTTCCACGAACCCATAGGCGCAACGGAGTCCGGCCTGCTCACCCTCAGCCGGTACCCCGTGGCCAGCGCGCAGCGCCGCAGCTACCCGGTGGACGAAAGTTTCCCCACCAAGTTTTTTGATTTGGACCGCTGTTTTGCCGTGTTGCGCCTGCCTGTGGAGGGCGGGGGAGAACTGGTGCTCATCAACAGCCACATGTCTGCCTACGATGAGGGCGGCAAGGTGCGCGAGGCCCAGATGGAGATGCTGTGCGGGCTGCTGGAAACCGAGCGTCAGGCCGGGAACTGGGTGCTGGTGGGCGGGGATTTTAACCACGCCTTTGGCGAGAGTATCAGCGCGTTTCCCAGCCGCCAACAGCAACCCGAATGGGTGTATGCCTTCCCCGAGGAGGCCCTGCCCGAAGGGTTTGGCTTGGTGCGGGCCGAAAATTTCACCCAGGTGGCCACCTGCCGCAGCACCGATATCCCCTACGAAAAGGGCGTGAACTACCAGGCCGTGCTGGATGGGTTCATCGTCTCGGACAACCTGCGGGCCGAGGCCCAAAACCTGGATACCGACTTTCAGTTTAGCGACCATAACCCCGTGCTGCTGTGTTTTACGCTGGAAAGCTGAGGGGGCAGAATGGCAGACCGGGATTTTGATAGGCGGATCTATGATTTGGCCGAGAAAGTGCCCCCGGGTTTTGTAACCACCTATGGGCAGTTGGCGGCTTTGGCGGGGCGGCCCCGCTGGGCACGCCGGGCCGGGCAGGCCCTTAGCCGCGCGCCGCAAGGGCGGCCCTGCCACCGTGTGGTGAACAGCCAGGGCCGGCTGGTGCCCGGCTGGGAGGAACAAAGGGCGTTGCTGCTGGCCGAAGGGGTTGTGTTTAAGGAGAGTGGCCGGGTGGATATGGCCC
>CAYYLW010000193.1:0-3950 GCA_964472465.1 uncultured Oscillospiraceae bacterium | reverse complement strand
CTCTGGCAGGGCCTTGGTGACTATAACCGTGCGCGGAACATGCACAAGGCCGCCCAAATTCTGGTGGCCCAGTATGGCGGTGAACTGCCAGGGGACTATGAGGCCCTGCTGGCCTTGCCCGGCATTGGGGAATACACCGCCGGGGCCATTGCCTCCATTGCGTTTGGCCTGCCCTGTGTGGCGGTGGACGGGAACGTACTTCGGGTGTTCAGCCGCCTGCTGGGCAGCCATGAGGACGTGAGCCTGCCCAAGACAAAAAAGGCCTTGGCGGCCCAGGTGCAGGCCCAGCAGCCCAAAGACGCCCCGGGAGATTTTAACCAGGCGCTGATGGAACTGGGGGCCTTGGTGTGCACCCCCAGTACCCCCCAGTGTGGCGCCTGCCCTCTGGCCGCCCTGTGCGAGGCAAAACGGCAGGGCACCGCCGCCGCCTTACCGGTGCTGCCCCCCAAAAAAGCAAAGGCGGAATTGCCGCTTTGCGTGCTAGTGTTGCACAGCCCCGATGGCCGGGTGCTATTGCGCCGCCGGGGTGAAAAAGGCCTGCTGGCCGGGCTGTACGAGCCGCTTACTTTGGAGGGCCGCTTCACCAAGCAGCAGGCCCAGCAGCAACTAGAGGCCCTCTTCCCCGGCAGCCGGCTCGCTGCAGTGTTGCCAGTGGCCAAGCACATCTTCACACACCGTGTGTGGCAGATGTACGGCTGGCAGGGGCAGTTGGCGGAGAACGGTACCCCCGGGGGGACCTTCCTGCTGGCCAGCGCCGCAGAATTGCACAGCCTCTACGCCATCCCCGGCGCATTTAAAGCCTATCTGCCGCACATGGGCGCGGCTTCTGTCGAGCCATAGGGAGAAAAGGACTGCGGCGGTGCTTGTAATCCGCATCGAAACAGGATATAATAAAGCTAGTTTTACGGCAATACCAGCTTCATCCTATTATATGCCATACTGTTTGGCAGGGAGGGCTTTCCATGAGAAAATCCAATCATTCCTCTAAGCACCTATGCGGGGCGCTGTGCGCCGCCAAAAAAGCAATGGGTGGTTTTGGGCATTCCGCTTTGGCGGGGGCCGCAGCCGCCGCTGTTACCGCCGGGGGGCTGGCCGGTTCCCTCAAAGAAAAAGCCGCCAATATTCTTCCCCATCAAAACAACCATCAGGAGGTCGTAACCATGAAAAAATCCACCCTCATTGCCCTGTTTGTGGCCCTGGCCGCAGTGGCCGGTGTGCTGGGCGCACTGTATGTGTACGTGCTGCGCCGTGAAAGAGAGCTGGACGAGTACGAGCAGCTTCTGTTCAGCGAGGATTTTAACGACGATATCCCTGACGACCTGGTGGCCGAGGACCAGGAGTAGCTTTTCCCTAAAAATGCATGTGTTGCCCGCGCGGGGTTTTCCTCTGCGCGGGTGTTTTGTTTTGTCATATGCCCCTGTGCGGGCCACACAAAAGAAAGTGGGCCGCCACAAAATTGGCACTCAAGTTTCGGTATAGTATACCGAATATATAGATAAGAAGGAGGTGAACCGCATGACCACAGGCATAGTGCCCGTAGAAGCAACCAGCAGCAAAAAAACCGCCACGAAACGCTACAACCACCAGGAGAATTCCGGTTTTGCCCAGGTTTTGCACCGTTACCTCTCCAAGGAAGCCGTAGCGCCGCTTTCCACGCGGCAAGACGGGTTTGAACAGCACAAGGAAGCCCCGGAACCCACCCAAAAGGTGCAGGGCTTTGAAGTGAAAGCTATGCAGTTGCAGGTGATGCAGGTGAACCGGGAGTTGACCCAGGTGTTTCTGGGGGTCGTGCGCTAAAACTCCGCTTCTCGCTCCCAAGTTTTTCTATGCATTCCATGTTTATGCCGCCGCGGCCCTGCCCGGCGGTTTTTTCGCGCCCGCAGGCGGCGCGGGCCAGGGGGGTGCTAGGCAAGGGGGGCGCAATCCTGTATAATAGGCATACAGGCTTTGCACACCATAGGGCGCACACAGGGCCCCTGCGCAAAGGATTCGGACACGCGTTCCTCTGCCCTAAAAAAGGGCAGCCTGCCAAAAGAGGAGGCACATTTGTGACCGAGATACTCCGCCTATCCCTGGGCTTTGTGAACGCCTATCTTCTGCGCTTGGGGGAAACCTCCATTTTGGTGGATACCGGCGCCTCCCCGCGCAGGCTTTTGGCCGCTTTGGAACAGGCCGGCCAGCCCCCGGGCGACCTACGCATGGTGCTGCTTACCCACCACCACCCCGACCATAGCGGGGCGGCGGCCTTTCTGCGCGAGGAGTTTGATATCCCCCTGGCGCTGCACCCGCAAGACACCCTGCCCGGCCGCCTTGGCAGCCGGGGGCTAAGTGGGCTGCTTTTGTGTGCGGCCAGCCGCGCGGCGGTTGCCCAGTGCCCGCCCCTTTTGGCCAGCATCCCCCTTGAGGACGGCCAGAAGCTACACGCGTTTGGCATTCCTGGCACCGTGTTGCATCTGCCGGGGCACACGGCGGGTTCCGTAGGGGTTTTGCTGGACGAAAACCGTTTCCTGTGTGGCGACCTCTATATGAATTTCCTCTCCCCCCACCTGGCCACCATCGCCGAGGATTTTGACCGGCTGTGCCAAAGCGAGCGGAAGCTACTGGCCCACCCGGTGGATACGGTATTTCCGGGCCATGGCGGGCCCTTCCGTTTCGCCCGCTTGCCCCAGCCCGGGCAGGGTGTTTCGGGCTTTCCCACCCGCCAGCCCTGCCCCAAAACGTCTGATTGCGCCGAAGCCTAGGAACCAACATCCAAAACAGGAGGCTTTTCTTGCTGATATACACCTTTTTTCCCCGCCCCGGGCACCCCACCACCCGCCTGGAGGAACAACCATGAGCCAACTGACCGACCTTTCGGCCATCCGTGCGCTTTGCCAAAAACACGGCATTCGCCCCAGCAAAGGCTTTGGGCAAAATTTTCTGGTCAACCCCTCGGTGTGCCCCAGGCTTTGTGAGGAAGCCGGGGTGGGCCCCGGCAGCAATGTGCTGGAAATTGGCCCGGGCATCGGCACCCTCACCGCGGAACTGGCCCGCCGGGCCGGGCGGGTGCTTGCCGTGGAGGTGGACCGCCACCTGTTGCCCGTGCTGGACGAAACCCTGGCGGAGTTCCATAACCTGCGTGTTCTACAGGGAGATATCCTGGCGCTGGACATTGCGGCCCTGCTGAAAGAGGAATTTTCCGGCCCGGCCATCTTGTGTGCCAACCTGCCCTATAACATCACCAGCCCCATCCTGATGAAACTGCTGGAGGAACGCCCCGGCCTGGAAAGCTTGACCGTGATGGTGCAAAAGGAGGCCGCCCAGCGCCTGGTGGCCGCGCCCGGCACCAGGGAGGCAGGCGCTGTTACCTACGCGGTGCATTACTACGCCCAGCCGCGGTACTGTTTTAGCGTAAAACCCGGCAGTTTCTTCCCGCCACCCAAGGTTACCAGCGCGGTTATCCACCTGGAGGTACGCAAAGAAACCGCCCTCCCCCCTGGCTCGGCGGCCGAAAAGCAACTTTTTTCTCTCATCCGGGCGGGGTTTTCCCTGCGCCGCAAAACCCTGCCCAACTCCGCCGCCCAGTTGCCGGGCCTGTGCAAAAACCAGGTGGAGGCCGCCTTGGCGGCTTTGGGGCTACCCGCCGCCAGCCGCCCGGAACAGCTTACCTTACAGCACTTTTTGCAATTGCAGGCCCTTTTGTGGCCCGCGCCGTAGGCCAGGCCAGCCCCGGCGCCTGTGTGGGCCCTACAGGCCACATGCCGCTTTCCTGCCAGCAGGGGGCGGCCCACACAAGCCGCCAAAAACGGGGCGTAAAAAATAAAAAAGCCGCCAATGGCGGCTTTCCGTGTTCGTAGATTAGACAGGTTGAACGTTGATTGCACGCAGCTTTTCACTGTTCTTAGGGTCCTGTTCTACGTCGTAGGTCACGTGTTGGCCTTCTTGCAGGGTCTTGAAGCCATCCACCATGA
>CAYYLW010000192.1:0-3951 GCA_964472465.1 uncultured Oscillospiraceae bacterium | reverse complement strand
AAGTGCAAAATTAAGGATTGTGTGCAGGAAAAGGGGCTAAGCTACTGCTATGAGTGTGATGTTTTTCCCTGTAAGCTGATAAAAAACCTAGAGAAAAGCTATAGCCAGCGGTACGGCGCAAGCCTGATGGAAAACAGCCTATTTGTGAAAGAACAGGGGCTAACCTCCTTCATGGAACAGCAATTAGAGCGTTATACTTGCCCTGGCTGCGGCGGCGTCATTTCACTCCACGATGCCGAATGTAGCGAGTGCCAGGCAAAACTAAAATAAATGCAAAAAGCAGCCTCATACGTCGGATGAAAAATCATCTTACCTATGAGGCTGTTTTCTTCACTGGTGTAGCGGTTATGGTTTTATCTAATTTGAAAACGTTGCCAAAAAACGAAACATGTCAATTTTATGTCTTTATTTCGTTTTTGTTTTGGTGTTTCGCTTATTCCCACTCAATTGTGCTGGGCGGCTTGCTCGTGCAGTCGTACAGCACACGGTTCACCTGGGGTACCTCGTTTACAATACGGTTGGAAATAATTTCCAACACTTCGTAGGGGATGCGGGCCCAATCGCTGGTCATGGCGTCTACACTGGTTACGGCGCGGATGCCCACGGCATGGGCATAGGTGCGTTCGTCCCCCATTACACCCACGCTGCGGATATTGGGCAACACGGTGAAATACTGCCAAATCTCCTTGTCCAACCCGGCTTTGGCAATTTCCTCCCGCAGTATGGCGTCACTTTCGCGGATGATGAACAGCTTGTCCTCGGTGATCTCCCCAAGGCAGCGCACCGCTAAGCCAGGCCCAGGGAAAGGCTGGCGGGCCACGATAAATTCGGGTATTCCCAGTTCTCGGCCCACATTGCGCACTTCGTCTTTAAAAAGCAAACGCAGTGGTTCTAGCAATTTGAAACCCAGCTTTTCCGGCAGGCCTCCCACGTTGTGGTGGCTTTTAATCACCGCCGCGTCACCCAGGCCCGATTCAATCACATCGGGATAGATGGTGCCTTGTAACAGGTAATCCATTTTACCCAGTTTGGCGGCTTCGTCCGTGAACACATCAATAAATTCATGCCCAATGATTTTGCGTTTCTGCTCGGGTTCGGTAACGCCCTTGAGTTTGCCCAAAAAACGCTCGCCCGCGTTCACCCGTACCACGTTCAGGTCAAATTCCTTTTTAAGGGTGGCCATCACTTCGTCGCCCTCATTTTTGCGCATTAGGCCGTGGTCTACAAACACACAGTTCAGGCGCTCTCCAATGGCCTTGTGTACCAGTACCGCACAAACGGTGGAATCCACCCCGCCGGAAAGCGCGCACAGCACCCGGCCCTCCCCCACCATGCTGCGAACTTCTTCGATGGCATTTTCCACATAGTTGGCCATGGTCCAGTCGCCCGTGCAACCGCACACACCAAACAAAAACTGGCGCAAAAATTCTTTGCCAAAGGCCGTGTGCTCCACCTCGGGGTGGAACTGCACCGCGTACAGTTTCCTCGCTGGGTCCTCAATGGCCGCAAAGGGGCAGTGCAAGCTGTTTGCCGTGGAGACAAAACCAGCTGGCAGGTGGGTAATCTGGTCATTGTGGCTCATCCAGGAGGTGCCTTTATCCACCACCTGGCCCACCAGGCCGCCTTTGGTCTCTATCTCCACCTTGCCAAATTCTTGCTTTTCTTGGCGTTCCACCTGGCCGCCCAGGCCATACGCCATCAATTGGGCGCCATAGCAAATCCCCAAAATGGGTATCCCCAGGTCGTAAATGGCGGCATCAATGGCCGGGGCCCCTGGTTCATAAACGCTGCTGGGGCCTCCCGTAAAAATAATTCCCACGGGCGGGTTTTCCCGCAGTACCTCCATGGCTTTGGTGTAGGGAACCACCTCGCAATACACATTACACTCCCGCACCCTGCGGGCAATGAGCTGGTTATACTGGCCCCCGAAATCTACCACAATCACTTTTTGATGCGTCAAAACAATCCCCCTACCTCTATTTAAACATGATACCGGGCCTTTTAGGCCCTATTTCTTTTGGAAACGGCTACTTTTATTGATATAAATCGCGCCTGCCGTCAGTTCTATACAGCCCAGTACAATCACCAGCCAAGCAATGATCATACTTTTATAGAGGCTGGCTACAAAAGCACCTGTGAGGAACAGAACAAAAACAAGCAACAGCAAACCAACAAAACGGCAAAGGGCTTTGGCATCCCATCTATCCCGCTCGTTTTCTGGCAAACCGGAAAGGCCAATTACAACATTACTCCCCCGCCCTGCCAGCATCAAAATGCTACACACATAGCCTGGGGTTAAAAAGATCGCCGCGATAATCCATATAAAGTTCAAATTACTAGTCCTCCTCGTTGTCCATCTCCCGCGTGCCGACACTATCCTAATTCTTAAACCTGAGGCTTTTGTTGAGGTATATCACACCGGCCAATATCTCCAAAATACCAGCGGCGGTCAGCCCCCAAAACAGCGCCATATTCCCATATCCAATGCCCAGCATGGCGCCCGCCAAAAACAACGTAAACAACAATAGCATACAGCCTGTATAGCGGCACATGGCCTTTTCATTCCACTTCTTCTGTTCACTGGGCTTCATGGTGTTGTAGCCCGCCACCAAGGAAGCCCCATGGCCAGAGAGCAACACAATGCTAATGAGCAGCATAGGTACCAGGGCAATAGCCGTAATCACCCATAACAGCAGCTTTTCCATGGCCCTCACCCCTAGCAAAAAAGAAAAGAAAATGAACCTTTTATATTATACCAGAAAGCTCTTCCCGACGCAAAGAAAGCATACAAAAAAAGAGTGTTTTCTGTATTTTTGTGCCTATCATGTGTATTTCTGCACAAAAAAGCCTCCCCGTAGGGAGGCTTAAAACGCAGGGGAAAGATTTAGTTCTCCACTTCCACCACAACGCCAGAACCCACGGTGCGGCCGCCTTCGCGGATAGCAAAGCGGAGCTCTTTTTCGATGGCGATGGGGGTAATCAGTTCCACATTCATGTCGATGTTGTCGCCAGGCATTACCATTTCCACGCCTTCGGGCAGGGTGATAACGCCGGTCACATCGGTGGTACGGAAGTAGAACTGAGGACGGTAGTTGTTGAAGAAAGCGGTATGACGGCCACCCTCGTCCTTTTTCAGCACGTACACTTGGCCTTTAAACTTCAGGTGGGGTTTGATGCTACCGGGTTTCGCCAGCACCTGGCCACGCTCGATGTCATCGCGGGCCACGCCACGCAGCAGGGCGCCCACGTTGTCGCCGGCACGGGCATCGTCCAGGGTTTTGCGGAACATTTCAAGACCGGTAACGGTGGTTTTGCCAATGGGCTCATCCAGCGGCGTCAAGCCTACCAGTTCAACCTCTTCGCCCACTTTGATGGTACCACGTTCCACACGGCCGGTGGCCACGGTGCCACGGCCAGTGATGGTCATGGTGTCCTCAACCGGCATCAGGAACGGTAGGTCTTCTTTACGCTCGGGGGTGGGGATGTACTCGTCCACGGCGTTCATCAGCGCCAGGATGGACTCATACTCGGGAGCGGAAGCATCTGTGGAAGAGCTTTCCAACGCTTTCAGCGCGCTGCCCTTGATGATGGGGGTGTCGTCGCCGGGGAAATCGTAGGTGGAGAGCAGGTCACGAATCTCCATTTCCACCAGTTCCAGCAACTCGGGGTCATCCACCTGGTCCACTTTGTTCATGTACACCACGATGTACGGCACGCCTACCTGGCGGGCCAACACGATGTGCTCACGGGTTTGGGGCATGGGGCCGTCAGCGGCCGACACAACCAGAATGGCGCCGTCCATCTGCGCCGCACCGGTGATCATGTTCTTTACGTAGTCGGCATGGCCAGGGCAGTCCACATGGGCATAGTGCCTGGATGCAGTCTGGTATTCCACATGGGCGGTGTTGATGGTGATGCCGCGCTCACGCTCTTCGGGCGCTTTATCAATGT
>CAYYLW010000191.1:0-3995 GCA_964472465.1 uncultured Oscillospiraceae bacterium | reverse complement strand
TCTCGCCGCAAGGCGCGCAGGGCGGCGGTTTTCTCTGCGATGCTCTCGCTGAGGGCGGCTTTCTCTTTTTCATCAATACAGGCTCTCCTTTCTGCATACAGGGGCTGGCGCTGCCTGGTGAGTGCGTCTATCTGCCCGTCTAGGCCCTGCCGATGCACCTGCAATTCCTCTGCCGTGGTGATGCCATGGCGGTAGAGAAACAAAAAGCGCCGGGAATATTGCCCGAGGCGCACGGCTTCCTGCCGCAGGGCAAAGGGCAACCGCTGGCTTTTGCCGCCGTGCTTCACCACCTTTAGAAAATAGCAGTAGTGCCAATACAGGGCGATGAAACCCTTCATCTTGCGGTGGCGGCGGGGTGTGAAGGCCGCCGCGTCGGCATAGCGCCGCCGGGGTTTTGTTTTTGGCGGGGGTGTTTTTCTGGCTGGTTCGCGTGGTATTTCGGGCAGGCCTTCCCGCTGGCGGGCCAGCCGCTCTTTGATATCCGCTTCGCTGTAGTCAGCCCCCATAGAGCGCTGGGTGAGGCGGAACGCCCGCTGCCCGCCACGCGGGGTAACGGTGATGTACTTGTGGTTTTCGTCCAGATGTACCCGGTGGCCCTTTTGCTGCAGGCACTCTACAAAGGTGGCAAAACTGTAGGCCTCCCGGATGGCCGCATCAATGTCGGCCCGCAAAATGCCCCGCAGGGTGGGTTTGCCCTGCTGTTCGGCCTTCCACTCGGCATAGTGGCGGCCACCGCCCTGGGGCTGCTCTATCACCGAAAGCCCCCTCTCCCGGCAAAGCTGGTCTGACAGGGCACGCATTTTGCCATAGTAGCTTTGCTTGTTGTCGTGGTAGCGCCCGCCGTCTTTGAAAGAAATAGCGTTTACGATGTAGTGGTTGTGCAGATGAGATTTATCCAGATGGGTGCACACCAGCACCTCAAAACGCGCCCCCCACATCTGCTGTGCAAATTCCCGCCCGATGGCATGGGCGGCGTCGGGCGTTACCTCCCCCGGCGCAAAAGATTGAATGGCATGAAACGCCACCGCCCGGCCCTTTTCCTCCTTTCCCCATTTTTCTTTGGTCAGGCGCATTTCTTCCAGTGCCGTTTCGGGGCAGCAATTTACCCCGGCCACATACAGGCAGCGCTCGGTTTTGTCTGCACGGGCGGCATAGCCCAGTGCCGCGCTTAAATCCCCCGTGGTCTTTTCGGGGTTCATACCATAGGCCAGAACGCGGGCGAGCCGGTCTTTCACCGGCCATATTTTGGTGGTGGCCATCAGCTTAGTTCTGCCGCCCTGCGTATGGCCAGCACCGCGCCGCGAAGTTCCGCCCCGGCCTTCTCGTAGGCCGGGGCATCCATCATACCCAGGGCGTTTGCGGCGGCGGCAATCTGGTTCAGGTTCACACCTATCCGCCGCAGTTCTTCCAGCATCAGATGATATTCCATTGGCGGGGCCTGCCGCAGGGTGGCCCCCTCAATGAGGCGGCGCACCACCATGGAGCGGGAGAGGCCCGCCCCCTTCGCAAGGCAATTCAGTTTGGATTTTGTATCGGCATCCATCCGCAGGTTAAACCACAAATTGTTTCCTCCTTCCGGCATGTGTCGGCGCAGTCGCGCCGAGGGGGGTTCAGGGGGATTTCCCCCTGACAAGCGAATTTGTGTATACAAATTCAGTGCTTGCTACAACACGCACGCAGCCCTGCCCGTGCGTGTGCGGCCAGGATCTAACGCTCCGGTTCCGGCTGGGTTTTGGCCTTTGGGCCCGCTTCTTTTTCCCGCGCCAAAGCCATGGCGGGCACCGCCTCATATTGGTTTTTCGCCGCTTCCATCTTCTCGGCAAACTCGCAGATGTGATAGACATTCATCCCCACCTGGGTGTGGCACTCGTCAACATACCGGCAGGGCCGCAAAAGGCGCTCGCCGTCTGAATGCGTGATGGCGATATACCCGCCGTCCGGGATGGTGAAGAGGGTGGTGTACTGGCTGTCGATGAAGCGGATTTCTTTTGGGAGTTCCCCCTCTACTACCTCTACGCGAGTGTCTTTCCAGTAGCACAAAGCCCGCTCAGCATAATCCTGCTGGGCGGGCTCTCTCTGGCTGAAATATTGGCCCCAGAAATAGTCTCGCTGGCCATTTTCTTCCTGGGTAAAGCGCCAGGTGACAAAGGGCTGGGGCGCGGCAGGGTTTTCGGCCAGAGCCACCCCTCTCCCATCGCTGAACAAAACACTTTTCTGCACGGCATAGCCCTGCACCGTTTGCGCGGCCTCGGCTTCTAGCTCTGCTGCCTCTGGCGCTTCTACTTCTTGGGGCAGAGGCTCTGGTTCAGCCTCCCGCTCTTCCCCCGTCCGCCGAAACACCCGGTACTCCTCGGGCACCTCCCTACCGTCATAGATTTCGGTGAAGCTGTCGCCGGTGCTGCGGATGTATCCATTGGCTGCAAAGCATCCGCCTTCTTCCAGCCGCACATCCCGGCCAAAACGCTCATGGTCGATATAGCTGGCAAGAGAACCCATCGCCTTGGTGTCGTAGCAGCCGCTCTCCTCCACCCAGTAGCGGCCCAAATCGTCGTCATCGTCGATGTCGGGCAGAAAATCATAGCAATCCAGGTTGGCCGTGAGGTTAATGAGGTCTTTCAGGCTGCCGATGTTGTCGCCCAGCTCTATGGCGGCCTCAAATTGTTCCCGCTCTCCTTCGCTCATCTCCTCCACTAGGGTGGCCAGATAGTTCAGTTCGTCCAAACTTTCATACTCGCCCAGCTGGTCATACAGGCCGGAGATATCGGTTTCGAAATCGGTGAGAAAGAATTCCTCATACTGCACCCCATCCATGCCGATGCGCTCCATCAGCGCCTTCACTTCTTCGGGCTCGGCGGGAAAGGCCAGCCATTCGCCCACCAGGGCTCCCTCATTGTATTTGCCAAGGTTTGTTACAAAAGCCTGCAGGGGCGCAGCGGGCGTATATGTATTGCCATCGGGCATATATCATTCCTCCTGTAGTTTTACTTCTTATGGATAGAATAAACATTGCAGATATGGTGTATAATGGGTATGTCAAAACCTTTTGACTATGATATTTGAATAATGTCAAAGCTCTTTGCTGGCAAACAGGCAATAATCTGGGCTATTCTTTTTTCGGGAGGCAAAAAAACAAATGAACCTTGGGAAGCAAATAAAAAAACACAGGGAAACAAAAGGACTTTCGCAAGAAGAATTAGCAGAAAAAATTTATGTATCTAGGCAAACAATATCCAATTGGGAAAACGAGAAAAGTTATCCGGATATTCATAATATCCTGCTGCTTAGTGTCTTTTTCGATGTTTCTCTGGATGAACTCGTGAAAGGGGATATCGACACAATGAAAAAAGAAATAGCCAAAAACAGCCTTTACCAATGGGCTCAAGTAATGATGATAGCAATGATACTTGCGCCTTTGTCTATTTTTCCAGCATTTAAGTTCTTGGGGCTTTGGGGGTTAATAATACCTGCTATTTTTGCCATAATTGCCTTAACTGCTTCCATTGTTTTAGAAATTGCAAAAAAGAAAAATAGCATTAAAACATATTCAGAAATTCTTGCTTTTATGGAAAACAAAGAACCTAATAAAGACAAAGTTGAGCAGGAAAAAAAGAAATGGACAAAGACAAGGATCTTTATGATGATTGTCTGCGCTGTAATTACATTAGCTTTAGCAACCGCGAGTTATTTTGTTTTCATCAAGTTGCTATAGTACAAAATATAAAACACTCGTGGGCTTGGTTCCACGAGGTTTTTTAGTCCTATTCATATTTCAAAACCTGTTTTATTCAATGCCGAACTGATTTTTGCCATAACATATTCAGCGCAGGGCAGCACAATCGAATTTCCAAGGGCAAAATACCGGGCGCTGTCACTGAGGGGCCGCCCGTCTGCGCCAAAGGCTGTCCAGCCTTCGGGCAGACCCATCAGCCGCTCGTATTCTGGCGGGGTGAGGTGGCGCACATGGTCTTCCCGCTCCCCACCAGGGAACTGTACAA
>CAYYLW010000190.1:0-3997 GCA_964472465.1 uncultured Oscillospiraceae bacterium | reverse complement strand
TCATGCGTGTGATGCATGCACTCTAACCAGCTGAGCTAATCCCCCACAGCCAGTTCATTATACCCTCTCTTTCAAAAAAAATCAAGGGTTTTTCTCTATTTCTTTCCAAAAAACTATTTCTTACTTCCCTTCATTTCTCTTCCCCTCTTCTTACCCGTCTCATTTCCTGGTTTTGCCGTTATCTCGCCAGGTGCTACTGTGGTCAACCCGGTACGCTGTAAGGGGGGTAACAAGGTTTTCAGCAACAGGGCTGTCAGGCAGCCCATCCCCACACCAGACAGCACCAATACGGGGGCATACACCCAGGCCCCTTGCCCAAACAGCAAACTCACCACCAGCATCTGCGCCAGGTTGTGGGCTAAGGCCCCACACACTGATATCACCAGTACACTGGGTTTTGCCTTCGGCAGCCACAGCAGGAACACCATCACCAAAAAAGCCAGCAGCCCCCCTGCCAAACTCAACGCCCCGGCTATCAGCCCCCGTGTAAGGCCCCCAAACCCGGCTTTCAGCAGCACCAGCAGCAGGGCCTGCCGCCTTGAAAAACACAACAGGCAGAACATCACCACAATATTGGCCAGGCCGGGCTTCACTCCGGGGGGCAGGGCCATCAAACCCGCCAAAAAGCTTTCGAAAAAGCCCAGCGCCAGCGCCAGCGCAAACAATACCCCCGTCAAGGCCACAAGGCGCGTTCTCTCCCGTCTCATACGCTGGCCTCCGGCTCCACAAAATACAGCTCATACCCCGCGGCGCTAGTGGCCACCATGGCAAACGAATCCCGTAACGAGGACGAAACATACAGCCGGTTTTGGTCATCCAGAAGAATGGCCTTGCCCCCCTGGCGCAAATAGTTGAGGGCCTTGTCTCGCCCCCATACAAATAGGGTGGTGCTCCAAAAATCCGCCACCGCCCCATCAGGGTCTATCACCCCCACAGAAAGGATATCGCTTTCCACCGGATACCCCGTGCGTGGGTCGATGATATGGATATACCGTTTTCCCTCCTGCTCAAAAAAACGCTCATATCCGCCCGAAACCGCCACCACCTCATCTTGCAGTGCAAAAGAGGCTATGTAGCTTTCCTGCCCCCCCTGTGGATCTCGGAATCCCACCTTCCAGGGGCTGCCATCCGGCTTTACACCCCGTGCATACACATTCCCTCCAATGGAAAGCAGGGCGCTTTGCACGCCGTTTTCTTCATAGATATCCCTGGCCCCAGCGCAAGCGGCCCCCTTGGCAATGCCCCCCAGGTCTAGGCCCATTCCCCTTTTTGGCAAAATCACCGCCTGCCCATCCAGGCGCAAAAGGCCGTCATCTACAAGGGGTAGTAAACTATCCAGTTCTTCTTGTGGCACCACACGGGGTGTGTCCCCCGTAATGCCCCAGGCCAAAGTCAAAGGGGCCACTGTGATGGCAAAAGCACCCTCACTCTGCGCCGAAAGCGCGGCCGCCTGTTGCAAAAGTGCGGCCGTCTCGGCGCTCACCTCAACACCTTGTCCACTGCCCGCCGCCTGGTTAATCCTGGCAATGTCCCCGCTTTCGTCAAACAACGAAAGCCGCTGCTCTTGTTCCGCCAACATCCGGTTTACATCCTGTATGGCCTCTTGCGCCCTGGGCCCATAGGCTGTCTGGGTTACCACAGTGTTCATGGCAAAGGTCGCACCGGTTTTTTCCTCTTGGGAAGCCTTCGGCGGCGCACAGGCCACCATCAGTACCACGGCAACCAACACCAAAATCATCCCTCTGCCATACGCCCATCTTACCGCCATGCTATATCTATCTCTTTTCCGGTTCCAGTTTTGTGCATCCTGCGCCCGCTTCTGTCTACCGCGCGCCTATATATAATAGGTATAGTATTGCGCTTGCACGAAGTCCGCTCTTATCTTAGCCTTGTCTAGCGGGCCTTGTCAAGAAAACATGCCAGGCGCTGCCTCAAATCCCCTCTTTTAGCCGCCTCCAAACCATTTGACAGCGGCACAACATATGGTGTATGATACGAAAAGATTCCAGCAGATTCAGGGCCAGGCTGCATTTGGCCCTTTTCGGGAGGGGTGCAGATGCACAAAACCGTGGCAGCAGTCCTATCCGCCTTGCTCAGTCTCATGTTGCTGGCAGGCTGTAGTGGAACCAAAGCCTATAAGGATGGCAGCTATCGCGCTGAATTCCAAAACTACGATAGCCGGGGCTACAAAGATTTTCTCGAAATCACTGTAGAGGATACGGTAGTAACCTCTATCCTTTTCAATGCCGTTTCCGAATCTGGCCTATATAAGAACGATGATTCCAAGTACCAGGAAGAGATGGATGCTGTGCAGGGAACCTACCCTGCCCGCTTTTCGCAAGACTTGGTGAACCAATATCTAGAAACCCATAAAATCGACGATGTAGACACCATCGCCGGGGCTACGTATTCTACCGAGAGTTTTCTGGCCCTTTTTAAAGCCCTGGAGCCACAGATGACAAGCGGCAACACGGAAACTCTGGTGGTGGAGAATATCTCGGAAAAATAATGAATTTACGCGATGAAAAGGTGACTGATATGAAACGTATCCTGTTGTTGGGCACCGCCCTATGCCTCTTGGTTCTATCCGCTTGCGGCGGTACCACTTCCTCCTCCCAGCCTGTTTCTTCCAGCGCTCCCAGCATGGCAGCTTCCTCGGTTTCTATGCCCGCCCAAAGCAGCAGCGCCCCTGCATCCGTTAGCGGCCCTGGGGCATTGGATGGCACCCTGGCCACCCTTTCTGAAGCCGCCGCCCTGGGCGATGCCATTGCTGTAAGCGAAATTGATTTGAAGGCCAACGGCCTGGATACCGCAAACGTGGTGGCCTTTGCTGGGGCAGAGTCCCGCATGTCCAGCGAAAACGGCGGCATTGTAATGGTTTTTCAAATGCAACCCGGCACCACTGCCGATATGGTCACCGCCCTGGGTGCCTATCGGGACGCCCGCGCTGGCGATGACCGCTATGCCGAATTTGCCACCGCACGGGAAAATACCGCCGGGGCACGTATTGTAGAAAAAGGCGACCTCGTCATTTATGCCGTGTCTGCCACCGGGCAAGACGGCGGCTACGACGCACTGGACGCCGCCATCGCGGCCATCGCCTAAAACCCGTTACCCTTTGCGGCAAAGGCCGAGACGCGAAAGCCTCGGCTTTTTTTCATGAAATCTTTCCAAAACCCAACGGTGTGAGGTTTCCCCATGCTTTTTAGTTCTATCGTCTTTCTCTTCCGCTTCCTTCCCGCGGCCCTGTTTCTCTACTATATCAGCCCCCCAAAACTCAAAAACACCACGCTGCTCATCAGCAGTCTGGTGTTTTATTGCTGGGGAGAGGTCAAGTTTTTCTGGATCATGGCCGTGGTCATCTTGGTCAACTACATCTGCGGCATCCTCATCGCACGTTTTATTGAGAACCCCTTTTGGAGCCGTTTCTTCCTTGTCGTCTCCATCATCGGCAGCCTTGCCATGCTCATTTACTACAAATATTCAAACTTTTTCATCACCAATTTCAGCGCCCTCACGGGCCTGAATCTGCAACTGATTGATAATCTTGTCCTGCCTCTGGGCATCAGTTTTTACACCTTCCAATCCATGAGCTACTCCATCGACGTCTATCGCCGTAAAGTACCCAGTGAGCCGAACATCATCAATTTCGGGGCCTATGTCTCCATGTTTCCGCAGCTCATCGCGGGGCCTATCGTGCGTTATTCCGATATCAATGAGCGCCTGCATATTTTAAAGGGCCGTGTCACGCTGGACCGTATCGACGAGGGCATCACCCTCTTCATCTTTGGCCTGGCCAAAAAGGTACTTATTGCCGATAGCATCAACCGCCTGTGGACCGATATCATCGGCCAGTACTCCGGCGGGCAGCTTTCCGCACCCGGCGTGGGGCTGGAAAATGCTTCCACCGTCCTTGCCTGGCTGGGCATCGTGGCCTATACCCTCTATATCTACTTTGATTTCTCGGGCTATTCCCTCATGGGCATCGGCATGGGCA
>CAYYLW010000189.1:0-4038 GCA_964472465.1 uncultured Oscillospiraceae bacterium | reverse complement strand
AACCGATGACCTGCGCATTACGAGTGCGCTGCTCTACCCCTGAGCCACACCAGCAACCCGGAATTTACAAACCGGAACATTTCTATTATAATGGGATTTAGGAATTAGTCAAGTAAGAAGCGGAAGGGAGGTGGTGCGGTATGCTGCCAGAGAGCGCGGCTATTCTGATTCTAAGTTTTCTTATATTTTTCATCATGCTACGTTCACGGCATGTGGGCTACGCTGTGGCCGTTACCCCGTTGTTTGTGTTGCCTGGGGCGCATTTGGTTTTGCTGGGCATTCTGTTTTTCACGCATGACACGGTTTTTGGGGTGCGAACGGCGGCCATTAAGGGCTTTGTGGATATGCTGGCTGTGGTTATTTCGGTGGTGCTCATTGCCATCATCAGCCGCCGCATTGGCTCTTCCAAAAACCGCAAGTTCTATCTGCTGGCCCTCACCGCCTACACCGTGTTGCTGGGCTGGGTGTTCATTTGGGATAGCTTACAGGGTATCATCATGCAATAATTTTAAACAATTCACCGTATAGGAAAACGGGCAGGCCCTGGTTTAAGGGGTCTGCCCGCTTTTTTATGTCGTCTTTAGCTACACTACTACAGTAGTGTTGACAAACCCACACGACTGTGGTAGTGTGGACGCAGAGGGAACATATACCAAGAAAATGGGGGATGCCAGATGGAGGCAAAACTGTTCGATTCTGAACTAAAGGTGATGGAGGTTTTGTGGCGGGAGGGCGATGTGACCGCAAAATACATATCGGATGTTCTAAAACAAGACACCGGCTGGAACATGAATACCACCTACACAATCATCAAACGGTGTATCAAAAAAGGGGCCATCGCGCGCAGTGAGCCGAACTTTGTGTGCCATGCCCTGGTGGCCAAAGAACAGGTGCAGGAGCAAGAAACGCAGGAACTGGTGGATAAAATCTTCGACGGTTCGGTGGAGAAACTGTTTGCATCCCTAGTGGGCAGGAAAAAACTGAGCGCCGAGCAGATTGAGAAGCTGAAAAAAATTGTGGGTGAGGCAGAGGGTACGAACGCAAAAGCGAGGTGAGAGAGATGGACCTGTTGCAGATGAGCGTACATGGCGCTGTGATGATTTTGGTGGTGGTTGTGTTACGGGCATGGCTGAAAAACCGTTTGCCCAAAAAGACCTTTTTGGCCTTATGGGCGGTGGTGCTTTTGCGGCTTTTGCTACCATTTTCACTCCCTTCGCCTTTCAGTGTGTATTCCCTTGTGGGCGGCAACTTGCCCGCGGCGCAGGCGCTTGGCCAGGCATCGCCCAGCGGTGGAATGCCTGCGCTGTCGCCAGCGGAACTTTCCCCCACCGCAACTGCCCAGCCTTCGTCCTTTCCTTTATCCCTGTTTCAAATCATCTGGGCGGCGGGTTTTGTGCTCTGCCTTTTGTTTTTCGCTATTATATACTTTAGATGCCGTCGGGAATTTCGGGAATCTCTTCCAGTGCAAACCCCCGTTTTAACACAGTGGATTTCCAGCCAAAAACTCTGCGCCGCGTTACTATACGGCAATCCAGCCGCATTTCTGCGCCGCTCACCTATGGTATTTTTTGGCCGGTTATCCTGCTGCCTGCCCACATCCCCTGGGAGGATACCGACAGGGCGGGCCATGTGATACTCCATGAATATGTGCATATCCAGCGTTTTGACGCCGCCACCAAGCTTTTGCTTACGGCGGTGCTGTGCCTGCACTGGTTTAACCCCTTGGTGTGGCTGATGTATACGCTGGCCAACCGCGACCTGGAACTTTCCTGCGATGAGACGGTATTGCGCCGTTTTGGCGGCAATGCAAAATCCTCCTATGCGCATACCCTTATCCAGATGGAAGAAAAGAAAAGCGGGCTTAGGCCCCTGTGCAACAGTTTTAGCAAAAACGCCATTGAGGAAAGGGTGACCGCCATTATGAAAACGAAAAAAACATCGCTTATCGCGGTTGTTTTGGCGGTGTTACTGGTGGCTGGGTTGGGGGGCGTTTTTGCCACTACGGCTTGGGCGTCCCCGTCCCAATTAACCGCTGTGCCGGGCACGCAGTTTACACAGGAGGAGTATGACAAGCTGCTGGCGTTGCAGGTGGATGGTTTTGAACAGATGACGGTAGCAGAATACCGCCACCGGGTGTTGCAATTGATGGATACCCCCGAAATGGTCAGCCTACTGCAGCGGTTTGGCCAGGATACCCAACTGCAAGAATTGCGCTATACAAACGAAACTGCCTTTTTCCTATACAATATTTTGGAACCTTTGTGCGCAGAAAGCTGGGAGGAGCCAAGAGAATTTGGGGGCTATGTCACTGTGGAACTGGATGCCGCCGAAAACGCCACCATGGAATACTGGTATTCCCTCACCATTTTGGATGGAAACAGCCTAACCGTGGGGCAGTACGCCGAGGCAGGGCAGGGTGTGCGAGAGGGTCTTGAATCCTTTTTCAAAGGCAGAACGTTAGAGCAGCTACAGCAAGCCGAGGAACTGGAAGCTGCCATGATAGCCGAGGCGCAGCGGCTGCAAACCCAGTGGAGCACAGACGCCTTGCAGGTGGACATCTGGACATATGTAATGCCGCTTAGCTCCTTGCCAAAAGAGACATTGGACGAAATTGCCGCAAACTGGGAAGAATCTCTGGCGCCCTATCTGGCTTTCGGAATCAGTTATGTGGTGGACCAGTGGAACGGGCAGGCAAAACTGTACTGGAACGGCGAGCAGGTTCGTGGCATCTATGACCCCCACACAGGTGCCTGGATGACCAATTCCGCGGGCATTACCAGCTATGAGGAGGGCCTAAAGGAACTGGTGGCGGTGTACGAGGGCGATACGCTGACAGGCTTGCGGGAGGCAAATGAGCAGGAGCAGCAGGAGTTTAGCGATTTACGGGCGAAAAATTCCAGTGAACTCACTGCCCAGGCGGGGGAGGAACCGAGGGACTACCCCCCCCGCCACAGAGGCGGACTACCGCTCTCTACTGGCGCTGAAAACGGCGGATTATGCCGCCCTGCCGGTGGCGGAGTTCAACGCGGCGCTGCTGGAATGGGCCAACCAGGATTATGAGCGGATGGAGCGCATCAACGCAGATAGGAGCCGCCAGGATGTCCGAGTTTCGCTCACCGATGAAGAACGGGCCTTTGTGTTTCTCACGGTCTATGCTTCGGGCAACGAGAACGCAGCGCTGGTGCGCAGCATACAAACCGGAAAACCACGGGAAGATGCCGGCTTTACGGGTGATTTTCACCTGGAAGAGGTAGACAACAACGGGATGGGAGCCTGGTGTACGCTATATTACCAGGCAAGCTACCATATTGCCGATGCGCAAACCTTGACCGTGGGGGAGCGGGACCGCTGTGTGCAAAAGGTGATGGCGGGCGTGCAAGAATTTTGGGAGAGCACCGGTTTGGAAGGCCTACTCAAAATGGACGAAGAGGATGTAAAAAACCAACTACAGGCCATTGCCAAGGGATGCAGCAATGGGCAAGTGGAGTTTAGCATTGCGGCCGATGAACGCCAATTTCAATTTGAAAAGATGGATGAGCGAAACGGGTTTGGTGAAATTTAAACGGGTATAGAACAAACAGACCATTATGATAAGAAACGGGCAGGCCCTTAAAAAAGGTCTGCCCGTTTTATCATGCACCGTAAAAACGTTTGGTTTACACAATGCGAAAATCCTCCGGGGTTAGCTCCGGCGGGTCGGGGTCTTTGTGGGGGACACGGCGCAAGGGGTCATAGGAATATCGCCCGCAGTGGTAGTTGGGGGCCACGGGGCCATACTTGCGGCATAAAATCATGATTTCATCCGGCGCAGGCCTGCCATACGCACAGGTGTTGCATTGTGGTTTTAGGCTGTTCCCAAACAATTTGTTGCCCATGTACCCTCCTTGGTGAATGTCTTGGTTTATTGTAGTATACCCAAAAACCGGAGTTTTCTCAAGAAATGCCGGGATAAAACGAAAAAAAGATTCCTTTCCAAAAAAAAATGTGCTATAATAACCATAATTTAAGGAAAATTCTGGCAAAATTCAATAAAACTTG
>CAYYLW010000188.1:0-4113 GCA_964472465.1 uncultured Oscillospiraceae bacterium | reverse complement strand
TTATCACGGTGAACACAAACCCGTCCCGCTTTGGGACAGGCTTTATAAAGCAAAACCCGCCTATCAGGGCCTGCTGGTAGGCCTTGTTCCGCACCTTTTCCAGGCTAGCCAGCACCGCAGCTATCCTTTTCCCCTTGTCGCTTCCCTCATCTATGCCCAGTTCATACTCCCCAAACACAGCCTTCTTAATGCCGTCCACCACAATGTAGGGGATGCGCTGGGCGTCGTCCCGGTTCTTCCCCTCGCTTTCAAAGTAGAGCTGAAACCACAGCAGAATCTGCTTTTGCATCTCCACCGTGGTGATGTCTTGCTGCCTAAATTCCTGCTCGAACGACTGTATGATGTTCTTGCCCATCTTGGCAAGGGCTGCTGCAAAAGCCAATGCCTATCCCCCCTTTCCTATCTCTATGCTCACCCTCTGGCGCAGGGCATAGCGCAGGCCCCGCAACTCCGCCTCCAGCTCACGGACACACTGCTCCCGTTGCAACACCTGCCGGCGCAGGCGGGCGTTCTCCTCCTCATAGCTCTCCCGCATGTAAAAGGGCAAAAAACGAAACAGCCACCGCTTAAACCGTCCCATGTCACTGGCCTCTCTTTTTCCACATCCGCTCGGTGGCATAGCGCACCGCGTCTATGTGGTGGTTGTTTTTGTCCGGGTACCCGGATATGATGTTGCCATCTTTGTCCCGTTCGTACTCATATTTTCTAAATTCCTCTAGGGTACAGGGGCAGCGCACCGGGTCTATCACAATGGCGCTTAGGCTTTGCAGCCACTTGTGGCTGTACTCCACGCTCCCCGGCCCTTTCTCGGCCCCGCGCGCCCGCAGCCCCGCCGCCTGATAGTCCCCCACGCTCTTGGGCTCGGCGTTGTCGCAGGTCACAATCTCCTCCGGCTCTATGCGTTTTTTGATAAGGGCCGCCGTGGCCTGGTTGCTCTTTTTCTGCGCCCGAATCTCGCCAAAAATATACAGGGTGCGGCGGGCAGCGTCCAGATGCATACGGTTGAAGGCGAAGGGGTCGGGGTACCAGCCCCAGTCCACCCCGTTCAGCACCCTGTCAAAGGTCTTTATCTGCGCCTCTGGTATAGCCTGCGCACGGATATTTTCAAACACCGCGCCGCCCGTGCCGTTGGCCAGGCCCATGTATTCATGCTCATAGGCGGGGTAGTCGGTCTCTTTTAGGTATTCCGCATCATGCACAAAACGCTCGCCCAGCCAGGCCTCAGGGGTGGTCAGGTAGGTGCTCTCGTGAATCAGTTGGCCCGGTTTTTCTTTCAGACAATATTCGTTCGCCCAGTTGTCCCGGGTGCGGGGCGGGTTGAAGGACTTTATCTCAAAGGCCAGCGGCCCGCCCCGCAGCACCGATTGCTCTATGTTGCGCACCTCCTCCTCCCCGGCAAACTGGTCCAGCTCCTCCAGGTGCAGGTAGCCTATGTATCCAAACGGCACTTTTATGGATTTCAGCTTGCCGGGGTCGTCTGCGCCAAAGAACAGCATCTTTTGCCCGGTGGGCCGGTAGGTGATTTCCATGGGCGACACCGTGCGCTTGAATTTCCCCGAAAGGCCCAGCTCCTCCACCGCCCAGCAATATTGGGCAAACACCGTGGTGCGCAGGGTGTTGCTGATTTTCCGCATCACCACCCCGTGAATGCTGGGGTTTCGCAACAGCAGCAATATCCCCTCCACCGAGGCGTAGGAACTCTTGGCACTGCCGCGCCCCCCTTTCAGCACCAGCTGGTTTACTTCCCTCTTTTTTAGCGCCCGGTGCGGCTCAGTAAAAGCGGGGGAGATACTCCCCGAAACCCTACACGTCGTCAATAATTTGCACCACCTCTTCGCTCTCTCCCTCCTCTTTTTCGCGGAACAGGCCAATAGCCCGGCCCATCAGCTCCAGCGCACGCAGCTTGGTGCTTCCCTTATATTTTCCCTCGCCCCTTGTGGGTACGCCAAAGGCGGAAAAATCCGTGGAATCGTCTATGCCTATTTTATGCAGGGCAAGCAGCACCTGCTCCGGGCTGATTTTTTCACTCACCAGCTCCCTGCGGCGCTTGGCTATCTGCTCTTTCACAGCCTGGTTTTGCAGCAGTCCATAGCTTTTGGCTCGGGCCGTTTTTTCGCTATACCCTGCGGCCATGGCGCTTTGCAAGGCATTTTCTGTTACAATATACTGTTCCACAAACGCCTGCTGCATCCCGGTCAGCTTTTTGCCCACACCACCACCTTCAATCTGGCGCTACCATTCCCCCACCCGCTGTAGGTAGCGTATTCGTTCAATCGCCTGCAAATCCGGCGGCACATGCTTTTTCACCACCTGCACCCGCTCCGGCCTGCCATTTTTCCCCGCCGTTATGGTCCTCTCCTCATACTCATAGCCCAGTGCGCATTTCAGCAGCGCCTCGCGCAAATCCGCCTCCATTTTGTCCGCCATAAAAATATACCTCTGCACAATTACACAATTGCGTGCTATAATTGTCAGGATGGTTATGCCGCGCGGCTTCCATCCTGGCCAGAGGTACTTTCTGGCCTGCTGCGGCGGGGGTGGTGACACACCCTCGCCGCCTTCCTTTTCTAGCTACTGTTCCCGTAATTGTCCACGTGTCTTTCCGCACGCGGAACCTGTACACCCCGGTACATGCCCGCACCCAACTCATCAATGCGGGAGAAAGGAATCTCCGGCACGGTCAAACGTTGCCGGGCTCCTTTGTCTATGAAATAGATATAGCGCAACTGGTACCCCTTCAAAATTTCCGCGCCCGTAGCGGCGCAAAACATCTTAAGAGAACACCTGCCGTCGGTAATGTCAAAAAATGACTTTCCGCCCAACTCCTGACGTTTTGTAAGCGGTGACGCCATGAGAGTCATTTTGTGGATTTTCTCACCGGTGGGCATCTGTACAAGGCCCGCATTGGGCCTAATATCCGTCAAAACAAAATTACTTGCACGATATATAGTGCCGTCCCCGCAGCTACAACCATCGGCAAAAGACAGCACCCACTTTATTTGCGGGGCATTCTTTTTCAGCAGTCTCATGGCCATGGAAAGTGCCCGGCTTTCACTGTTGCGGGGCAGGTATTCGTCAAAGGCCATGCGGTTGAGTTCCAGAAACTCATGCCAACCGGTGCCCGCCACCAGGCCCATCACTTTACGCTTGTCCAGGGGTGGCCCAAAGCTCATTACTCCATGCAACAGATTATCCAGAAACACGCCAAGGTGCAAGCTGCTGTTGCTTACCACCTTGCCAGAATAGTGGTTTTGTCGCACAAAAGGTACGGCCACCTGCGAGGGAATCACCTTTACTTCGATTTCTTTTGCTCTACCCATTGCCGCACCACCTCATACACAGCATTGCCCTTGGCGTTTGGATTGCCAAAGCTTTCTACCTCGACGCCGCTTTCCTTCACCATGGCAATAGCCTCCTCGATGGTGGCCACCTGTCGCTCATGTAGAGTCAGGCTCATCACACAGATAGGGTTTTTATCCCCGCTTGGCAAATCAAATGCAGACCCAAAATCATCCGCGAGTATTTGGGAAAAATCAAACCCAAGCGCGCTCATATCCATCTCAATGGCCGCCAGCTCCGCCAGCAGCTTCGCCTCGTCCCAGCTTGCCCACTCGGGCGACTTATTTATCACCAGGCGCAGCGCGCGAATTTGGTCCTGGCTAAGGTGCGACACGTCCACGGTGGGTATCTCCGCAAGGCCTATCTCCAGCGCCACCGCATGCCGAGCGTGGCCGTCCACTATCTTATCACCCGCCACTAGCACCGGGGCCACAAAGCCAAATTCTTCAATATCCGCTTTGAGCCGCGGCAACCCCGCCTCGTGCACCCTGGGGCTGCCCGCGTAGGGCAGCAGCTCATCGGGCGGGCGATACACCATTTTCAACCTATTCAAGTGCTATGCCTCCGTTTTTGCATGAAAAAAGGGAGCAGCCCCTGTGGCTGTCCCTTTTTCGCTACTACCACCATATCACACTTCGCGGTATGTTGGGGTATGTTCTTTTATTTCCGCCAGAGCCGCAACATGTAGTTGCTTTGTCCATTGGTAACTATACCCCATATTCCCCGCCACATCTTCCAGCGAAAACCCCTCCACATACAGGTACCGCAGCACCA
>CAYYLW010000187.1:0-4266 GCA_964472465.1 uncultured Oscillospiraceae bacterium | reverse complement strand
CGGCATCAGCCGGGGGTAGTTCATGTTGATGCGCACATAGGCGCCGCTTTTCACTCGTCCCAAGGTATGCCTCACTCTCTGCCGTTTGTTAGGAGGGCCCCCGCTTTCGCCAGCGGGGGTTTTCTTTATCATTCCATAAATGGGGGGCGTTTGTCAAAATAAGTTTCATCATTTTCATGGGCAAAAGCGCCAATTATTTTTGTGCATTTTGATGTAAAACACTAAATAACGTAGTAATCATTAAACTTACGCCGAATATAATTTCATCAAAACTGTGAATTAAATGAAATTCCTGTTGACGATTTTCTTGCCGCTTGGTATATTGGAGACAAAGTTGCCGGGGATACGGTAGCGCGGAAAGGAAGGCGAGAAAATGGTGGAGAAAACCAACATTTATGATTTGCGGAGTTTCCTGTCTCTTTTGGAAAAACAGGGCGAGTTGGCCACTGTGGAAAAAGAGGTGGACTGGAAATATGAGCTGGGCCGGGTGCTGGCCGCGCTGGACCGTAAGAGCATGGGCGCGGGGCTGTTCCGCCATGTGAAGGACCGTGAGTTCCAAGCGGTGGGCGGGGTGCTGGCGTCGATGGACCGCATTGCCCTGGCCCTGGGCGTGGAAAAAAGCGAAATCAATGATTATTTGGGCGAGTGCATGCAGCGCCCGGTGCCGCCCAAGGTGGTGGAAAAAGCCCCCTGCCAGGAGAATGTGATGCAGGGCGCCGATATCGACCTTTCCCGCATTCCCATCCCCCAACATGCCCCCAAGGACGGCGGCCCCTTCATCACCGGCGGCCTGATTGTGAGCCGTGGGCTGCACGGCGGGCCACAGAACCTATCCTTCCAGCGTATGCATGTGAAGGGCCCAAACAAAACGGGCATCATGATCAACGAGTGGCGGCACCTGAAAGACTTCTATGACGCCGCCGAGGCGGAGGGAAAAGCCCTGCCCATTTCGGTGGTGTGCGGCTGCGACCCAGTGCACTACATCGCGGCAGGCCTGCGCTTTGAGGGCAACGAGGTGGAGGTTTCCGGGGCCATCCGTGGCGGGCCCATCGAGGTGGTGAAATGCCTGACCAACGATTTGCTGGTGCCCGCCACCGCCGAGTTTGTGATTGAAGGGCAGATTCTGCCCACCCAGCGTGAAGCCGAAGGACCCCTTGGGGAATTTACGGGCCATTACAGCGACCCATGGCCCAGCCCGGTGTTCGAAGTTACGGCCATCACCTACCGCAACAACGCCATCTACCAAACCATCAATGGCGCTTCCTACGAGCATATCAACCTGGGCAACGTGCTCCCGCGGGAGCCGCTGCTGAAAAAGTTTTGCTCCCATGTTAGCAGCGGTGTGCTGGACGTGCATATCCCGCCCTATGGCAGCGGTTTCTTGGCCGTGATCAAGCTGAAAAAGAAGAACCCCGGGGAGCCCAAAAATGTGGCCCTGGCCGCCATGATGAGTTACGTCAACATCAAAAATGTCATTGTGGTGGACGAGGATGTGGACATCTACAGCCCCGGCGACATCATGTGGGCCATGAGCTGCCGCGTGGTGCCCGAAAAAGATATCTTCTTTGTGCCCGGCGCGCAGGGCCATGAGCTGGACCCCTGTTCCGACAGCCGGGGCGTGCAAACCAAAATGGGCATCGACGCCACCCTCAGCGAGGACAGCAAGGGCATTGAGCGGGTGAGCTACCCCGAGATTGACCTGGCGGAGTACCTGTAAGGGCAGTGGAAAGTTAGAAGGGCAAAACCAGAGGGTTGAAACGACCAGAAGGGGAGGGACAGTGGCATGGGCAGATACATCATTGGCATCACCGGGGCCTCCGGTTCTATCTACGCGGATAGCCTGCTGCGGGCGCTGCTGGCCCAGGGGCACGAGGTTTTGGTCACGGCGTCCAGGGCGGGGAAACTGGTGCTGCACCACGAGCTGGGCCTTTGTATAGAAGGCCTGGAAGAGGCGGCGGCCCAGGCGGAACTGCGGCGGTATTTTGGCGCGGGGGAGGCCCTTTATTATTACGCCCCCGAAAACATCGCCGCGCCCATTGCCAGCGGCTCTGCCAAGGCCGACGCCATGGTGGTGCTGCCCTGTAGTATGGGTACCTTGGGCAGCATCCGGGCGGGGGTATCGGGCAATTTGTTGCAGCGCGCCGCCGATGTGATGCTGAAAGAACGCCGCCCCTTGTTTTTGGTGCCGCGGGAATCTCCCTGCAACACCATCCACCTGGAAAACATGGCCGCCCTAAGCGGCTATGGGGCGGTTATTGTGCCCGCCAGCCCCGGGTTTTATGCAAAGCCCAAAACGCTGGAAGAGCTCATCGCACATTTCACTGGCCGCCTGCTGGACCAGTTGGGCCTACCCCAAACCATGGCAGCCCCCTGGCAGGGGCTGGAGGAGAGGTAAATATGAAGCAATGTCTCATCGTTTCAGATTCTTTCAAAGGCAGCCTTTCTTCACAGGAGGTTTGCCGCCTGGCAGAAGAACGTATCGTGCACCATTTTCCCGCCTGCCGGGTGCGTGGCATCCCGGTGGCGGACGGCGGCGAGGGCACGGTGGATTGTTTTTTGGCGGCCCTGCCCGGCGGCCAGCGCATAGAGCTGGAGGTGCCCGGCCCCTTTGGGCAGCCGGTGCCCGCCTTTTATGGGCGCTTTGGTACGCTGGCGGTGGTGGAGATGGCCGCCGCCGCGGGCCTGCCCTTGGCCGATGGCCGCCTAAACCCAGAGACAGCCAGCACAAGCGGGGTGGGTGCGCTCCTCCGCCATGCGGTGGAAAACGGGGCCGAAAAGCTGGTGCTGGCCCTGGGGGGAAGCTGCACAAACGACGCGGGCTGCGGCTGTGCCGCCGCACTGGGCGCACGCTTTTATAATGAGGCGGGCGAGGCCTTTGTGCCGGTGGGCGGTAGCTTACGGGAGGTTTGCCGCTATGACGTGGCCCCCGTGAGAGCCCTGCTGAAAGGCGTGGAAGTACTGGCCATGTGCGACGTGGAAAACCCGCTGTATGGCCCGCAGGGGGCGGCCCATGTGTATGGCCCGCAAAAAGGCGCGGATGAGCAGATGGTGCAGCGGCTGGACGAAGGGCTGCGGCAACTGGGGGGGCTTTTGGATGCCGAAATCCCTGGCCTTTCCGAAATGCCGGGCGCCGGGGCCGCCGGCGGTTTTGGCGCCGGGGTGGTGGCCTTTTTGGGCGGGCGGCTGCAAGCGGGCATAGACACCGTGCTGGACATGGTGGGCTTTGACGAATTGCTGCATGGCTGCAACTGTGTGTTTACCGGGGAGGGCCGGCTGGATAGCCAAAGCCTGCAAGGCAAGGTGGTGGGCGGTGTGGCCGCCAGGGCCCGCGCGGCAGGGGTGCCGGTGGTGGCCGTTTGCGGCGATATTGCCCCCGGGGAGGAAGCCGCCTTTGCCGCGGGTGTCACGGCTGTTTTTAGCATCAACCGGGTGGCGGTGCCCTTTGCCCAGGCAAAACTGCGCAGCGCCGAGGACTTGAGCCGAACGTACGACAATATCTGCCGTTTGCTTAAAATGAAAACTCCCGCCCTGTAAAGCGGGCGGCTGGCAACACAAGATGAAACCACAAAATGCACACCGAAGGAGAGGAAGATTGTCATGGATGTAAAACGTTTTTACCTGCCCACAGCGGTTCATTTCGGGAAGGGGGCCCTGGCGAAACTGGCGGGGATTGCGAAGAAAGGGGACCGTGTTTTCCTGGTGACAGACCAGGGCCTGGAAGCGCTGGGCCTGGCCGATAAGGTGCGCGCCGTGCTGGAAGAGGCGGGCGCCGAGCATACCACTTTCAACGATGTGGCCCCAAACCCCACCGCAGAGCTGGCCGAGCGTGCGCTACAAGACCTGAAAGCCTACGGCCCCACCATGGTGGTGGCCCTGGGGGGCGGTAGCCCGGCCGACCTGGGCAAGATTCTGGCGGCCCTGGCCACCAACGGCCTGCCCCTGGAAGAATACCAGTGGAACGGCAAACCCTTTGAAAACCCCTCCCTGCCTTTTGTGGCCATTCCCACCACGGCAGGCACCGGCAGTGAAGTGACCCGCGTGGCGGTGATTGTGAGCCGGAACGCCAAAAAAGGCATCAACTCCGACGCTTTGTTCCCCGCCCACGCTATCATTGACCCCGAACTGATGGCCGGCCTGCCGGTGTACCTCACGGCCACCACGGGCATGGACGCCCTCACCCACGCCATCGAGGCCTATGTGGGCCTGGGTTCGAACCCCATCACCGACGCCTGGGCCGAGGAGGCCATCCGGCTGATTGGCCGCTCG
>CAYYLW010000186.1:0-4286 GCA_964472465.1 uncultured Oscillospiraceae bacterium | reverse complement strand
GTTCAGCAGCAAAATCACCTGCTTATGGGCTTCCAGCGTCTCCGTGATAGCCGTGGCCAGCCGCCCCCCAATGGCCCCGGGGTTGCCCGCCAGCATCTCCTCGTGCATATCGGCCATCTCCACGGCGGGCAGGGGCAAATCCCCATACCGCCGGGTGAGGCTGTGCAGGCTGTAACGCCCCTGGCTGGCCGCGTAATAGCTGGCCACACTGGGCGTGGCCGAAGCCAGCAGCAACAAGGCCCCATGCCGCGCCGCGCGGCGGCGGGCCACCTCAATGGCATCGTAACGGGGGGCCGCATCGCTTTGGTAGCTGCGCTCCTGCTCCTCGTCCAGCACAATCAGGCCCAGGTTTTCCAGCGGTGCAAACACCGCGCTGCGGGTGCCCACCACCACGCTGGCCAGCCCCCGGCGCACGCTGCGCCACTGGGCAAAACGCTCCCCGTCCGAAAGCGCGCTGTGCTGCACTGCCACCCGCGCGCCAAACACCTCCCGCAACTTATCTATCATCTGCTGGGCCAGGCCAATTTCCGGCACCAAAATCAGGCAGCTTTTCCCCGCCTGCAAACTGCACCGGGCCAGTTCCAGAAACACCGCCGTTTTGCCGCTTCCCGTCACGCCGTACAAAAGCGCCGGGCGGGTGTCCTCCCCCTGGGCCATGCGGTTTTTTAGTTCATCGGCCACCCGCTGCTGTTCCGCGCTTAGGGCATAGGCCGCCGCCAGCGGGGGCAGCGCCTGTGGCGGGGTCTCCTCGGTGCGCTCGCGCTCAAACGCGCGTAGCACCCCGCGTTTTGCCAGCCCCTTTGGCACCGTGGCCCCCACCTTGCAACTCTCGCATAGGGCGGCCTGCCCCAGCGGCCCTGCCGCCAGGGCGTCCAGCACGGCCTGCTGCTTGGCCGTGGGGCTGCGCCCCTCCCACACGCTGTTTTCCGCCAGCTCATAGGCGGTTTCCACCGGGCGTTGCAACTCCGCTTTTAGCACCCATTCGCCGTTTTCTTCCCGCACGGCCCGGTAGCGCCCCCCCCGGGGCACCACGGTTTTCACCGCCTCGTACCAGGTGCAAAACGTGGCCTGCTTTAGGTAGCGCACCATCGAGAGCGTCTCCTCCCCCAGGGCCTCTTCGGCGGGGGCGGCGTCCAAAATATCTTTGATGCGCCCGGCGGGCTTTTCCCCTTCCTCCCCCAGCACCACCCCGATACGCGGGCGGGCGCTGCCGCGGCCAAAGGGCACGCAGGCCATGGCGCCAACAAAAATATGCCCTTCCAAATGGGGGGGCACACGGTAGGTATACAGTTTGTCGTACTCATAGCTTGCGTCGGCAATGGCCACGCGCACATATTCTGCCATATCGCTCCATCTTATCCCTGCTGGCGCTTTTGTAAAATGTCAAACAGCGCTTCGGCACAGCTGTCTAAATCATCGTTCACCAGCACAAAATCATAGTTAACAGCCTGTTCCATTTCCTCTCGGGCGCGTTTCATTCTCTTTTGTACGCGCTCCTCACACTCGGTGCCACGGCCGCGAAGCCGCCGTTCCAGTTCCGCTTCGCTGGGGGGCTTTATAAACACCGTGGTACAGCCGGGATAGTGGCGTTTCACATTGGCCGCCCCTTCCACCTCAATCACCAAAATACAGGTGACACCCCGCGCCAGGCGGCTGTCCACCTGGCTTTTCAATGTGCCGTAGTAGTTGCCCACATAACTTGCATATTCCAGCAGTTCCCCGTTTTGAATATGCCCCTCAAACTGCTCTTTTGTGAGGAAGAAATAATGTACCCCCTCCTCTTCCCCGGGGCGGGGGGCGCGGGTGGTGGCGCTCACGCTGCACTCCATCCCCGGGTGGCGGGCCATCAACCGGGCCACCACACTGTCTTTCCCACTGCCCGAAGGCCCGCTTATCACCAGCAGATACCGGTCTTTATTCATCCGTCCCCTCCAAGGCCATTTCTTCTTCTCCCAGCCGCCCCGCCACCGTTTCCGGCGGCACGGCACATAAAACGACATGGTCGGAATCCATCACCAGCACCGCGCGGGCCTTCCGGCCATAGGTGGCGTCTATCAGCGCCCCGCGCTGCCGCGCCGCCGCTACCAGCCGTTTCACGGGGGCCGATTCCGTACCCACCACGGCAACCAGCCGCTGGGCGTTCACCATGTTTCCAAACCCGATGTTCACCAGCTTCATCTTTGCCCCCGCCGTTATTCTATGTTTTGCACCTGCTCGCGTATTTTTTCTATCTCGCTCTTCATGTCTACCACCAAGCGGGTGATGGACACCTCCTGGCATTTGGAGCCTATGGTGTTCACCTCACGGTTTAACTCCTGGGTTAAAAAATCCAGCTTGCGGCCCACCGCGCCCTGTTGCCCCAAAATTTCGCGGTACTGTTTTAGGTGGCTGCGCAGCCGCACGGTCTCCTCGTCCACAGCGGTGCGGTCCGCATACAGGGCGGCCTCGGCCAAGATGCGGTTTTCGTCTATGCTTTTGTCCTCCAGCACCTCTTGCAGCTTAGCCAGCAGCCGCTCACGGTAGCGCTGCACCCGGCCGGCGCTGTCCGTCTCCACCTCGCTTAGCATCTGCTCTATGGCGCATAGCCGCGAAAGGATGTCCTCTTTCAGCTTCTCTCCCTCGGCCTCGCGCATCTGGTCATATTTTTGCAGCGCCGCCGCGGCCACCGCCAACACATCCGCCAGCAGTTCCTCTTCGTCCGCCTCGCTGCGCGTTACCGTAAACACGTCTGAAAAACGGGCCAAGGTGGCCGCCGTGGTATCGTTTTCAATCATCAACGCCGTGGCAATATCGGCAATGGCCTCATAATAGGCCGTGGCCACCGGCAGGTTGGCCGTAACGGTGGTGCCGCCATCGGCCAGGCTTTGCACCGTTAGCCCCACCTCCACGCGCCCCCGGCTCACGTGGGCCGATACCAGTTTTTTCACCGGGTCTTCCGCAAAGCCCATGTTGCGCGGCAACCGCATGTTGTATTCGAAATACCGCGAGTTCACGCTCTTCACTTCCAGCGCCAGGCTCCGCCCGTTTCGCTCTTCCCCCGCGCGGCCATAGCCTGTCATGCTCTTTGCCATTCTGCCCTCCGTCTGCCACTGCCAAAAAGGGCAGCGCCTGTGAAATGATTGCCATTATTGTACCAGCTTTGCCACTGTTTTGCAAAGGCGCGCCGGGGCGCGGGAAAGCCCTATAGCAAAACGCCCGCCCCCCTATTTTGGCAGGGAAGGCGGGCGCATTGGTTCATTTTTTTGCCGCATATTGGCGGGCGGGCCTGCGCTAGTAGGAGATGCCCTGGGCCAGCATGGCCTCCACCACTTTTTCAAAACCCGCAATATTGGCCCCCACCAGCAGGTCGCCCTGTTCGCCGTAACGCTCGGCGGCATCCAGGGAGGAGTACACGATGTTCCGCATAATCTCCTGCAAGCGGGCCTCCACCTCTTCAAAACCCCAGTTGAACCGCATGGAGTTTTGGCTCATTTCCAAACCGCTGGTGGCCACACCCCCGGCGTTGCTGGCCTTACCTGGCCCGTAGATGACCCCGCTACCGCGCAGCACGTTGATGGCGGCATGGGTGCAGGGCATGTTGGCGCCCTCGGCCACCAGGGTCACACCGTTTTTCACCAGCATCTGGGCATCGGCGGCGTGCAGTTCGTTTTGGGTGGCGCAGGGCAGGGCCACATCCACCGGCACGCTCCACACACTCTCCCCCTCGTGGTATTCGGCCTCGCGCTCCTTCACATATTCGCTTATCCGCCCACGGTCGCAAAGTTTAATCTGTTTCACCAAATCTAGGTTGATGCCATTTGGGTCGTACACATAACCGTTGGAGTCGCTCATGGTAACCACCTTACCACCCAGTTGCTGGGCCTTTTCGGCGGCATAGATGGCGGCGTTGCCACTGCCGGAAACCGCGATGCGGCGCCCGTCCAGGGAGCTTTTTTTCAGCACTTTCAGCGCCTCTTGAATGTAGTAGCACAGCCCGTAGCCGGTGGCCTCGGTGCGCACTAAGCTGCCCCCATAGGTAAGCCCTTTGCCGGTAAGCACGCCCACAAACTCGTTTTTCAGCCGTTTGTACTGGCCAAACAGATAGCCAATTTCACGCGCCCCCACGCCAATATCCCCCGCGGGCACATCGGTAAACTGCCCGATATGGTGAGAGAGCTCGGTCATATAGCTTTGGCAAAAACGCATCACTTCATCGTCACTTTTGCCTTTGGGGTCGAAGTCGGCCCCGCCTTTGCCGCCGCCCATGGGCAGGGTGGTCAGGCTGTTTTTGAACACCTGCTCAAAGC
>CAYYLW010000185.1:0-4298 GCA_964472465.1 uncultured Oscillospiraceae bacterium | reverse complement strand
TACCTTTAAAGAGTTTGCCGCCTGCCAGCCGGACGGTTTCCGCCAGATGGTGCCCGCCATTATGATTTTATGCCTGGCCTGGGCCATTGGCGGTTTTTGCCGCGACGCTTTGGGCGCTGGTGAGTTTGTGGGCAATTTGGTTGCGGGCAACAGCATTGCCACCACCCTGATACCGGCTATCTTCTTCCTTATAGCGCTGGGCCTGGCCTTTGCCACCGGCACCTCCTGGGGTACGTTTGGCATTCTCATTCCCATTGCACTGGCCGTTTTTGCCAAAACGGGCGATGCCGGGGTGCTCTCCACCATCTCCATCTCGGCCATTTTGGCGGGGTCTGTATGCGGCGACCATATCTCCCCCATCTCCGACACCACCATCATGGCCTCGGCCGGCGCGCGGGTGAACCACATCATACACGTTTCCACCCAAATGCCCTACGCGCTGATTGTGGCCGCCATCTCGTTTGTGTGCTTCATCCTGGCGGGCATCATTCAAAGCGCGCTAATTGTGCTGCCCATTGGCATAGTGCTGGTAATTGCCACCCTGCTGGTGATTAAACGCAGCACAAAACCCGTGCCCTACACCCCCAACCGGCAGCCCAAATAGCAGGGCAGCGGCCGGCAAAGAGGTAGGCAAAATTGCATAGAGAGCCCCGGTTTTCCAGAGTGAAAACCGGGGTTTTGCTATGTGGCCAACTAAGTTTACAGCAAATTATACTAATTTCAAATTATCTAACGACAAACAATCCAATCACGGTGAGTAATAGAAGCCAAAAAAGCCACACACAAAAATATTTTTTTCAAAATTGGCTCCTCCCTTTTGTAAACCCGGTGGGCAGGCGGATAACAGCGTGCAGCCCACTGTTATATCAAAATCCTGTACGATTTATATTTTGTACTTACGTAATTTTTTTGGCACATCCTCCGCACTTAGCTGCTTCACTTTATCCTCGGTTCCATCGGCCAGGGCCGTATCGTAATACCAGCATTTGTACTCTATGGTGTTCATGGTGCGCTGCAGGGCCTCCATTTGTTTGGTCACCTCTGCCAGCCGCTCGTAAAACAGGTTCCGCCTTTTTTCCAGCGAGGCATCCCCCTCGGCACACCAATCCAAAAAGTTTTTAATATCCTTTAGGGGCATCCCCGTTGCCTTCAGGCATTCAATGACCCGCAGGGTGTTTACCTCTTTTTCAGAAAATACGCGTATTCCCCCGCTGCTGCGCTGTATGCTGGGGAACATGCCCTCGCGGTCATAATAGCGAAGGGTGGATATGGCAATGTTGGTTGTGCTGGCAACCTGGCCTATGGAATTGTTCATGGGGGGTTCCTTTCCAAAAAAATGATTGATTTTTGAAAAAAGTGCTTGACCTAAACCTGACTTTAGGTTCTACAATGAGGATACACCCCGCAGATGAACCTGTCAATGCGGATGGGTGTATCACTTTAACCGAAAAGGGGACAGCACTTTATGAATATGCATTTTAACTTTTACAACCCAAGCAAGCTTATTTTCGGCAGCGGCACATTGAAAGAGCTGCAAAACCAGCAGTTGCCGGGTAAAAAGGCACTGCTGCTTATTTCTAGCGGGAACTCTGTAAAGAAAAACGGCGCGTTTGACAGCGTGTGCGAACAACTTGGCGAGATGGGCATTGCCTTTACCGTGTTTGATAAGATTATGGAAAACCCCCAAAAAAGCGCCGTGATGGAGGGGGCCGCCTGCGCCAGAGAAAACGGCTGTGATTTTATTGTGGCGCTGGGCGGCGGCGCGGTGCTGGACGCCTCCACCGCCATAGCCGCCATGGCCACAAACCCCGGCGATTTGTGGGACTATGTACAGGGCGGCACCGGCAAGGGGCAAGCGCTAAGCCAAAAGGGCCTGCCCATTGTCACCCTTGCAACCACGGCGGGCACCGGCTCGGAAATCAACGCCTTTGGGGTTATTTCAAACATCGAAACGAGCGAAAAAATTGGCTTTGGCCACCCCTGGCTTGTGCCGGTGCTGGCCATTGTGGACCCCGAGCTGATGATGACCGTTCCGCCCCAGTACACTGCCTACCAGGGTTTTGACGCCCTGTTTCACAACACAGAGGTGATGATTTCTAACGGGGTGAACCTTTTGAGTGAGACGCTGGCCCTTTCGGCCATTGCACACATTGCAGGCTACCTGCCCCGCGCTGTGCGGGACGGCAAGGACCTTGAGGCAAGGGAACACGTAGCCTACGGCAGCACCCTTGCAGGCATGACCATGCAGCTTACCAGCACCACGGCAAAACACTCGATGGAGCATTCCATGAGCGCCCACCACCCCAGCCTGCCCCACGGCGCAGGGCTCATCATGATATCCAAGGCCTTTTACGAGTTTTTTATTGGGCGCCACGCCTGTGACGAGCAGTTTGTGAAGATGGCGAAAGCCATGGGGAGGGAAAACGCCACAAAACCCGAGGACTTTATCACCGCCCTTGTGAAGTTGCAGGAGGACTGCCAGGTTGCCGAGCTAAAGATGAGCGATTACGGTTTTAGCCCCGGCGAAGCCATGACGCTTGCCAAGGGTGCGCGCACCATGCAGGGCGGGCTGTTTTTGGCAAACCCCTGCGAGTTAAACGACGAGGATTGCGCCGGGATTTTTGAAAAATCTTACCGGTGAGGTGTGTAAGTTATTTGTGAAAATGCGGTGGGGGAAAGGCTTGCCATGCAAGCTTATGAGAAACCACCATAAAAAACCATAAGGAGAAACCAACCATGAGCGCACTGATTCTGTACTATTCCTACAGTGGCAACACCCGCAAAATTGCCGAGCAAATTCACAAATTGACGGGCGCGGAGCTAGCGGAGATAAAAACCGTGACCCCCTACCCCGCCAGCTATGACGCCTGTGTAAAGCAGGCCAAAAATGAAGTTGAGCAAAACTTTGCACCCGAAGTGCAGCCCCTTGGCGTAAACCTGGCCGATTATGATACCATCTACCTGGGCACCCCGGCCTGGTGGTACACCTTTGCCCCACCCCTGCGCAGTGTTTTAAGCGCCCACACCTGGCAGGGCAAAACGCTGTACCCCTTTGTTACCCACGGCGGGGGGCCGGGCGGCACGGTGCAAAACCTACAGGATTTTTGCAAAGGCGCGGCGGTAAAAGACGGGCTGGAAGTGTATTTTAGCAAAGCGGCCCACAAAACCAGCGAGGCTGAAATAAAGGCCTGGCTGGAACAGTAGGCGGCAAAATAGGTTGAATATAGGTAAAAAGGCAGAGGCTACAAAACCCGCTTTGGGTTTTGTAGCTTTTTTGCAATGGAAATATTGTTTCATTTGGCGTAGTATAGAGAGTATAGATGGGCTTTGCGAATGTTTGCTGTAATTCGCCATTGCCACCGCCACTTGCCCTGCCTTATACGCTTTTACTAGGGAGAATGTAACGCTATGAAAAAACTACCCACTGCCGCACGGCGGCATAGACGCACTTTGCTCCTTGGCATTCTGGCCGCCCTGTTGGCGGTGTGTTTGCTGGCGGGCTGCTCGGCCGGGGGGGCTTCGTCCTCGGCTTTGCCCGCCAGCGCGGCGTCCGCCTCCTCTGCTGCGGGCTCGGCTTCGGCCATGGCTTCCATCCCCCCAAAAACACCCGGCCAGCCCGCCGCTGGCGCCAGCACGCCCTCGGTGTATTTCATCCCCTTAGCTGATATTGGCCCGGCGGGCCTTGGGGGGGTAGTTGTAGACGAAAACGGCCGGGTGCTGGTGGAGGGGGAATATTTGAATATTTTGTACGATGTGGTGAGCGGCCTGCCACAGGCCATTGAGCAGCGCTTCCCCAAAGAGCAGGCCCAGCCGGACGCCCGGCCGGATTTGGTGCTGAACGATGAATGTGAGGCAAGCTTGTACGGCCTTGATGGCGAAGTGCTGCGCCCCCGTAGCCCTGGTATTTATAAGGCGGGCACGGGTAGGGCCGTGGTTCACGCTTCCCTTGAGATTACCGCTTACGAGGTGGGGCCGATGCCCCTGCCCGAGGAGTTTTCTTCGGCACTGGTGGATAAAGAAACCGGGGAAACCCTGTTGGAGAGCGCCTACTCCCTTAGCCCCTTTCAGGAGGATAGCCTGCTGGTGGGCGGCGGAGATAACCTAATTTTGGGCATTGTGAACCACGATTTAAAACCCGTGGGGAATTTCCCGATGCCGCAGGCCTACGCCTACCTCTGCCCCTTTGGGGAAAATTACCTGGCTACAACCGTCACTTCTGAATTTGAGGATACCGGGTATCTGCTGGACGCCTCTTTTGCCGTTTTGGCCAGCTATCCCGGCCAGCGCCTTACCGAGAC
>CAYYLW010000184.1:0-4344 GCA_964472465.1 uncultured Oscillospiraceae bacterium | reverse complement strand
GCGCGCGGGCCGTTTGGCGGGTGATGCTAAACCCCGCCAGCATCATGCGCCCGGGGCCCACCATCTCCTGCCTAACGGCGCTGTTTGTGATGCTGTGGCTGGGCCTATTGCTGCGCGGGCTGTACATCGCTTTGCCGCGGCAGCGCGTAAGGTGGATTTATTTCATGGGGGTGCTCACCTTTTTGCTGGCCACCTGCCTTGCCTTCCCCGCCACCTTGCATACCTATCTTTTCCGCCCGGGCGGGGCCAGCTTAATGGACGTGTTTGAAAGCTTTAACCTGGCCATGCTGGGCGTTTGTGCAGGCTGTGTATCGGTATCCTTAGCGGGCAAAAGCGACGCCCCCGTGAATAGCGCCGCGCTGGTCACTTCACCAAAACTGTAAGCGCGGGCCCGCCTGCGCCAATTTTCTGAAATAGAGAGGGAACCCCATGCCAGACACTGCCCCGCAAAACCTGCACGTTGCGCTGATTGGCGCCGATATGAACTGCTACTCCATGGCCCGCACCTTCCACGAGGCCTACGGCATCAAATGCCAGGCCTTTGGCCGCTATGCCATGGGGGAGACCAAGTATTCCCGCATTGTAGATTTTACCGCCGTGCTGGACATTGACACGGACCCCGTGCTGCTGGAAACCATGAAGCGCTATGCCGAGGCCTACGCCGGCTGCCCCAAGCTGATTTTGGGCTGCACCGATGACTATGCCGCCCTGGCCATCCGCAACCGCGACGCCCTCACCCAAATGGGCTTCACCGTGCCCTATATCAGCGCCGAACTGATGGAAAAGCTGGTCTCGAAAGATAGCTTCTACTCTTACTGCGACCAATACGCCATCCCTTACCCCGCCACGGTGGTGGTGGAACCCGCGCAGGGGAAAGACCCCGCGGCCCTGCCCGGCCTCTTTTCCACCCTTCCCTTTGCCTACCCCGTTATCATCAAACCCGCTTCTAGCATCGACTACTGGAAGTTCCCCTTCCCCGGCATGAAGAAGGTCTATTTTGCAGGAGATGCGGCCGAGGCGGCGGAGATTACCACCAGCATCTACGCTTCGGGCTACCCCCACAGTTTGATTGTGCAGGATTTAATTCCCGGCGGCGACTGTGAGATGCGGGTGCTAACGGCCTACTGCGATAAGGACTGCCAGGTAAAAATGGTGTGCCTGGGCAACGTGATGCTGGAGGAACACACCCCAAAAGCCATAGGCAACCACGCGGCCATCCTCACCGAGTATAACGAAGAACTGATGCAAAAGCTGGCCCACTTCCTCACAGACATAGGCTACACCGGCTTTGCCAATTTCGACATCAAGTACGACAAACGCGACGGCCAATATAAGGTGTTTGAAATCAACCTGCGGCAGGGCCGCAGCAACTATTACGTAACCGGGGCCGGGCTGAACCTGGCAAAACTGCTGGTGGAGGACCGCGTGCTGGGCCAGGATTTGGGCGAGCCGATTTTTTACGGCGGGCAAAGCTACTGGCACAGCGTACCCAACGATGTTGTGTGGGAATATACCGAAAACCCCGCTTTGGTGGAAAAGGCCAAGCAACTGGTGGCCACCGGGCGGGAAACCACCGCACTGGACTACGCCTACGACACCCGGCTGAACCCCCTGCGCTGGCTGTATATCAAGGAGCATTACCGCCGCTACCGCGCCAAATATGCAACCTACTGTACGAAGCAGGGGCAAGCCTAAGAGTGAAAACTTGAAAAAGAAGGAGGCCGCCATGCCACAAAGTAAGAAATTGGGCGTACTGGGCGGCCTGGGGCCTATGGCCACCGTCTATTTTTACGAACTCATCACCCTGCACACCAAAGCCAGCAAGGACCAAGACCACATCGATATGGTGATTTCCTCCTGTCCTTCCACACCCGACCGCACCGCCTTTATCTTGGGCCAGAGCGAAGAGGACCCCTTTGCCAGCATGGAGCAAGAGGCAAAACACCTGGTGGCCTACGGCGCGGATGTGCTGGCCATCCCCTGCAATACGGCCCATTTTTTTTATGAGAAACTCTGCGGGGTACTGCCGGTGCCGGTGCTGAACATGGTGGGCGACACCGTGGCCCACATCCGGCAACTGGGCGGCAGCAAAGCGGGCATTCTGGCCACCGACGGCACGGTGCAGAGTGGCACCTACCAGCGAGAATGTGAAAAGCAGGGCCTGGCCTGGGCCGTTCCCTCGGCCAGCGCCCAAAAAGGCGTTATGCGCCTGATTTACGAAAACATCAAAAGCGGCCTGCCCCCGGAACAAAGCCTATTCTGCAAGGCGGCCGAAGAACTGTATGCCGCCGGTTGCAGCCACCTGGTGCTGGGCTGTACCGAGCTTTCCCTGCTGGAAAAAGCCGGCCTGACCGACAGCCGCTGTGTGGATAGCATGGCCGTATTGGCAGAGCAGGCCATCTTGGCCTGCGGCAAAACACCGGTGGGTTTTGCCGGGTAACAGGAGACCTTATGAACCGTTTTGAACAGCGCTCTGCCCAAAACTACGACACGCTGGCCGCTGAGTATGATAAGAGCCGCGACGGCCGCTTCACCCTTCCCTTCAAACAGCATCTGGCCCGGCACTGCAAGCCTAGGCCTGGCGCCAAAGTGCTGGATGTGGCCTGCGGAAATGGCCGGTTTTTACGGATGCTGGCCCAGAAATATAGCTTTTCGGGTTATGGGGTGGATATTTCCCAGAATATGGTGCAGGCCGCCAAAGCGCTTAACCCCGGCATGCAGTTCTTTCAGGCCGGGTGTGACGCCCTTCCCTTTGAAGATGGTTTTTTTGATGAGCTAACCGTGTGCGCCGCCTTTCACCACTTTCCCTGCCCCGCTAAATTTGTAGGCGAAGCCCGCCGGGTGCTGGGGCCTGGCGGACGGCTCTACCTTATAGACGTGTACCTTCCTGCCGCGTTGCGGGTCTTGTGCAACCCGTTCTTCCCCCTCTCCCGCGCGGGCGACGTAAAGCTATACGCCCCAAAAGAGGTACAGCATATTTGTGAAAAAGCCGGGTTTCAGCTAGAGACCCAGGAAATAGAGCAGAACAGGCAACTTGCCATTTTTGTTTAGGAGGATTCCCCGCCGTGTGTGGTTTTATCGGTTTTACGGGCGCGCAGCCCGCAGAGGAAAAAAAGAAAATTCTGGCCCCCATGATGGAACGCATCGTGCACCGTGGGCCGGATATGGGGGACCGCTATGCCGATGAGCAGGTGGCTCTTGGTTTCCGCCGCCTTTCTATCATCGACCTCTCTGAAAACGGGGCCCAGCCCATGCAAAGTGAGGACGGCCAGGTGGTGGTGGTATTCAATGGGGAAATCTACAATTTCCAGCAGTTGCGGGCCGAACTGGTAGCCAAAGGCCACCAGTTCCACTCCGGCACAGACTCCGAGGTGCTGGTGCACGGCTATGAGGAGTATGGCGAAAATCTGGTGGGCAGGCTGCGCGGCATGTTCGCCTTCGTCATCTGGGACAAAACCGCCGGCAGCTTGCTGGCCGCGCGCGACCCCTTTGGCATAAAACCCTTTTACTACACCACCCTGCCCAGCGGTGACTGGCTGTTTGGCAGCGAGATTAAAAGCTTTCTTGACCACCCCCAGTTCGTGAAAGAACTGAACCCGGAGGCCCTGCGCCCCTACCTCACCTTCCAGTACGCCGCGGGCAGCGACACCTTTTTTAAGGGTGTGCACTGCCTGCCCCAGGGGCACTTCTGTGTGTGGAAAAATGGCCAAGCCCGGGTAGAATGCTATTACGACGCCCTCTTCGCCATAGACGAGACCAAAAGCTTTGAAGAGTATACCGAGGAGATTGACGCCGCCGTACACGAGAGCGTGCAGGCCCACCGCATCAGCGATGTGAAGGTGGGGGCCTTTCTCTCTGGCGGGGTAGATTCCAGCTACATCACTGCCTGCCTGCTGCCGGAAAATAGCTTTTCGGTGGGCTTTGCCGACGAAAACTTCGATGAATCGAACCATGCGGAAGAGCTGAGCAAAATTCTGGGGGTGAAAAACTACCGCCAGTTGCTGGGCCCAGACGAATGCTTCGAGGCTTTTTCGGATATTCAATACCACATGGACCAGCCACAATCCAACCCTTCCAGCGTACCGCTGTGGTTTTTGGCCAAACTGGCACGCCAGCACGTCACGGTGGTGCTAAGCGGCGAAGGGGCCGATGAGCTGTTTGCCGGGTATGAATTGTATGCCGATACCCCGACCATGGAGAAATTCAAAAAACTGCCCCAGGGCCTGCGGCGAATGCTGGGGGGCATGGCGAAAGCCATGCCCGGCTTCAAAGGCCGCAACTTCCTGTTAAAAAGCGCCGCCCGCCCCGAAAACTGGTTCATTGGCCAGGCGGTGGTGTTTGGCG
>CAYYLW010000183.1:0-4406 GCA_964472465.1 uncultured Oscillospiraceae bacterium | reverse complement strand
GGCGAATCCACCAGGTGGCATAGGTGGAGAATTTAAAGCCCTTGGTGTAATCAAATTTCTCCACCGCTTTAATCAGGCCCAGGTTCCCCTCTTGAATCAAATCCAAAAACTGCATGCCACGCCCCACATAGCGTTTGGCAATGCTCACCACCAAGCGCAGGTTGGCCTCTGAAAGGCGTTTTTTCGCCTGGTCTCCCCCCGGGCCGCCCTTGCCAATCTCGATGGCCAGAGCCACCTCTTCGTCGCTGGTAAGCAGCGGCACCCGGCCAATCTCTTTGAGGTAAACCTTCACCGGGTCGTCTATGGAGACGCCCTCGGCGGAAAGCTCGCTCTCGAATTGATCCACACTGTCCTCGGTGAGGGTGAATTCTTTGCTGTCCGGGTCGGGCTCATCCACAATCTCAATGTTGTTGGCGTCCAGCGTTTCGTAAAGCTTGTCCACCTGCTCTACGTCAAAACCTATCTCCTCCAAGGCGTCGTTGATCTCTTTGGTGGTCAGCCGTTGGTTCCGTTTCCCCAGTTCTACCAGGTCGCGGATGATGTTCTTTTTGTCTGCCATGCGGTTCTCCTTCGTCTGCCCTCTATGGGCCTATATTTTCAGTGGATCCCTTGTTCCTTTGGCTCGGCCTGTTCCGTCACTTCTTCTTGTCCTTCATCTGTTCAAACAGGTGGCGCAGTTCATCCGCCCCCATCTCCGAAACACGGGCCGGTGTGTTGGCCCCCTCCTCTATCCGGTTTAAAAACAGCTCCACGTCAGCTGCGGCAAACCCGGTTTGATGGTTTTGAGCCAGAACCTTGCCCAGCAAATCCACCGTTCTTTCCGGTAACTGCGCGGCCAGCACCGGCAGTTCTACCGGTAGGCCCGCCTCATGTGCCTGCACAATCAAACGGTAGGCCTCGGCCATATCCGGCGAAAGAAAGCCCCCGGCTGAAATTCGGCCCTGCACCAAGGGCAAAAAATCCGCGGGGTTTTTCAGTAGGGCCGCCACCAACTGCTGCTCGGCAAAAGCAACGCCCAGGGCCCTGTGCCCGGTGCTGGCCGGCACACTGATGCCGGCGGCCAGCCCCTCGTCCAGCATTTTTTTCTCTCGCTGTTTGGTCGCCCGCCGCCTGCGCTGGTTGTTCACACCGCTCAACTGCTGTAAAATAGCCTCTTTGCCCACGTCGGTCTCTTCAGCCAAGCGCCCGGCATAGATATCCTGCTCCACTGGCTTTGCCTCGGCGGCCAAAATATCCAGCGCCGCGCGGATATACCCGGCCCGGCCATCGGCAGTGCTCAGGTCAAAACCGCGCCGAGCCTTCATCAGCTCATACTCTAGGGCGTTGCCGCTGCCCTCTAACACTGCCGCAAAACGCTCCGGCCCATTTTTGCGGATAAACTCATCGGGGTCTTTGGCCTCCGGCAGGTTGAGCACGCGCACCTTCACGGTGGTGCGGCTGAATTTATCGATGGCTTTGACGGTGGCCTTTTGCCCCGCCTCGTCCGCGTCGTAACAAATCACCACTTCGTCGGCATAATCGGCCATCATCCCCGCCTGTTCATCGGTGATGGCGGTGCCCAGGGTGGCGATGGCCGTATCGAAACCCGCCTGGTGCAGGCTGATAACATCCATATAGCCCTCGGCCAGCAAAAACCGTTTGGACACACTTTTCTTGGCGATGTTCATCGCGTATAAGCTGCGGCTTTTTTTAAAGACCTGTGTCTCGGGGCTATTGAGGTATTTCGGCCCAAAATCCTCCTCGGCCATCTTGCGCCCACCAAAGGCAATCACATTGCCCCGCAAATCGATGATGGGGAAAATCACCCGGTTACGGAAGGTGTCGTAGACGCCGCCCTTCTCACTTTTCTTGCACACCCCCGCCACCAACAATTCTTCTTCCGAAAAACCCTTGCTTTTTAAGGTGTCGCGCAGCGCACCAAAGGCATCCGGGGCAAAGCCCAGGCCAAAGCGGCGGATGGTCTTGTCGTCCAGCGCCCGGCCCCGCAGGTAGGCCCGGGCGGTTTTCCCGGCCTCCTCATTTAAGATGCCCGCATAGAAACGGGCCGTTTCCCGGTTGATAGACAGCAGTTTGCCCCGGCGTTTGGCGGCATCGTCATCCTCTTCAGGCAGGGGCATGCCCGCCCTAGCCGCCAAAAACCGCACGGCTTCACTGTATTCCAGGTTTTGAATACGCTTGATGAAGGTGATGGCATCCCCCCCCGCGCCACAGCCAAAACAATAGAAGCTTTGGCTATCTGGATATACCGTGAAGGAGGAGGTCTTCTCGTTATGAAAGGGACATAAGCCTTTTTCCAGCCGCCCCGCCCGCTTGAGTTGCACATAACTGCCAATCAATTCCGAGATATCGGTGCGCCGGGATAGTTCGGCGATATATTCTGGGGGAATAGCCACGGCACACCTCCTAAACGGCCTGTGAAAAAGACGGGTTTTGCGGTACAACGCCGCAGCCTTTTTGTGGCCTGTGAATGTTTGTCAGAATCAATTATCTTTAGAATTATCTATTTAAAGTAATAGTAAGAGCATGGTATGTGACGCCTACAGGGTCCATTTTTGCGGCACAAACAGGGTTTCAAAGGTGCGGATGGCAAAATCGTCGCTCATGCCCGAGAGATAGTCCGTCACCGCGCGGTGTACACCTTCCTGCCGGGCAATATCCAGGTAAAAGTCCGGCATCTTTTCGGAATGTTCCAAAAAATAGGCATACAGTTCACTTAACAGCTTTTCCACCTTGCTCTCTTCCGCCTTCGCCATCTTGTCCACATACACGGTGGAATACATAAAGGCATGAAGCTTTTTGTATTGTGCCTCCACGGGCGGTTCCATAGCCAGTATGCCCTTCTGGGTATTTTCCACCAAAGAGGTGATGAGGGTGGTGATACGCTGGTTCTTGGAGTGGCCCAAAACCTCTGTGATGGAGGGGGGCAAATCCTCCTCACGCAGCACCCCGGCGGAGATGGCGTCCTCTATGTCGTGGTTGATGTAGGCAATGCGGTCTGCATAGCGTACCACGCGCGCCTCGGGGGTGTCTCCCCATTTGCCGCCGGTATGGCAACCCAGGCCGTCCAGCACCTCGGCGGTTAGGTTTAAGCCCTGGTGGTCTTTTTCCAGATGGGTAACCACCCGCACGCTTTGCTGGTTGTGGCGAAAGCCGTCCGGGTTTAGCCCGTTTAGCGCCCGCTCGCCCGCGTGGCCAAAGGGGGTATGCCCCAAATCATGCCCCAGGGCCACCGCCTCGGTCAAATCCTCATTAAAACGCAGCGCCCGCGCGATGGTGCGCGCTATTTGGTTCACCTCTAAGGTGTGGGTTAGCCGGGTACGGTAATGGTCGCCTTCGGGGGAGAGAAACACCTGTGTTTTCTGCTTCAGCCTACGAAAAGCCTTGGAATGGATAATCCTGTCTCTATCACGCTGAAAAACGGTGCGCATGGGGCACTCTGCCTCTGCCCGCTGCCGCCCCGCACTGTTTTCGCTTAAAGTGGCATAAGCCGATAGAGTCTCCCGTTCAATTTCCTGTGTACGAATCCGTGGCTCCATCGTCAACCTCTCTTCCCCTCACTCTTCCATCCATCTATTCCCTCATCTAATATATACGACAAAACACTGGCACAACCCTCTAATATTTTTTCGCTTTTTTTCGCCAGGCGGGGCAAAATAAAATAACCCGCGGCAAGACGATGTTCCCATCCTCTCCCACGCGGTTTGTTGTTTGCCGGCCTGGTTTGGCTTAGTACCAATACTTCCGGTCCAGGTTCCGGTATTGCACAGCCTCGGCCACATGGGGCAGGTCAATCATGTGGGAAGCGTCCAGGTCGGCTATGGTGCGGCTCACACGCAGCACACGGTCATACCCACGGGCGGAAAGGCCCAGCCGCTCAAATGCGGTTTTCAAGGTTTGGGCGGCCATGGGTGTGAGGGGGCAATTCTCCCGCAGGGCTTCGCCCTCCAGCCTGGCGTTGGGCAGGGGCTGCGCTTCGCGGCTGCGCTGCTGCTGGAAATCCCGCGCGCGCAATACTCTTTCGCGGATGCTGCGGCTGGATTCACCGCCCGCCCCCGCGCTGATTTCTTCATACCCCACCGGCTGCACCTCCACATGCAAATCGATACGGTCCAAAAGCGGGCCGCTCACCTTTTGCAGATAGCGTTCCATGGCGCCCGCCTGGCAACGGCAATCCTTTTCCGGGTGCCCATAATAGCCACAGGGGCAGGGGTTCATGGCCGCCACCAGCATAAAGCGGCTGGGGTAGCTGGCGGTGCCCGCCACCCGGCTGATGGACACCGTCCCATCCTCCATGGGCTGGCGCAATATCTCCAGCGCCTCGCGCTGAAACTCCGGCAGTTCATCTAAAAAAAGCACCCCGTGGTTTGCCAGGCTGATTTCCCCCGGCCTTGGCGGGCTGCCGCCCC
>CAYYLW010000182.1:0-4429 GCA_964472465.1 uncultured Oscillospiraceae bacterium | reverse complement strand
TGAAGAGGCGGGCCTGCCCCACACCCCCTGGATGGCCGTGCCCCGGCATGAAATTGATGATTTTGAGCAGCTTTTGTTCCGACTGCGGGAAAAGCTGGATTTTCCCCTGTTTGTCAAACCCTCGGTCAGCGGTTCCAGCATCGGCATCAGCAAGGTGAAAAGCCCCGAGGAGCTGGCCGCGGCGGTGAAGCTGGCCAGCGCCCACGACAAGATGCTGCTGTTTGAACAAGGGGTGGAGGGCCAAGAGGTGGAGTGCGCCGTTTTGGGCGGCGTGGAGCCGCTGGTTTCGGCCCCCGGCGAAATACGCAGTTGCAACGAAGCCTATGACTACGAGGCCAAGTACCAAAGTGGCAACGCCAGCAAATTGCTGATTCCCGCCGAGCTGAGCGAAAGCCAGGCGGAGGAAGTGCGGACGATGGCCGCCAAGGCCTACGGGGCCCTGGGCTGCACCGGGCTTTCCCGGGTGGATTTCTTTGTGCGCAAAAGCGACGGCCAAGTGCTGCTGAACGAGATCAACACCATGCCCGGCTTCACGGCCATCAGCATGTATCCCAAACTGATGGAGCACAGCGGGCTGGGGTTTGCCCAGTTGTGTGACCAGCTTATCCGGCTGGCGCTGGAGCGAGCGGAGGTCTAGTATGGAGCAGGACAAAAATGCCCCCATCGGGGTGTTTGATTCGGGCCTTGGGGGGCTTACGGCGGTGCGGGAGCTGCGCCGCCTGCTGCCGGGCGAAGATATTGTATACTTTGGCGACACGGGCCGGGTTCCCTATGGTACCCGCGGGCGGGACACCATCATTAGCTACACCCGGCAGGATATCGCCTTTTTGCTATCCCAGCGTGTGAAAACCATCATCGCGGCCTGTGGCACGGTGAGCAGCACCTTCCCCAAAGAGGAGGGCGAGGCCCTGCCGGTGGAATACACCGGGGTGCTGTATGCGGCGGCGCAGGCCACCGCCAAAGCCACCAAAACCGGCAGGGTGGGCATTTTGGGCACCGAGGCCACCATCCATTCCGGCAGTTACCAGGCCGCCCTGCGCGCCCTGGATAGCCACATTGAAAGCGTGGCCGCCGCCTGCCCGCTGTTTGTGCCGCTGGTGGAAAACGGGCATTTTGCCCCTGATGATCAGATGGCCCACCTGGCGGCCGAGGAGTATCTGGGCGGGGTGAAGGCCGCCGGGGTGGACACCGTGATTTTGGGCTGCACCCACTATCCCCTGCTGGCCGGGGTGCTGCAACAGCAGTTTGGCCCCGGCGTCACCTTGATAGACCCAGGCCGGGAGGCGGCTTTGGCCATGCAGCGCCATATGGCCGAGAAGGGCCTGCTGCGGGGCCGTGAAACAGGCGGGCAGGCGCGGTATTTTGTAAGCGATGAACCCGCGCGCTTCAACGCCCTGGCCAGCATCTTTCTGCCGGAGGATTCGGCGGCTTCGGCCCAGCGGATCCCCATCGAAAAATATGACCTGGGGCTGATTTTGAAGGGCGCCATGCCCGGGGTGGAGTAGGCGCACAAGCGTAGGGGCCGGTAGGCCCTCAGCGGCAGGAAGGATAAAAGGAAGCCACATGGAGAGATATTTGATTCAGATAGACGGAGAGATTGACCTGGCGGGCGAGGTGGACACCATCAGCCTGATGACCCGGGGGAAGTTCCTGTACAAAGACGGGTGTTATTACATTATATATGAAGAGAGCGAGGCCACCGGCTACGCGGGAAACGTGACCACCGTGCAGGTGGAAAGCAGCGACAAGGTGTCCATGCTGCGCTATGGCACCATGCCCAGCCAGCTTGTTATTGAGCGCGGACGGCGGCATGTATGCCACTACGACAGCGGCCAGGGGGTCATCAGCCTGGGGGTGGCGGCGGATGAAATCATCAGCCACCTCACCGAGAGCGGGGGCGACCTCACCTTTAGCTACGCGCTGGACACCGGGAGCAGCCATCTCTCCCACAACAAAGTAAAAATTACCGTGCAGGAGGCAGACTGATGCCCATCGAAGTGGAATTGAATATTTCGGACGAAAATTACATAGAAAAGCTGAAAAAAGATTACCACCATGCCGACATGGTGGAGATGGCAAAGGTGGAGGCCCGCGCGGCCCTGGCCCTTGCCTGCCAAGCCGCCGTGGCCACGGGTGAACTGCCGGACGAAAGCCTGCCGGACTATGTGGTGGAGGTGCCCGCCGATGCAAGCCATGGCGATTTGGCGGCCAATTTGGCGCTGGTGAGCGCCAAGGCGCTGAAAATGCCCCCCCGCAAAATTGCCGAGGCCCTGGCGGCCCATTTCCCCCTGCCGGAGAACGGGCCTTTTTGCAAGGTAGAGGTGGCGGGGCCGGGCTTTTTGAACCTCTTTTTGGACGGCTGGTACACCGGGGTGTTGCTGGCCGCCTACGCAAACGGCGAGGACTATGGCCGTACCGACGGCGGAAAAGGCCAAAAAATCAACGTGGAGTTTGTGTCGGCCAACCCCACCGGCCCCATGCACCTGGGCAACGCCCGGGGCGCGGCTTTGGGCGATTGCCTGGCCGAGGCCCTCAGCATGGCGGGCTATGAGGTGTGCCGCGAGTTTTACATCAACGACGCAGGCAACCAGATTCAAAAATTCGGCAAAAGCCTTTCGGCCCGGTATAGGCAAATTTTGCTGGGCGAAGAGGCCGTGGAGTTCCCCGAGGACGGCTACCAGGGCGAGGATATCCGCCAGCGGGCCCGGGAATTTTACGAGAGAGAGGGCGACAAATACAGAGAGGCCAGCGAGGAAGAACGCCAGCAGGCCTTGGTGGCGTATGCCCTGCCGCTGAATATTGCCAGCTTAAAAACCGACTTGGCCAAATACCGCGTGGCCTACGACGTGTGGTTTAGCGAGAGCAGCCTGCACGAGAGCGGCGCGGTGATACAGGTGGTGGAGAAGCTTAAAGCACGGGGCAAGGCCTATGAAAAGGATGGAGCCGTGTGGTATAAAGCCAGTGAGGACGGCAGCGAAAAAGACGAGGTGTTGGTGCGCGCCAATGGCATCCCCACCTATTTCGCCGCCGACATCGCCTACCATGCCGATAAATTTTCCCGTGGGTTTGTCCGCGCCATCGACGTATGGGGGGCCGACCACCACGGCCACGTGGCCCGCATGAAGGGCGCCATGGACGCGCTGGGGCTGGACGGCAGCCGCCTGGATATTGTGCTGATGCAGTTTGTACGGCTGGTGCGGGACGGCCAGCCCGTGCGGATGAGCAAGCGCACCGGCAAAGCCATCACCCTCACCGATTTGCTGGACGAGGTGCCCATCGATTCCGCCCGTTTCTTCTTCAATTTGCGGGAGCCGGGCAGTGCCATTGAATTTGACCTGGATTTGGCCGTGAGCGAGGACAGCGATAACCCGGTGTACTATGTGCAGTACGCCCATGCGCGCATCTGTTCCATTGTGCGGGCGCTGGGGGAGGAGGGCGTGGCCCTGCGCCTGCCGGAGGCCTTTGCCCACGCGGTGAAGCTGCAAGACGAAAAAGAGCGCGCGCTCATCCGGCAGATAGCGGCCTTCCCCGGGGAGGTGGCGGCCGCCGCCGAAAATTACGACCCTGCCCGTGTCACCCGCTATCTCATTGAGATGGCCACCGGTTTCCACCGGTTTTATACCGGCTGCCGCCTGAAAGGCGAAGAGGACACCTTGCAGCAGGCGCGGCTACTGCTATGCAAGGCCGCGCAAACCGTGTTGGCCAACGGCCTGCGCATGCTGAAGGTGGAGGTGCCCGAGCGGATGTAAGGCTGGGCCGCCGCGCCAAAGGAGGGCAAGATGGAAGAGCGAGAAAGGCTGATGAGCTATGACGAGGCGGGCGAATGGCTGGATGAGGTGGCCGAAGGCCTGCCGGAGGAGCTGTTCCATGAGCTGAACGGCGGCATTGTGCTGCTGAAAGAGGTGCGCCTTTCGCCCGAGGCCACGGGGCACGACCTGTATACCCTGGGCCTTTACCACAACGAGCCCTTTGGTATGGGGCGGTATATTTCCATTTTTTACGGCTCTTTTGTGCAGGCCTATGCCGGGCGCAGCCGGGAGGAACAAAAGCAGGGCCTGGCCGAACTTTTGCGGCATGAACTCACCCACCACATCGAATCTCTGGCCGGCGTGCGGGATTTGGAAGTGAAGGATGAGCAGTTTATAGAGGAATTTAAGCGCAAGAGAAAAAAGAAGAAATAGCACATCAGCCTGTGCAAAAGACGCGGCATTTTTTGTGCACTTTGCTGCTGTTCTCAAAACTACACAAGAATAGCTAGATTTTTTTGTACAAAACTGTTGCAAAAGCCAATTTGGTTGTGTAAAATAGATATCATTCGATGGTATTATTTGTTCAACCTTACAATGTCCTGTTGTGGGTTCAGTATACCAGCTATGGCGGAAGGGGTCTGATGTAATGGCGAACCGGGTGTTCCAAGGTGTTCTGTATC
>CAYYLW010000181.1:0-4438 GCA_964472465.1 uncultured Oscillospiraceae bacterium | reverse complement strand
ATTTCTACGGCCCAGTCATAAGACTATCCAACCATAGACACAAAGCTATAGGGCCCATTCATCAGGCCTAGTCACAAAGCTATAGGATTCCCCGCCCATCAGGCAACCTGTAAACCAGCGGGTAATCTCCCCCCCGGTGAGTACATTGCCCAAAAAGCGGGCCCCCCCGGTGATGAAAGCACAACTGCCTTTTTGCTTATCCAGCGAGGTTTCCAGCCCCAAAAAGGTGGCGGCCGTGCCCAGGTAGATGAGCCCTTCACCCGCGTCTACGGTGCCGGTGCCCACCAAAATGGTGAAGGAATCGCCCGTACCGGCCACCACCGGGGTGCCTTCCAGCAGGCCGGTTTCCCGGGCGGCGGCGGCGCTTACGCCACCCACGATGTCGGTGGGCCAGAAGAGCGGCGGCAGCACCCGGGGGTCCAGCCCGATGTCCCGCATCCGCTGGGGCAACCAGCAGTGGGCGTTTTCGTCGTACACCTCGCCAAAAATGGCGGCCACGTCATGGTCGGCGCTCAAAACACCCGTCAGCCGGTAGGCGATGTAGGAGTGGGAGTTTAGCACCGTGGCGATGCGGGCATAGTTGTCCGGCTCGTGTTCTTTGAGCCACAGCAGTTTGGGCGCTACATCCTGCAAGGAGAAATTCCAGCCAAACTGTTCTTTTAACCGCCCCGCCTGTTCAATGGCGCGGTTGTCCCGGTAGAGGATGGCGGGGCGCACCGGGCGCCCGCAGTCATCCAGCGGGCAAAGGTTTGGCACCATACCGCTGGCGCAGATGCCCGCAATCTCGCCGCTGTGGATGCCGCTTTCGCGCAGGCAGGCGGCAATGCCCGCCTTGGCCCCGGCCCACCAGGCGGTGTCGGGCTCTTGCTCCACAAAACCGGGCTGCTGTTCCAAGGTGATATAGGCGTGCTGGTGCTGGGCAATGCGGCCACCAGCAAAATCGGTCAATACGGTTTTGATGCCGCTGGTTCCAATGTCGATTCCCAGCAAATAGGCTTTTTTCATGTGTGTTTTACCACCCCAAGGCTCGCACTTTTCCAAAAACCCGCCGCCCGCCCAGTGCAGCAGGTGCAGGCGGATTGCGGCGGGTGTACGGCGCAGGAGGCTGCGCCCACTTTGGAAAAGTGAAACATTCAATGTAATCGGTTTCTTTTTCGCTGCCAAAAGGCCGCGGCCAGGGGCTGTTTGCCCCAGCGCCGCGGGCGGGAAGTTAGTTCAGGCAGGCGAGGGCGGCGTCCAGGTCTTTTCCCTCATGGAAGATGGCGCGCAGCAGTTTCACCACACGGTCGGGATGCTCATGGCCCCAGATGTTGCGGCCAATGGCTACGCCGTGGGCGCCGGCCACTTTGGCATCATAGATGTTTTTGAAGAATTGTTCCTGGCTGTTGGTTTTGGCACCACCCAGCACCACCACCGGAATCCACACGCCGTCCACCACTTCCTCGTAACCGGGGCGGTAAGGCATTTTCAGCGCGTCTGCGCCAAACTCGGCGGCCCAGCGGGCGGCCAGTTTCAGGCTTTCGATGTTGATGGCGTCGGCGGGGGGGTTCCAGCCGCCGGGGTACATCTCGGCAATTAGCGGCATGCCATAGCGGGCGCATTCCCGCTCCAGCAGGGTCAGGCTTTTCATGGTGGCGCGCTCCATGCCCACGTCGTTGCCCTCTACGTCGGGCCCGCCGGTGAACAGAACGGCGTCGGCGCCAACGCGCACGGCGTCCTCCACGGTTTGGAACAAAGCGCTATCGTGCGAGTTGCGGGCGTATTCGGTGCAGGGGAAATCCATGCGGATGATGAGGCCCGCGCCGCGCAGCAGGGTCTCGCATTTTTTGGCCACCCCAATGTTGCAAATAATGGCGTCGGTGCCGGCGGCAACCACCTTGGTCACCGTGGCGTCGATATCGATAATGCCTGGCACGGGGCCGGAGGTGCTGCCGTGGTCCAGGGCGGTGATGATGGCGTTGCCATCCTCTTTAAAAATTCGTTGCATTCTTCTCAGTTTACCCATAGTCATATGCTCCTTTCAAAAATGTAAACGGTTACATTACACTTGCAGTATACTCCTTCTTTACCAAAACGTCTAGCTTTTTTTCAAAAAAAGCCAAAAAAAAACAAGCCCCGCCGGCGGGGGCTTGCCAAAAAGATGTTTTGACGAAAAAATAATACCCTATCCAAATGCCAGAAGTGGCGGGATGCTTCTACTGGCAGGCAACCAGGGGGCGGGTAGCCCGATTGGCGTCAATAAACGGTGTCGGGGTCCAGCAGGTTCTTGGTACTCTCCCGCAGGCAAAGTTCTACGGGGTACAGCACCATCTTGGGCATCACCCGCCCGCCAATGCGCGCCAGCAGAATTTCGGCGGCTTTTTCACCCAGGCGGTGGTTGGGCGCGGCCACAGTGGAAAGCGAGGGGGTGAGGTAGCGCGAAAGGGGGATATTGTCGAAGCCGATAATCTCGGCGTCCCCCGGGATGCGAAGCCCCCGGCTAAGCAGGCCGCGCTGTACACCGGCCGCAATCATGTCATTAAAGCAGAAAAAGGCGGTGGGCCACTGGCCGTCTTTCCAAAACTGCTGCACCACGTCTCCGGCCTGTTCTAGGCTATCGTAGGAGGTGCTTTCTATCTGCCAGATGCAGTCTGGGTGGTGGGCAAAAAAATCCTCGGCGGCGCGGCGGCGGCGCAGGGTGGGCAGCGTGCCGTCGTTGCCGCTTACCACCCCAAAGCGGCGGTTTCCCTCGGCATACAGATATTGCAGGGCCATTTGTACGCCGTTGTAATCCTCCAAAAAAACGGAGTGGGGGGGCTCAAAGGGTAGGTTCACCTGTTCGATGCTTTCTATTAAAACATAGGGAACCGTGATGTATTGCAGGTTTTTGGCAAGTTCTGGGGTGAGGTTGGAGCCGGTGAAAATGATGCCGTCTACACTGCGCTGGTCCATCTTTTCCCAGAAGCGAGATTCATTGTAGGTGGTGTAAATGAGCACCTTGTAGCCGGCCAGGGCCAGCACCTTTTGGCTGCCCTCCACCATCTGGTTAAACACCTCGTTGCGCAGGGAGGGCACAATGCAGCCAATGGTACGGGTTTGCCCGGTGGAAAGGCTTTGGGCCGAGGGGTTTGGCACATAGTCGTTGTGGCGAATGGCTTCCAAAATACGCTCCCGCGTTTTGGGGGAAACCTTGTCCGGTTGGTTCAAACTGCGGGATACGGTGGCCACCGATACCCCCGTCAGTTCTGCAAGTTCCCGAATGGTCACGATGCACACACCTCCCCCTGCCAAAGTAAAACACCAGTCCCCCTTCATAAAGCAGCCTGCCGAGTGCGTATACAAAACACATAGGACAAAGCTGGAAGGTTCCCAACAGTGTAGCATATTTTTGGGCCGTTGCAAAGAGCGAGCCATAAAAAAACGTATATGTAACCCGTTACGCCGCAGCCTATTTTGTGTATCTTGCGGTATATTTTTGTTTATCTTATGAAAAAAAGCCGCCTGTATAGAAGGCGGCAGAAAAAACCAATAGCCAAAGGGGCTTAGCAGAGGTAGAGAAACAAGGCACGGGGCCAGGCCGTTGGCCCAAAAGGCGCTAGGGCAGAGAGATGGCCCCGGCCAGGGCGGTGGCGGCGGCCACCGCCGGAGAAGCCAGGTAAATACCGGCGGTTTTGTCTCCCATGCGGCCCAGGAAATTGCGGTTGTTGGTGGCCAGCACGGTTTCCCCTGCGGCCACGATGCCCCCGCCCCGCCCGCAACACAGCCCGCAGCCAGGCAGGGTAAGGGTGGCCCCGGCCTGTAGGAATGTTTCCAACAGGCCCTCGGCGGCGGCCTGCCCATACACCGTGCGGGAGGCCGGGGTAACAATGAGCCGGGTGAAGGGGGAGACGGTTTTGCCGCGCAGGATGGCGGCCGCTACGCGCAAATCCTCCAGCCGCCCATTGGTACAGCTTCCAATGAATACCTCGTCCACCGGGGTGCCCAAAAGCTGGCGCACGGGCTTTATGTTGTCCACCTGGGAGGGGCAGGCGGCCACGGGTTCCAGTTCAGCCGCGTTGTAGTGCAATGTTTGGCGGTACACAGCGTCACTGCTGGGGCGCAGCTCCTCCAAAGAAAAACCCGGCTGGCCGCAGTACTCTAGGGATGTTTCGTCCGGCGGGAACACCGCACACTTGGCCCCGGCCTCAATGGCCATGTTGGCCAGGGTCATGCGGGAGGAAAGGCTCATGGCCTCGATGGCGCTGCCGCAGAATTCCAGGCACTGGTAGTTGGCGCCATCGGCCCCTAGGTCTCCCAGCAAGCGCAGGATGAGATCTTTGGGGTAGACGTTTTGGGGGAATGAGCCCTCCACCTGCACCCGGATGCTGGCGGGTATCCGCACCCACAGTTCCCCGGTACCCAGTATGGCGGCCATCTCGGTGTAGCCAATGCCGGTGGAAAAGGCCCCCACCGCGCCGTA
>CAYYLW010000180.1:0-4465 GCA_964472465.1 uncultured Oscillospiraceae bacterium | reverse complement strand
CTTCATCTCCGACTGGTTGATGCTCCCGTCCGCGTCCGGTTCCATCCGCTGGAAACTAAACGCGACCTTTCGGGCGTTTTGGTCCGCGTCAAAGCCTACTTTGTTAATGAAGTCTGCGGTGCTTTGGGCCAGCAGTACGCTGGCGTCTGCGGCTGCTGTCAATGGGCCTCCAATAAGGTTTGCCATGTCAAGGCCTGCGAATTGTTCGCCGATTCCCATATTGATTCTCCTTTCATCTGTTGGTTGTCAGGCGTATGGGTCAAGTATCCTTCAAAAGCGCCTCTTCTTCGGGAAATACTTCCGCCGCTTCGCTCTCGGTAAAGGCTGGGGCTTCCAGTTTCTCCGGTGGCAAACCCTCCAGCTCTATGGGCTCCCCCTTGCCGGAGAACAGCACCTCACCGTAGAAATTGTTCGGAGACCATTTTCCCTCCGTGACAAAATCCAGCAAGATTTCATCCTGTCGCACCGGTTTGCTGTTGGTCAGCCGGCGGTTGGCAACACGGGCGGAAAAACTGACCCGGACGCTTTTTATCTCAAGCGGGGTGGTTTTTACGGGGCATGTCCAGCCCTCTGTTGGCGCCGGTTCGGCATATACGTCCCCCAGAAGGCGCTCGCTTGCCGAGACAATGCTACTGGAAATCTCCGTCAGGAAGGCGCGAAGCGTAATGAGTTTGATTGCCATTATCACAGCCTCCTAACTGACGCCCAATTTTTCCGCCGCGCGGGAGGATTTTTCGGAGTCGGCCACCCAAGACGGTTTTCTCTCGAAGCCGATGTGGTAGGTCGTTTTTTGCATGGTCAGCTCGTGTTGCCCCAGCATATACCGTCCAATCGTGATGTCTGACCCCAGGAGGATGCCGCGGGGATAGTCGCTGAGGCAACGGTTCAGCAGGGCCATCTGTTCTCCTCGGGCTTCGTCGGAGATGGGGTTGTTCGGATTTATGCTGCCCACCGTTACATCCTTCACAAAGCGCACCTCGGCCAGCGTCGCTTTTTCATTTCGTCCACTCACACTGTTTCACCCCCGCTATGCGTTGTGGAAATCCGTTCTTTCAGTTGCTCTGCGCGCAGCTGTTCCAGGCTTTGCTCAATACTCTGCCGGATGCTTTTGAACTCGGCAATGGCCTCAGCGGCCCCGGTGGCTGCCGGGCTGCATTCCATCTGGTTTTTCACCGTCAGGAATTCTTCATACTCCATGCCGGTTTCCATTTTCAATTCGTTGTTTTTTACCCGAATCATGTCGTCGGCCTCCGCCAGGTGCGCCTGCATTTGCCTCTCTCGCCGGGCAGTTTCCATCTGCCGTTCATAGCGTTCCAAATCAGGGCCGGTCAGCTTGTTGCCCTTTTCGTCCAGAGGCCTGCGGGCCAGTTGTTTGGGAACGGCGTTGGAATTTAGGGTGTCCACAAAGCGGGCCAGGCCCTCGGCTACTTGCACGCCCTCCAGTTCCACCTCAAAGTGGATGGCGGGGGAGTGTGCCGTGCGTTTGGGGTTGCTCCCGGCCAGTTCGGCCAAAACCTTGGGTTGGCCGCCCACATTCTGCACGTCTCGTACCTGGGTGGAGAAGGAAATCTTCGATTTGGAAACCTTCAGAGTGCTCAGTGGAAAAATGGAGAGCAGCGGCACCTCCAGAGAAATGCTGTCCGACACGGCGTTGTCATTGGCATCATTTTTCACTGATTCATACAGCATTTGGATGGTGCGCAGGCTGATGGTGGTTTTCCCAAGCGGGTCTGTGCTGGGGTCGCCCGTCGCCGCCAGGAAGTCCACAATATTGGAGCTGAGCTGGATGTTTGCGAAGGAAACGGCCTGCAAAGGGGCATACACCAGGTCGCGGAGTTCTACCATCTTCTGGGCCACTTCCCCTGTCTGTTGTTTCATGGCACCCATCCTTTCAAAGTGTTTCTCTTTTCCCGCTTCTCAGAGCAAGCGTGACCGTGGGCCGCAGTACGCATTGTTTTGTGAAGTACGTCCTATGACACCCCGCAACGATTACATGTAGGTAATGAAAAACGCCCCTGCTTTGTAGGCGGCAATCAATCCGGCCACAAACAGCACCAAATCATTTACCTCATAAATCCCACCGTTTGGGTCGAAGAAATACAGTTTTCCCCCATGCCGGCAAAAGGCTACCCGGTGCCCGGCACAACGTTTTCCTTTGGCGTCCAGAATGTCATAACCCACGAAGAAGTAGTGGACTTGGTTGTCATTCAACAGGGAAATCAGTTTTTCGCTGTTGGTGGCATAGGACCCGCCTTTGGGCTGTAGAGTCTTTGCTGTTCCCATTTCCAGGAAGTGGATATCTGTTTCGCACTTGTTGTTCAGCACAACAGGCGCCGAGAGAAAATCTTCCGGGTTAAGCGTGCGTTCCGCCTTGCGGAAAGATTCCGCATAGGTCACAAAGTTGTTGGCTATCTGGGTAAAATACGCGAATGAATCAGCATCCTGCTGTGCCAAAAAAATCTGTCCCTTGTTGCCGATGTCTGAACCGGGCGCGGTGCCCCCGGGCATGGACGCTGCTAGGCGTAGCCATTCCAGGCTGAGCGCATAGCAAAAGCCATTTTTGATGAAGGAAACCTGCCGTTCAGAAATTTTGCCTGGGTTTGCCTCTTTGAGCTTTGGAAGGAGCTTTTCAATAATTTTACCTTGAGAAAACTCCGCCACCCGTGTTGCGCCTTGAAAGTTCATACCAATCTCTCCTTTTGTATATGGTTTGAGGATTGCCCTCTACCCTTTCCCGTCCCCACCCGCCTTTTGAGCGAAATAACATCCCCCATGGAGGAGGATGTTTTTTCGTTCTCGGGTAGAAACGGAAAACGTGCTATTACAAGTCGTGCAATTTCTGTCTCAGTTTCTGCAAAATTCTCCGTTTCCTGTCATTGATGGTTTTCTGTGGGATACCCGTCTCGGCCGAGAGAGCCCGTTCGCTTTTTTCGTTCCAAAAAATTTCAAACAAAATGTTGAATTCTTCGGGGTTCAGTTCCGCCAGAATGTCATAGAGCCTCTGCTGCACATGGCGGATCATCACCTCGTCCGCCACCTCATCGGCATCGGTGGCCGGGGCGGCGCCCACTTCCTCCAAACGATCGTAGGAATCTTCCTTGCTGGGGTAGTAGGCCTCCTTTCCCTCTTTTCTGCGAATACGCCCCACTTTGATGTCGTGCTCATAATAGCGGATGCGCCGGGCCATTTTGTGGTAAGTCTCGTACACTTCCTTAGACACCAAAACCCTGGCGCCTTCTATAAAAATATAAAAATCCTGTTCTTGTGGCATATAAAAAATTCCTTTCCATTCGGTGGATGATCGTCCGAATAGAAAGAAGCGGGGGTGCCCTAGGGCGGTAGGTAGATAGCCAAAGGCGGCAAGCGTGAAGCAGTAAACTAGTTTGCTTCGTCGGGTTGCGTACCAGGCGCTGTTGTTTTCCACACAATTTTATCGTTTTTGCATATCAACGTGTTTATTTTGCCTTACAGATTAAGTATACAGCCCAAGTTGTCGAGAAATGTCAAAGATTATGCAAAACATCATGTTTTTATCATATCGTGAAATGCTGAAAGGGAGCTGGCTCCTTTCTCTTCCCGCTCAAGTACAAGCCCTGGTTGATAAATGGGTAGAAAACAGTTTGCGAGGAGGCCTCTATGGAGATTGCCGTTGTGTATGGTGGTTATTCGCCCGAAAGTTCCGCTTCCGAAGAAAATGCGCAGGCCATTGCTCTTGCGCTGCAAAAGGCCGGGTATAGAGCCGCCCTGCTAGAGTTTAGTGGAGGCGTGGCCGCAAAACTCCAGGGCGGGTATGACATGGCCTTCATTGCCACCCAGGGGAAATACCACGGGGACGGGAGCTGCCAGGCCATGTGTGACCTGGTTGGCATCCCCTACACGGGAACCCGGGCGGCGGCCGCCGCTTTGATAAACGACAAGGCGCTGTGTAAAATCGTCTGCGCCCACGCTGGATTTCCAACACCTCCGTTTCTGGAACTACGTTACAGCGAGCTTCGCCAATGGTCGAAGGAAAAACTGGAAACCAGTATCCAAGAGCAAATTGGGTTTCCCGCGGTGGTTAAACCGGCCACCCAGGGGGGCAGTTATGGAATTGGCTATCTTTCCCGGTCTGCGGATCTCTCGCTGGTGCGGGAGACGTTTCTGCTGGATGACAAGGTGATTGTGGAGAAATATATCCACGGTGTTTTTGTAACGGTATCCCTGCTGGAGGTGCAGGGCGTGCCCCTGGTGCTGCCCGCACTGACGGCGAAAACCTGTGGCGGCCCTTTGCAGTTGTTTGTGGATGAATTCCAAATTGAACCGGCGGATTTGGCCCCGGAACTTGCAAAGACCCTCCGGGATTTTTCTCTGAAACTCTTCCGGCTATTGGAGGCCCGGGGCTATGCCCGCATCGACTTCATGGTGGAGGAAAAGACGGGGATTCCCTGGTTCCTTGAAATCAACGCCGTGCCGGGGCTGCGCGGCA
>CAYYLW010000179.1:0-4482 GCA_964472465.1 uncultured Oscillospiraceae bacterium | reverse complement strand
CAGCGCCCACAAATCCTTGGGCACTTTCCCGCAGGGCACAGTGCGCTTTTCGCCCGGGCACCAAAACACCGAGGAAGAGATCGATTTTTGCCTTACTGCCGTGGAAGCGCTGATAAAAGGAAAGACTGCCACTTTTTAAAAAAGCGGCAGTAAAAATGCTTCCTATCGAACACCTGAGTTTACGGTGGTTACTCGCTCAACTATCGCAGGAAAATCGGCTTGCCGTGTGAAAACAACGGTATGCTATACTCACCGATGAGGCACCACGATGTGCGGTTGATGGACGGTCACCCCTGCCCCCGAGAGGGGGGTGCCAATGGAATATTGGGTGATGTTTGCGGTCTTAATGACCCTGTTTTTTCTAAATGCCATTATAACGGGTAGAAATACCCACAACAAAAGGAAATAGCCGCCCCTCGCCAAAGGATTGCGGCTATTTTCTTTAACCCGTAGTTTTGGGGCGACCACCTATCGGTGATGCCTCTTTATATTTAAAATACCCTATCCATTTGTTTTTGGCAAATAGGATCCAGAGCAACGGGAGAGGGAACAGTGCTTCTCCTCCCGTTTATTTTAGTTGCTCCAAAAGTGCTTTCCGCGCATTCACCAATGTGGATTCTGAAAGGCTGACATAGATACAGGCTTGGCAACCACCTTGAATATCTAAAGAAATCTTTCTTAACATGCAATGATTCTCTTTCCAGTAAATGCAAAAATAATTGTCACACGAAACCATTTGTGATCCCCTCTTGCTGCGATTTGTATAACAGTATACCGACATTATAGGACAAATAGTCCAATTTGTAAATAGTACACTATGTCCTATCCTATAATGGCTGTGGTGATACTATGAAACTAAGAATGCGCGATTTACGTGAGGACAAAGACCTATCTCAGCGCGAAATTGCCGCTATGCTATTATGCGACCAATCTTTGTACTCAAAATATGAGCGTGGCGAGAGGGAAATACCCCTGCATCTTTTTGTTCAGCTTGCTCAGTTCTATAATGTCAGCCTAGATTATTTGGCCGGCCTAAGTGATAATCCCGTCCATTCTTAATAGAACTCTGCCAACATAAAAACTCCCCTGCCTGTGGCAAGGGAGTTTTTTCTTTAGGGGTTTAGTAGCCGCACCGTGAAACGAGCGGCGTCACCGTCCTGCCGGGGTCACCCGGCCCACACCGCGAAGCGGGCGGCGTCACCGTCCTGCCGGGGTCACCCGGCCCACACCGCGAAGCGAGCGGCGTCACCGTCCCGCCGGGGCCATTTGGCTATCGCCTTCCGTGCGGCCACGCACCTAGAGGTACTCGGCCTCTTTCAGGGCGGCTTCGGCGGCGCTTGCATCCTCGCCCGCCACCATAATCACTGGGCCGGTGCAGCCCATGCCGCTGGTGGCATAGATTCCCTTTTTCCACAGCAGTTTCACGGCGTCTTCCAGCACCAGAATTTCCACCCCGGTCAATTCCTCGGTGGTCACCTTGGCGGGGGGCGCGGTCACTTCCTCACTGCCGCCCTTGCTGGCCTCGGCCGCTTTGGCATAGCCCTCCAGAATGTCGGTAAGGCCCGCCTTTTTGGCCGCCTTATATTCGGCATTCACCTTATCCAGTACCTTCCCGCGAGCACAGGCCCCGGCGTAACGCAAAGCGCCCGCCACCACAGGCCCGCCCGAAGCGCGGGAGATGATGTTGATAATCCGGTCATACCCTTCGCCCAGGCCAGGACCGTAGGCATCGCCCAGGCCCTCGTAGCTGCCGCCGGTGGTGAAGCTGCTCATCAGCTTTATCACCACGTTGCCGGTCAGGCTATCCATCACCATGATGTCCGGCACGCCCTGCAAGAGGTCGTTGCCACGCATCACCACGCCGCCATCGGCGCGGGCGCTCTGGGTAAAGCAGATGTCATAGCCGTTGTCCTTCAGCTTTTGCAAAGAGCGCTCTAGCTGGCGGGCACCCTCGATATTCAAGATGCCCACGGTGGGTTTGGGGTTGCCACAGGCCTTGGCCGCCGCAATGCCCGCCAGGGTGTTTTTCAGCATGGCGCTGGCACGGTCGGTATCCGAGGTGCCGGTGGTGTTGGCCACATACATGCTGCGGCCCTTGCCGGGGGTAACAACGCGCCCCACGGTGGAAACGCCGATGGGGAAGCTGTAGTGCATGGTGACGGCGGCATCCAGCCTGCCGTTTTCCAGCATTTCGTCCATCTTGGCATGGCCATCCTCTGCGGTGGCCACCTCCACCAGTTCCAGCTCGGTGTCGTGGGCGCTGCCAATTACCACCACTTCTATGGAGGAATCGCTGCTTTGGGCGGCTTCGGCGCCGCGCAGCATCTCTTCCTCGCCGTGTTCACTGCCCATCAGGGTCAGGCCAACGCGCACACGTTTGCCAAAGCTGCCGGTTGCCAGCCCTGCCGCAATCTCGTCAAATACTTCGGCAATGGTGCTTTTTACTTTATCTTCCAAAAGTTCGGGCCTCCTTTCGTGTAGGGTGGCGCCGCCCTAGCCTAGCGCGGCGCTCCCCGTTTCTGTTTTCATGGCTGCCTATTTCAGGGATGCGGCAAAATCCTTCATGGCCTCGGCAATCATCTGGCGGATGGTGTCTTTATCCGCCGCGCTGCCACTTTCCACAACGCCACTGTTTTTCTCCATGATAAACGAAACGCCATCGAAGAGGTTGGTGAGGCGGCCCAGGAACAGGCTGCCCTTGCCCACAATCATCACGCGGTTCAGGGTGCCGTCGGCCATCAAATCTTTGCAGTGGGCCAGGAAGGGCACGCCCGAGGGGATGTGACCCTGGGTGGGGGCGAAACCGGGCATGCCGATTTTGGCCACCACATTGGCCAGCTCGCTCTTTTCAAACACCTTTTTCATCACGCCCAGCGCGGCAATCATCTTGTAGTTGGCCTGGGGCACGTCGCCCGCGCCGGCCGGCTCGGTGATTTCCGGGTTCTGCATCTCCACCGAGTAAGCGTCCACGTCCTTCAGGGTCAGGCCCGCGCGGTCCAGCGGGTCTGCCACAATGGCCTGAATCACCGCCTGGGGCGAAGCGCCGCTGCCAATGGTGTGGCGGCCCACAATGTCGGTGCGGATAACCGGGGACACGCCGTCGTTCTCGCCAATGTTCACAGCGAAAGCGCCCAAGCAGTCCTCGATGACGGGCAGGCCTTTTTTCACGTGGTCTTTGGCGTTCAGGCCCAGCTTGGCGGTGGCCCCACCGGCCAGCACCACCACATTGCTGTACACCCCGGCCTGCACCAGGGCGCTGGCCTCCACCAAGGCGTGGGCCGGGCCCGCGCAGAAGCTGCGGGTGTCGCTGCCGGTGGCGTTTTTGCAGCCGCAAATCTCGCCAATGGCCTTGGCAAAGTTGCCGCCGCCGCGCTGGTTCATGTCGCCGCAGGCCTCCTCGCTGCACTCGATGATATATTCCACATCATTCGGGCCAAGGTCGGTCTTGGCAAACAGCAGGCTCAGCGCAAAAGCCGCCGAGGCCTTGCCCGCCAGGTTTTCAAACATCACGTGCTCGCTCAGCGCCGCGTCAAAATCATGCGCCTTCTTCACACAGCCCACCAGCTTGCCGTCCAGGTACATGGGCTCGGCCTTGTGGGCGTCCACCAGTTCCTTAATCTGCTCGGCAGTGCCGGGGTTTTTATCCAGGGTAGCTAGGGTTACCCAGTATTTTCCAATCACCGGGTGGGCCAGCAATTTTTCTTTCACAGAAGTTTGCAGGCTCTCTTCCAGAATCACGAGGTCGAACATGTCCACGGCTTTCATGCAACCCAGGAATTCATCCTGCGGCATGATTTCGCCAAATTTGCCCTCACGGGTGGCACCCTTCACGGGGTTCTCGTACCAGGGGCGGGCAATCTCGCCCATGGCGCGGGGCTGCATGTTTCCAATGTAGGTCTGGTTGGGGGGGTACGCCACACAATCTTCAAAGGAACGCAGATGTTTCGGCAGTTCCTTTAAATAATCCGAATCCGGATTGAGGCGCATTTCACTGGTTTGTGTGCTGCCATGATGCAGCACCATCTCGTTTGCCTGGCAAAGGGCGTAAGCTGCCCCTTTCATAACAGGAAAGCTCATTGACTCACCTCCGAAGAATTTGAATTTTCACCCTTCATGCAGGGGGAAAAAACATATGGATTGAACCTGCCGTTCCCGGCAGATTCATCGTATACCGCGCGGCAGCTTGTGGCTGGCCACACAGCAAAATCCTGCAAAACACAGGTTTTTCCGAAAAGAGCCGGAGAGGTTTTCTCTCCGGCTCTCCCCGAAAAAATCTTACTTATTCGTCTTTGAAGACGGTTTGCTCAGTCACTTCGGTTTCCAAAGCTTTCAGGGCTTTTTTCACCAGCTTGCGGCGGAGCTCTTTTTCATCGGCCTTCTCCAGGGCAGGGTTGCCCAGGGGATAGGGAATGGCCACGGTGGGAACGATCCGGTTCGCACCAACGGTGAGAGAGATTGGAACCACTGTGCACATGTGAACTA
>CAYYLW010000178.1:0-4672 GCA_964472465.1 uncultured Oscillospiraceae bacterium | reverse complement strand
CCAGCGGGAATAGTAGCTGGAATTCATGGCGAAGAACAGGGAGTTCAGCCCCGGGATGAGGGCCATGACCAGGCTGATGCCCAGAATCCATTTCAGCCAGCCTCCGCGCTTCGAGCGCAGGTAGCCTACCACCCCGGCAATGGATACGATGGGCAAAAAGGCGCTCATGCTGGTCCATTTGATGGCCCCCTCGGTGAACACATTGGGCAGGTAGGGGGGGTCGGGCGGGGTGATGAGAGAGGAGAGGATGGCGGGAATTTGCTGCACATGCCAGTATAGCAGCAGGTTCATGCCGCTGGCAAAGTTACTGGTGCGGGGGTTTTCCAGCAGGGTAAGCAGGCTGGGCAGGGCCAGCGCCATGCCTATGCCCACCCCCAACAGGGCTTCCAGGGCAAGCTGGAAGAATTTGGGCAGGCTGAGGCGGTAGGGCCCCAAAAGGCATTGCAGCACAAAATACAAAATGAGAAACACCACGTTGCCAATGAAGAAGAAATAGCTGTTCAGCAGGGCCAGGCCCACAAACAGGGCAAACCAGCCGGTTTTGTTTTCCAGCATGAACCCGTCCAGTGCCCACAGCATCAGGGGGAACAGGATAACAGGTTCCAGCATGTGGTTGAAGAAAATGTTGTATATGTTAAACCCGCAAAACGCATACAGCACCCCGGCCACCACGGGCATATGGGGCGTTTTGGCGTAGCGCAGCAGGTACAGGGTGCCCGCCGCCGAGATGCAGGCAAATTTCAAAATGAACAGCGGCACCATCATGTAGGGCATCCAGCTTGTGGGTAGCGGCAGGGTAAGCCACAAAAAAGGCGAGCCCAAATTATAAAAAGAGTAAGAGGTGATGATGGAGCCGCCCAGGTCTGTGGCCCAGTCCCAGGTGCCGCCGCCACTTTTCAAAAACTCTTGCACATGCATATAAAAGGGAATCTGCTGGGAGTTATAGTCCCCCGCATACAGGAAAAACCCCTTGTCTACAATGAGAAAAGGCAGAAAAATAATCAGCGCCACCGCAGCGGCAAACAGGAAGCTTAGCCATACGGCTTTTCGTTTGTCTGGTTTTTGTAGGGTTTTTACCATTGGGCCCTCCGCAATTTTGTGGTATACTTGGCAGAACACATAGCCAGAATCATTTAAAATATTAACGAAATAACGAGGAATAGAAATGGAACAGAACCATTATGCCTTTTGCGCGCTGCTAAGCCGCATGAAATATATTGGCCGCTGGGGGCTGATGCGCCAAAGCCGGGAGGAGACGGTGAGCGAGCACACCGTGGAAACTGCCGTGTTTGCGCACGTGCTGGCGCTGCTGGCCAAAGAGGAGCTGGGCCAGGCGGAGGTGCGCCCCGAAACGGTGGCGCTGGCGGCGCTGTACCATGACGCCAGCGAGATATTGACGGGCGATTTGCCCACCCCGGTGAAATACAAAAACGAGGAGCTGAAACGGGCCTACAAAGCGGTGGAGCACGAGAGTGCCGCCGCCCTGGCGGGCCTGTTGCCCGAAAAACTGCAAGGCACCCTGCAAGGCTGCCTAACCGGGCAGGGCCTGCACCCGGCCGAGCGGCAGCTTTTAAAAGCGGCCGACCGCCTTTCGGCCCTGGTGAAATGCATTGAGGAAGAACGGGCGGGCAACCATGAATTTTCCTCGGCCAAAAAGCAGCAGTACAAGTTGTTAGAAGAGATGCATTGCCCCGCCGCCCAGCTTTTTCTGCGGGATTTCATCCCCTGCTATGAGCAAAACCTGGACGAACTGGTGGATTTTTAAGGCTCCACTTGCAAACGCTGGGCCTCTGCCAAGAGGGGGGCCAAATCAGAAAAATAGGTGAGGGCGTGGGCCTTGTGGCGCAGGGTGGCCGCGCCGCGCAGGCCGTGCATGTAGGCCCCGGCCACGCCGCGGGCGTTGCGCATGGCCACGGCTTCGCCCTTTTCTTCGCACATTCCGCGCACCTGGGTTTCCAGCGCGGCCAGCCGCCGGGCAAGGCTGGGCGGGGCCGGCGGGGCTTCGCCCCTCATGGCGGCGGCCACCTCGGCAAACACAAAGGGGTTGCCCATAGCCCCCCGGCCAATCATCAGCCCGTCGCAGCCGCTCTCTGCCAAAAAACGCAGGGCGCTTTCGCCGCAAGTCACGTCTCCATTGTACAAAACGGGTATTTTTACCGCGGCCTTCACCTGGGCCACCACGTCTGGGTGTACCCCGGGGGTGTATTGCTCCTGGCGGGTGCGCCCGTGTACGCACAGCATCACGGCGCCCGCGGCTTCGCAGGCTCTTGCTACCTCTGGCCCGGTAAGGCTGGTTTCGTCCCAGCCGATGCGCAGTTTCACGCTTACCGGGCGGCGGCTGGCGCGCACCCCGGCGGCCACAAAGGCGGCGGCCTTGGCGGGGTCTTTCAGCAAGGCGCTGCCCGCCCCACCGGCCACAATTTTTTGCGCCGGGCAGCCCAGGTTTAGGTCCAGAAAATCAAATTCTTCGCCGTCTATATAGCGTACCGCTTCAGCCAGCACCTGTGGCTCGCTGCCAAACAGTTGCACGGCATAGGGCGCGCCCTTTGTGGCCCCGCGCAAAAGGCGCAGGCTCTTTTGGTCCTTCATGGTCAAGGCCTTGGCGCTCACCATCTCGCTTACGGTGAACACCGCCCCTTCCTGCACGCACAGGGCGCGCATTGGGCCATCGCTGGCGCCTGCCATGGGGGCCAGTGCCGCGCCGGTTTTAATGGGAATGTTTCCAATCTGCAAAAGCTGTGTTCCTCTACTGTTTTTCTGATGGGGACGAGCGCACAAAACAAAGCCGCCGGATGGCCGCCATGAGATAATAGTATATCATAAAAGCAAATTATGGTATAGTAGAAGCCACAGCAAACGGATGGCCCACTTGACTGGTAACCATCCGCCGCGCCCAACATGAGGGAGGAACAAATTTTGAAAATTCTGGTACTGGATGGCAACAGCATCCTAAACCGCGCTTTTTATGGCATCAAACTGCTCACCAACAAGGAAGGCGCGTTCACCAATGCCATCTATGGCTTTATGAATATTCTGCTGAAACTGGAAAACGACGAAAAACCCGACGAGGTGGCCGTGGCTTTCGATTTGAAGGCCCCCACCTTCCGCCACCAGATGTACGAGGGCTACAAGGCCCAGCGCAAGGGTATGCCGGAGGAATTGGCTGCCCAGATGCCCATTTTGAAGGAACTGCTGGGCTACCTTGGCTACCGCGAGGTATGCCGTGAGGGCTATGAGGCCGACGACATTTTGGGCACCCTGGCCGCGGCGGCGGCGCAGCGCGGGGACGAGTGCCTGCTGGCCACGGGAGACCGCGACAGCCTGCAATTGGTGCGCCCCGGCGTATCGGTGCTGCTTACCACCACCAAGGCCGGGCGGGGGGAAACGCAGCGCATGGATGAGGCCGCCGTACAAGAAAAATACGGGGTTAGCCCCCTGCAACTCATCGAGACAAAGGCCCTGATGGGCGACGCTTCGGACAATATTCCCGGTGTGCCGGGCGTGGGCGAGAAAACCGCCTTTGCCCTGATAGGCCAGTTTGGCAGCCTGGAAGGGGTGTACCAAAACCTGGAGGACCCCAGCATCAAAGCGGGGGTGCGCAAAAAGTTGGAAGAGGGCAAGGAGAGCGCCTTCCTCAGCCACAAGCTGGCGGTGATTGACTGTGCCGTACCCATTGAAACCGCCCCGGGCCATTACAAAAAAAGCCCCCCAAACGCCCCCGAGGCCGCCCGCCTGCTAAGCTGGCTGGAGATGGGCAGCATACTGGCGCGGCTGAACCTGGAGGCCGTGGAGCTGGGCGGGGAAACCGCCCGTAGCCTGGAGGAGGTGGCCGCGGCCACCCTGCCCGAGAGCCTGGCCGGGATGGTGTTCATGGCCCCTGTGCCCGGTGGCTGGCTGGCCTGCCCCGCCGGGGAGAAAAAGGCCTATTATGCCCCCGAGGATAGCCCGGCCCTGCTGGCGCTGCTGCAAAACGAAAAGGCTTTTAAGCGCGTGTTCGATGCAAAACCCCTGCACAAGTTGGCCCTTACGGCGGGCGGGCAGGCGCAAAGCGTGCAGTTTGACGCGAAACTGGCGGCCTATCTGCTGAACCCCGCGGCCAGTGAATACAGCGTGGCCCGCTTGGCCGGGGAGTATGGCGTGCAGCCCGAATGGGCCTGCGCGGCCTACCCAGAGGCCCCTCTGCTGGAAAAACTGTTCCGCACCCTCTCCAAGGCGGCCGAGGAAGCCGGGATGAAAAAGCTGCTGTGTGAGATAGAGCAGCCCCTGGCCGAGGTGCTGGCCTCGATGGAGTTGACCGGGGTGGCGCTGGACACCGGGGGCCTGCGCCGGTTTGGCGGGGAATTGCAGGCGGAGCTTTCCCGCCAGTTGGCCGCCGTATACGAGGCGGCGGGCAGTGAATTTAATGTAAATAGCCCCAAACAACTGGGGGAGGTTTTGTTTGTAAAGCTGGGCCTGCCCACCGGGAAAAAGACCAAAAGCGGCTTTTCCACCGATGCCGAGACCCTGGAAAACCTGCGCGGGCAACACCCCATCATCGGGCATATCCTCACCTACCGGCTGTACGCCAAGCTGAATTCCACCTATGTGGAGGGCCTTTTGAAGGTGGTGGGGGAAGATGGCCGGGTGCGCAGTACCTTCAGCCAAACCGAGGCCCGCTCCGGGCGGCTTTCCT
>CAYYLW010000177.1:0-4758 GCA_964472465.1 uncultured Oscillospiraceae bacterium | reverse complement strand
TGCTGAATGGTGGTGGCGTTGCGCACCGTGTCCAGGTGGGCGTCGTACAGAGCGCTGAGTTTCTGGCCGTGCTCCACCTCAATTTTTGCCACAGTTTCGTTGAGCTTGCGAATGTCGGATTTCATCCCAGACACCTCGGATTTCATTCCGCATATGTCGGATTTCATGGGCTCCAGCTTGGTGTCTATGAGTTCGCCGATTGCCAACAGGTCTTCTTTGGTGAGTGCCATGAGAAAGCCTCCCTTTCCGTAGGTGTGCCAACAGTATAGCATATCCCCTGCTTTTTGCAAGATGGCGGGGGAGAAAACGAGGACGATATGATTGTTTTTTCGATTGACGGCAGGGCGTATAACCTGCCGGTGGTGAAGTTCGAGCTTTCGACCGAGATACTGGACGGCGAGGGCAGCGGGCGGATGCAAACCTGGGAGATGTTCCGCGAGCCCATGGGGCTTATCAAGAATATAGAGATGGAGGTGGGGCTGACAAACGCCAGTGACAACCCAGATTTTCTGCAATTGATAGACGCGCTGGATAGCTTTGGGACTGTGCCCTTCCGCACGGTGGCCTTTCTGACGCCGAGAGGCCTCATCAGCCAGGAGATGTATGGGGCCAGCTATAAAATCAGCGCAGTGCGGTTCAGCCGAGGCGGCGTGAGCTACTGGGGCAGCGTGCCGGTGAAATTTGTGGCAAAGGGGCCGAAGCGATGAATATACAGATAGGCTATGGGCAAATTGACCCTGGCGCAAAAGCGGATAGCCGCCCATCGGCAGAGGATATACAGCCTTGGGTGGGGCTTGCGGATTTGCGTTTTGATAATGTTACTGTGGCCAATGTGGCCACCTGTGAGCCAAACCAAGCCGTACTGGACGGCTGCCAGGAACATCTGCCGGATGAACCGGATAAACTGCCTTGGGGATTGTGGAGCCGCAGTATGAGCGATGATGAGGGGATATTTACGGAGCCGCCGGTGCTTGAGGTGGGGTTTAGCTTTAACCACAAGTCGCCCGGAATTACCCTGCTGTTTTACCCCTACAGCGAGGATTGGGCCAGCCGTGTGCGCGTGACCTGGTTTGACGGTGCGGGCGGGATGCTGGCCACAGGAGAATACAGCCTACGCGGTGTTGTGGGGGAAGTGGACGAAAAGGTGACAGACTTCCAAAAAATTCGGGTGGAGTTTTTGGAGACAAACCGCCCTTGCCGCTATGTCAAGCTTGCGGGAATTGACTATGGCAAAGGGCGCACCTTCCCGGATGATGAGATTGACGGCTGCCAAATTTTAGAAGAACTGGATCCTACCTCCAATGAGGTGAGTATCAACACACTGCGTTTCAGGCTTCGCACCCACAGGCCGGAGTTTTCGATGGTTTCGGGTGTGGGGGAAAACATGCTGATGCGCAACCAGGCACTGAATGTGGTGGCGGATGAACAAAAATTTGGGGCATTTTTCCTTAAACTGCCCTGGAAGGATGTGTATGGGGACGGCACGGTGATTGATTTTGACGCAGTGGATATTTTGGGGGCAATGGACAACTACCAGTTTGCCGGGGACGTGTATGAGGCCGTGCTTGTAGAGAGGTTGCTACGGTTGATATTTGACGTTTGTTTTCCCACGCGGCTGGTAGACTTCCGATTGGATGCGGCTTTTACGGGAAAGACCTTATCGGGATACATTCCCCCCTGTACCTGCCGCGCGGCGGTGCAGCAGGTGGCTTTTGCCCTGGGGGCCGCAGCGGACGATTCGCGCCGGGACTATGTGTGGATTTATCCGCCGGACACGGTGGTTAGTACCGTTTTGCCGGAGGGGGAACTTTACCGTGGGGCCTCCATGCAGCCCACAGAATATGTGAGCGGCATTGACCTAGTGGCCCACCAGTACATGCCCGGAGAGGATACAGCGGAGGCCTACCGGGGCGAGCTGGGAACCGGGGGGCACACGGTACAGTTCAGCGAGCCGCTACACAGCCTAGAAGCCACAGGGGCCAGCATAGGGCAAAGCGGGGCAAACCACGCGGTGTTGCAGGTGAAAACGCCGGGGGAAGTGGTGGTGACGGGTAAGCGCTATGTGGTGAACAAGCCCGTGTTTTCCCGAAGAAAGACGGTGGACGCGGGCGAGGTGGAGAACATACTGGTATTCGACAGGTGTACCATGCTCTCCCCGCTTGACGCACCGGGGGTACTGGACGGTTTGTTTGCCTATCTTGGACAGCGTTCGCAGATAGAAGTGCCCGTGAGGCTGGGGGCACTGGAATGCGGCTATGTGGTGCAGGTGCCCACAAGGGCGGGGCTTCTGACAGGGTTGCCTATAGCGGGAACAGTAGAACAACTGGACATCAATTTACGCGCGGGAAGCGCCGATATGAAGGTGGTAGGCAATGTGGAAGGTACCGGTGACGGACAGAACGCGAGATGATGTGGAGTATGCCCGGCAACACGCGGGGCAGAAAGAACCATGCAAGGGGGCGCAGAACAGCGCGGACTGGAACAGGCTGGTGCAAAACCTCTGCCACATTGCCGGGGAACTGGAAAGCGATGGATATACAATACCACTGCCGCTGCGCGCCACTTGGCCACAGGGGCATATCCCAGAGAGAAGGGAAATAACCGCCATACGGGATGCTGTGTTTGCCTTGCGGTATCAGCTTTATGGGCTGGAGAGGAATACCTGGGAGGAATGGGCTGGGAGAAGCTGGGAAGAGATAGACGGTGAAGGGCGCTTTGCTGGGGACTATTTTTCCCGCCTGCGCCTACCGGACCTGCCCTACACACATTATGAAAAGATAAACGCATTGGAAGAATGGGCGCAGCGTTTGTGTACACGGGCCGCCGGTCTACCCGGATGTTTCTGCGTGGCGGGCAGTCTGGTAAGTGGGCAGGCTACTGTGTTGCCACGGTACATTGAGGTGCGTGACTGCCGGATGATGTGGGCAGAATGGGAGGCCCCTGAGAGAAGCTGGGCGGCGATAGATGGGGAGGGCCGTGCGGCCCGCCGGTACTTTGACGGATGCTATAACCCTGACAACGCAATGACGGCCGCCGAATGGGATGCCTTGGGCCGCCGCTGGGTAGAAATTGACGCAGAAGGGCGCAGGGCCGAAGACTATTTTAAGAGGGTGATACTTTGAAATGGACGCCAAGAACCGTGACCGACCAGCAGGTGCAATACCCGCACCGTTACGAAATGCGGGAAATTGACACAGGGCTTGTGCTGGGAACCTATGATTTGCAGCCTGTACGGGTGGATGGGGATATAGAAGGAACCCCAATAGATGCCGCTTGGCTGCAGCCTATAGAGGATTTTTTGGGGCAGATACAAAATGACCTAAACGCCCTGGGGGCGGAGATTGTGGAGGTGGATAACAGGACGGCCGCCGCCGTTGCCGACACAAATGGCCGGGTGGCGGCGGCTGAGGGGCGGCTAAACGGTTCAATAGCCAATGTGAACAGCCGGATTGATGCGGTAAATACTGCAGTGACCACCCTGGCGCCCAAGAGCAATCCTGTACTCACAAACCCTGCGGCCAATACAATTGCCATTACTGCAAACAGCACGGCCCTGGCCACCACCGCAGCGGTAAAAACCTATCTTGATGCCCTTATGGCAGGCTATAGGGGGTGATTCTAGGTGCAGAACTGGATTGCCAGACAATTTTTGGACGGACTTGCCCTGTGCCCTGGCAGGTATTTGCTTTGCGACCCGGTGAGCGGAGCGACTGTAGAAACGCGAACTTTTGCATTTAAACCTGGAAATGTGATAGAAGTGGGGACATTTTTAAACCGCGGGTATTTTCAGCAAATCGAGGATGCGCTGGCCGAGTATGGAAGCCAAGAAACCTGGAACTTTTTGCGGAAGGTTGACGGTCGGGGCATGGAGCGGGTTATATCCGCCAACAAGACCTTGTCACAAATGGAGGCGCGGGTGATAAACGCGATTGAGGGGACGGGTGGCATTTCTTCGCGAATTGGCCAAGCTGAAAAGGACTTGACCTTATATGCACCCAAAATGGGGGCGGTGTTTACAAACCCCAAAGCGGCGGTTTCTCCCCCTGCGGGGGATGTGAGCGCGCGAATTGCAACCACTGAACAGGTAAGAGCATTTGTGGCTCAGTATCCTTTTCCACCCAAAGATGTTAAGAATTTTGGGGCCTTTGCTGGGGACAACCAAGTGGAAATACGGTGGCGTGACCCGGAAGACTTTGTGTATGACGGGCAGAGCCTGGCGCTATGGAAGGGAACCAAGGTGGTGTACCGGACGGACCGATATCCGGTCAACGAGACGGATGGAACGGTACTGGCAGATAATACTCTACGAAATTATTATCAAACCCAAGGGGTACTGATGCTAAAGCTACAGGCAGGCTCATCTTACTATATTAGCGCGTTTCCATATGGTACATGCGTTAATAGAGCAAATAGTGAGCGCGCCTACGCTGTTGCTGGAGGCTTAGTTGCAATCAATTCTCTTTCCACAGCCCGATTGGATTTGGCAGCTGCTACAGATGGAAATGGAAATGTCTTATTTGGCGGTGGGTGGGATGGCTCTGGTTATACCCGTAGCTCGGTTGTTGAAAGATTCGATGTGAACGGCAACAAGATGATTTTACCGCAGCTCTCACAAGCTAGACGAGGTCTAGCAGCGGCAACGGACGGGAATGGAAATGTCTTATTTGGCGGTGGAGATGGTGTATCGTCCGCAACGTACTCCAACGTTGAAAAATATACCACTTCAGGTAACCTTATCATTTTAGCAGATTTGGCTAA